>PLDW01000163.1 GCA_003136315.1 Gemmataceae bacterium | reverse complement strand
GTAGCTCTACCACCGGCGGCGGGGGCGGGGGCTTTCACGTGAACACGGATTGGCCCCGAGATCGCAACGAGGTTGATGCGACCTCTCCGGGGTTGAGGTGATTGCACCCGCAACCGGTGGTGTCGCTGCGCTCATCACCGGCTTATAGGTACGACCCCTCCGGGTCGCGCGATTAGCCGGTGGTCGAGCTGCGCTCGACCACCGGTTGCGGTGCCGTTAGTTCTGGGTAGAAGCAGCGCTCGCCGGGACCAGCGTCGGGGGTTCCGGACTCTCCAGCTTCGCCACTGCGATCTGTGCGAGCCGGAGAGTCGGTTCCAGTTCGAGCGCCTGGCGGTAAGCAGCGACCGCCTCGGCCTTCTTCCCCTGGACAGCCAGGACGAACCCGAGGTTGGCGTGCGCCTCTGCTGGCGTCACGACCTTCAGGAACGCATCGACTGCTTCCTGGTTTCTCCCCTGTTGGGCCAGCGTCAGGCCCAGGTTCACCCACGCTGACTTGTGGTTTTTATCCGCCGCGAGTGCACGTCGGAGATACGTTTCGGCATCCGCCCACTGAGCGCGGTTGTAGTAACTGTACCCCATGTCGTTGAGCAAATTGGCGTCCTTCGGCTTCTTCTTCAACTGCTCCTGGAATTCGGCCATCGCTCGGGCCTGGTTATCCGTCCGGTCGTATAGAACCGCCAGCCGCCTGGATGCCCGGTCCTGAAGGCTCGGATCGAGTTCCCGCGCCCGCTCGTAGTAACCAACTGCATCCGCGTCTTTCCCGTCTTTCTCCAGATTCTGGGCCATGCTCATGCAGAGGGCTGCGGCCGGTTTGGCGGGCAACTCCGGTGCGGCCGGAGCGGTGGCTGCGGACGAACGGTCGGACCAGCCTCCACCGGTGATCCCGTTTAACCCGGAACTGGGGTGGAGGCACCCAAGCCCAGCGAACCCGACTGCCCCAGTGAGCAGCATCCGTAGGCGAATTCGCATCACTCCCCCCCGACTGTCGCATCGGAACACACGCTACCACCGCCCCAGCCAACGTGATCACGGGTATTGCTGCGGCGAATACCCGGCCGGGCCATAAACATTCGTCTGTTCGACCTGACGATACATCTTGATCCGGCTCAGATCAGTGCGTATAGGGCTACGGTTCTCCGTGCAGTGACCCTCAATACGGCCCATCAAGTAAAACTCCAGGTCACTCGGGTCGAGGATCTCCGCCCCGGGAAGTTTTGCCACCTGATTCAGGTCAAGTGGTCGGACAATCTCTGGGGTGATGAAGATGACCAATTCCTTCTCCCCGGCCTGGATCTGGAGGAGACCGGTGAGCACATTCAGTCCCGGGATCTCACCAAGGAACGGGATCTTGGCTGCGTTCGCGGCTAGGTTGTACTCAATTAGCCCGGCAACCGCGATCGTTTCTCCCTGGCGAAGTTCCACGGTGGTGTTCACGTTCCGGGTGTTGAGCCCGGCGACTGTCCCGCCCCCGATGCTCGTTCCGGCATCCAGATCGCGAGTGCTGATTGTGGCCGCAAAGCTCAGACGAATCCGGTCTCGGTCAGTGATGAAGGGAGTGAATGCGAGTTGGACACCAAACGGGACGAAGGTGACTCCCTGAAGATTCCCGCTGAATCCCCCGCTGCTAATGATCGGGACCGGGAACTGGCCCCCGGCCTGGAATGTGGCGGGGACGCCGTTGAGAGTCACCAGATTTGGCTCCGCCAGCGACCGGGCATAGGACAAGGTCTTCAGGGCGCTGATCGCGAATGGGATGCGGCCGGCGTTGAACGCTGCGGTCAGGTTCGGGATCGCCCCGCTGGCCGACACCGAACCTCCAAAGCTACTGGAGAGCAAGCTCGCCGCAGTCGATCCGGTGCTGACCCCGCTCGACCCGGAGATCGGTCCGGTGGAGTTACTGAACACCGTGATACCCTGACTGTTGGTCAGGGTGAAGTTCATACCCACGCTCCGGGCGGCCGCCCGGTTCACTTCGGCCACCATCACCCGGAGCATCACCTGCTGCTCCCCTGCGACTTCGAGCAGGTTGATGACAAACGGCCCTCCGGCGACCCGGAACGATTCCGCATTGGGGGGGTCGCTTGCCCGCGTGGGGTCGGGCAGAGCTCCGAACGGAACGAGCGGAACCCTCGCCAGTTCTCCACCAGCACCACCAAACCCGCCGATCCCTCCCACACCTCCTCCACCGAGAGCACCCGCAGCCCCCCCACCAGCTCCTGCGCCCCCCAGGTTCGCCCGAATGATCTGGAGAATTTGACCGCCCTGCACGAAATCCCGAACCCGCCCACTCACAACCAGCTTGTCACCAACGATCTTCAATCGAATTGAGCTATCTTTGAAATAGCCATTGATATCATCTTCCAGCTTCTTGTAGGCACGATCCAGCCGCTCCTTGGCCTCCGGGTCCGGGAACACGCGGACCAGATAGGTGATGGTCTCCTGTCGGGTCGGGTCGGCAGGATCTCCGAACCAGAGGTTCAAGACCGTCGCTCCGACCCCTTTTCCTTGCAGCAATAACTCTTTTGGGTTGACTGCATTCAGACCAACAATCGACTCGTCCCCCGCCTGGATTCGGAACGGAGTTCCCTTGAGGATGAGCACGCGGGTTTGACCCGCGATCAGGTCCAGAGTCGTCTCTGGATCGAGCAGTTTGGCCACATATTTGGCCACCTTATCCTGGGTCGCTGCGGTCGGTTGGGGGGTCCGACCAAGTCCTATCGGGGCTGGGGAAAGGAGTGGGTTACTCAACGGCCCGGCATACGGACCCGGCTGGGTCAGGGGCTTGGCGACCGGGGCGTCCGACCCCCCTTTCTGGACCGGCTGGTCTTGTCCGGTGATAATCAGGGGATCGGCCGCAGTCGCCCCAGGCTGTTGTACCGTGATGATGCTCGAAGCATTTGATCCGGGTGAAACTGCGCCACCAAGCGGACCCGATGGAACCCCGGTCATCACCGGCCCACCGACCGGAACGGATGGGACCACGCCTGGGCGGACCTGCCCCGAGGGTGTTTGCGCTCCGGCCGGGCCGAAGACCGCTCCCCCAATGATCGCCACGGCTGCAAGAGCTCCGACACCCCACCCCGTTCGGGTTCTGCACGCCCGGCGGTGGTCGCCGGATGGGCGTTCAAAGCGCACCATCCTGAGTTCCCCCTTGATCTCCAACCCCGCGTGTCAGTCCAGCGGGCATTCCTGGCCCAGCGGAATTACCGCCGAGTGCAGTCCCACCACCCACGCCTGAGCCGGCCCGTTCCCCCGTGGCCGGTCCCTGTCCCACGCATTTGGATGAGTGGCGTCCTGATACCACCCACGGTCGTTATGTCAAGAGAATTGAAGCTAAGAAACCCGTGATCCTGGCGGCAGACCAACTCCCAGGATCGAACCCAGGAACACCGGGCAAACCCGGTCAGGTGCGGGGTTTCCGTATACCCACTCACGCTGAGAATTGGAGGGAGATGTGGTCGACCTCGGGCCTTGCCTCCCGCACCGAACGGGTCCGGAAAACGCAGGGGTGACCGGTCGGGCTCGTAGGTGCGGGAGCGCCCAGGGCTTCCGCCCTGGGCTCAGAACGAACGCCCCATCCGGGGCGAAAAGCGAGCGGCCTACGGCCAGAACAGGAAGGTTTTGAGCCGCGGAGCGGCGGCCGTTCTCAGCCCAGGGCGGAAGCCCTGGGAACCCAGGCGATTCCGCGCCAGCTACGTTTTGGAGTGCGGCGCGTTTCCGCCGCTTTTGTTTCCTCTCTTTTCACAGCAGTGGTCATGATCGGGGATCACCCTGAACGCATGAAAATGGAAAGCCCGCCTGAATGATTCGCGCCCGTTCACAATTGATGCCCTTGGGAGTGCTCTTTTCATGGCAGCGCCGGGAACCTGTCACGCCAAAACGAATCCGGCGGCGGACTCGATCCGTGCGGCCACGAACGTCCACGCCGGGGCAGCGTGATCGCGATCAACAAGAACGAACGGGACGCCAGCCAACCGGGCGGCCTCGCCCTCTTCCTCCTCGGTGTCGCCGATGCTTGCGATCACTCGGTGTTCCCGGGCCAACAGAGCATGTTTGTCGATCTTGTGCTTTCGTGTACTGATGTGGTTAGGACAGAAGTGGAGATTGCGCCAACCGGGCAACCGATGTTCCTCAAGGAACCGCACGGTTCCTGCCCGCGACACCTCGCCGCGGGCCGTCACATAATGGACTGCCACCTTTTGCCGGTCGATCCGGCCCAGAACCTCAACCGCCGCGCGGATCGGGAGGTCGAAGCCCGTGCAGAGAGTGTCGTCCAGGTCGACGATGAGGGCCAGCGATTTTGGCGGCACATCGTCGCCGAACAGTTTGCGGGCGAGGTCGGACATAGGTAGTAAGACCGGAAGAATGAATTCACCACAGAGTCACAGAGGACACAGAGAAAGACCAGACCAAGAGAGGGAACTGGGATTGCGCGAATGAAGTGCGGCAGGGTGGCCGGCGTTGAGTCCTCGAAACCCCGGCAAGCCTTACAGAGGCCTCGTGGACAAGGGGTTCTCAGCGGCTGGTCTTGCTTGGAATCGAACGTGTGAGGCTGCTGACCGGGGTTTCGAAGACTCAATCCCGGCCACCCTGCGGCTCCAGCGATTGCTCCCACAGCAACGCCTCACGGACGCGGGTCAGAGCCTGCCCGAGCAAGTTGAGGCCGCGCCACTGCGATCGATCCAGGGCTCGTGGGTCGTCCGCAGCCAGCCCAATTCCCCACACCAGATCGTGCGGCGACGCCTCCACCAGGGTCGTCCCCTGTGTCGCGAACAACAGGTCCCGCTGTTGCGGATTCTGCGAGAATCGAGCGTAGTTGGCGGTGTAGACGATGCCCTCACGGAACAGAACCCAGACCGCCTCATCGAAACCGCGGACAGTCCTCCCAATGACCTGCTGCTCTCGGGGACTGGCTGCCTTCAGGATCAGCGCAGCCGCATCGTGATCTCCGAACAACAGCGCCTTGGTATACATCATGAATTGCTCGGCGTGCGTGAATGTGACACCACCGACGACAAACGGCGACCGTTGCCACTGGCTCAGAGGGCTCTTCCAGAAAAAAGTGAACGTCTCGGCCACAGTTGCAGCTCCTGTTAAGGGTGTCGAGGCTTGCGGTGCGGAGGCAGCGAGTGCTGAACCTTGAAATCGGTTTCCTACCCCACCGGTACGCAATCGAGCCCAAACGTCTCCGCCACGGCCTTGTTGGTCACCTTCCCGGCCTTCACATTCACCCCGGCCGCGAGGCCCGGGTTGTCCTTCGTTGCCTTCTCCACACCCTTGTTTGCCAGTTGCAGAGCGTAGGGCAGGGTCACGTTGGTCAGGGCGTAGGTGCTGGTTCGACCCACAGCCCCGGGCATGTTCGTGACGCAGTAGTGGACGATGTCGTCGACGAGATACGTTGGCTTGGCGTGGGTGGTGGGCTTGCTCGTCTCCAGGCACCCACCCTGGTCGATCGCCACATCGATCACCACCGCCCGGTGTGGCATCCGCTTCAGGTCGTCCCGGCGGATGAGATGCGGGGCCTTCGCCCCCGGGATGAGCACCGCACCAATCACCAGATCCGCCCACTGAATTGCATCCAGGATGTTGTGCCGGTTGCTAAAGAGCGTCGTGACGTTCCGCGGCATGACATCATCGAGGTAGCGGAGCCGGTCGAGGTTCACATCCAGGATAAACACATTCGCCCCGAGCCCGGCGGCCACCCTGGCCGCATTCGCTCCGACCACCCCGCCGCCAATGACAACCACCGTGGCAGGGGCCACTCCGGGGACTCCGGCTAGCAGAATGCCCCGGCCGTCGAATGGCCGCTCCAGGTACTTGGCCCCCTCCTGGATACTCATCCGCCCGGCCACCTCGCTCATCGGGGTGAGGAGCGGGAGCCCGCCCCGGGCGTCCTTGATCGTCTCGTACGCCACGGCGGTCACCCCGGACGCCATCACCGCCCGGGTGAGGGCCTCATCTGCCGCGAAGTGGAAATAGGTGAACACCGTCTGTCCGGATCGCATCAGGGGCCACTCGTCCGGAAGCGGTTCCTTCACCTTCACGACCAGCTCGGCCCGGTCCCAGACGTCTGCCGACGACCCGACGATTTCCGCCCCATCCGCCACGTACTGCTCGTCGCTGATTCCACTCCCGGCCCCAGCTCCCGCCTGGATCAAGACCCGGTGCCTGGCCCGGGTCAGTTCCTCAACCCCGCTCGGGGTCATCGCAACGCGATACTCGTCCCCTTTGATCTCCTTGGGTACGCCGACGATCATGAACGGGCCTCGTGTAGGTGGGCAAAAGAATATCTTACATAAAATACAAAAGAAGGGTCTCCCGCAAAGACGCAAAGAAAATAAGAATTTTTCGATCAGCTTAGTGGCGACAAACGAACGACCGAGTTCGCTGATTTTCTCTCCTGTCTTCTTCTTATCTTTGCGACTTTGCGGGAGATCATCTTTTCTTGGATTGATGACCTCACCGACCAGCGAGGGCCGTGGCGGCGTTGGGGGATGCACGCCAGTCGAGCGGGCTGGGGCGGACACCAAGGCGGTCGTGGTCGATCTTCCCGTTAAACTCGTCGTAGATGTGTTTCACGTTGTCCTTGTTATCCTTGGCCGCCTTACCGGTCCACTCCTTGTACCAGGGCATGTCGAGTGCTGCGACGATCTCATCAAGGGATTTCTTTGCGTCGATCCCCTTCTTCACTTCCGCCCGCATCTCGACGAAATAGCGTTTCTGGGTCGCGAGCAAGTCCTTTCCGGCGATCTTCCCGTGCCCGGGGCAGACGAGATTGACATCGAGTTTCTCCATTCCTTCCAGACACTTGATCCAGCTTGCCGAGTTCGCGTGCCCCATGAAGTTGAAGGAGCCGTTCACACAGGCATCCCCCGTACACAGGATCTTCTGCTTGGGCAAGTACGCGACCGCATCCCCAATGGTGTGGCTGTGCCCAAAGTGCCGGAACTCGACTCGCTGGGTTCCATCGTCGAGTTCGTATGTGTCATCAAACGTGATATCGACCTGTTTCAGCTCGTTCTCGCGCAGATCCTGGCGGCCGTTCTTCCCCTTGCTGGCGTCTTCCCACTGCTTCGGCCCATTCACCTTCAGTAAGCGTGCAGTGTTCTTGGATGCCACGATCTTCGCCCCTTCCTTGGCCCAGATCGTATTCCCGTAGGCGTGGTCGCCGTGGTGGTGGGTGTCAAGGACGTATCGAATCGGCTTGTTCGTTGTCTTCTTGATGGCGGCGATGACATCAGCCGCTTCCTTCGGGAAGTTCGCATCAATCACCACGACGTAGTCCTTGAAGATGACCCAGGCGTGATTCGAGCCACCGAACGGGATGGTTGGGTCGGTGGCGCTGATTGAGGAGTAGCGGAAGAAAACGCCCGGAGCGAGTTCGACCACATCGTTGAACTTCATCTCCGGGAGTGGCTTGTCCGCAGGTGCGGCTGGCTTGTCGGCCGCAGCGTACACGGCAATGACGAATACAACCGAGACGGTCACGAGCAGGAGAAGACGCTTGAGCATGGCAACGTTCCGGTCGGGTCGCGAGACGGTAGGGCGGAGTTGGTAGGTGAGCCTATCCGGTAGTGGGATGGAGGGCAAGAAGGAATCTTCGATGGAAGTGGGGAGGAGGGTCAGGCAAAGGAAAATGAGGTTTCCCGCGCAGATCTTGATGAATGGTACGCAACGAGAGCCGCGCTCGCAAGCGTGGATGAGCGGTTTCAACCTGGGCTCACTCCACGAGCCCAGGCCACTCGACAACCACGGCTGTCCCGTGGCCGAGTTGGGTGCTGGCGTTCAGGAAGGTGGTCCCGTCGATGTCGGTCCGTCCGGCGGCCTCATGAATATGCCCGAACACATGGAGCCGCGGACGAATCTCCAGCACCCGGTGCAATAAATCCCGGCATCCGCAACAGTCGCCGCGGCGGTTCCGATCGAGTATTCCTTCCGGTGGCCCGTGAGTGAGCAGGATGTCCGTGCTGGCGGGAATTTTGGACCACACTGTGGCCAGTTCCGGTCCGCGCTGAAGGTTGAACGCCCACCCACCGAACCAGGGTTGCCACGGGCTGCCGTAGATCGTCACCCCCGCGATCTTCACCATCTCGTCTTCGAGATAGACCGCATTGGTGATTCGGGCTCGGGCCTCGGCCCCCTGCTCCTGGAAGCAGAAGTCGTGATTCCCAGCGATCACCACTTTGTGTCGGTGCGGGAGCGTCCCGAGCCAGCGGTCAAAATCCTCCACGTCTTCAAGCCGGCCGTGTCCGGTCAGATCACCGGCATGGAGAAGCAGATCCCCGTCCGGGATGACGGTCTTTCGATGGTTGGCGTGGGTGTCGCTCACGCAAACGATCCGCAGCATCGCTCGACTCATCGCGGGCGGGGACGGAGGAAAGGCAAGCCACCGAGGCCAATCGGTCTCTCACATTCTCATTAGTATTCGCGAGGCTGCCATCTGGCAACAGAACCTTGAACCTGATGGACCGAGTGGACGAGCCGAGGGGGATTCTCTCCCGCTGGACGTGCTGGTCTCAATTCCGCGGGCCTGGCAATGGGGTCGCCGGGCAAAGCGAGATGGTCGAGCATGTTGGCGAGCCGGTCGTCGTGGAAATCGAGTGGACGAACGGGCTTGATCCAGACAGGACTGAGGAGTATTCCGGTTGCTCTCGACCCAGGATTGGGCTTGGTTGAGGTGATTGTCGCCTTGGAAAGTGATGAAGGTAGTCCAGAAGGACGGCGATTGCTCCGATAATCGGTGAGAGCCTGTTTGACTCAGCGTGGCACAGGCTTGCTCCACCAAGGTGCGTGATGAACGATGCTCTTGGCTCTGGACTTTCGAGATATCACGGGTCCAACGGCCGCCACCTGGCTGCTTGACCGCGTTCGTTCCCGACCCGGAACGCTTGGGTGTTCGTCAGCGCGACAGCCTGCTCGTCAAATGGGAACTCTATCGTGGAGGTATCGCACCCATGTTCAAAACCGCCTTGAAGGGGCTGGTCCGCCGCCTTGGCTATCAGGTTCTGAAGTCGAACACCCTCAAGGTTGGCATGGATCGGCAGCGCGCGATCGAATGCCGGGCCGAGGAATACCAGTCCCGGAACCAGGAATTGCAGCAGAAGATATCCCTCCTCGAACGGCAGGCCGAGGAATACCAATCCCGAAACCAGGAATTGCAGCAGAAGATATCTGCTCTTGAACGGCAAGCCCAGGAATTGAACACCCGCGTCGAACAGTCCGTAGCGCGCAGCGAAGAGGCTGCCCGTCAGCTTGTCCGCGAACGAGACTTGAAGCTATCCCTATCCGAGCAATTGAACCAGCTTCGCGCGACCATGCAGGGCCAGCCGACGCTGCTCCGCCCGGTCGATCAACTTCCCGCCGGCACGCATCCCGATCGGACGGAACACGACGCGGCCCACTGGACCCAGATCGGCGAAGCCGAACAGATGAAGGGCAATCTCAATGCCGCGATCGCCCACTACGGGCGGGCGATGTCACTGATTCACGGCTACGGCCCGGCTCGCGCTCGAATGCTCCAAATGTCGCAACCGGTCTTTGAGGAATCTCAGCGTCTGATGCTCGCTGGCAAAGTGCCTGAAGCGAAGCGGGCTTTGGTTCGCGTCGTCGAACTGGACCCGCTCAATCAGGTCGCCCGGCAGAAGCTCGCCGAGATCGTCGAGGCCAGGCCGAGCTACGACTTGACCAAGCAATGCATGGTCCACATCGATCCGCAGCGCGGCAAGGCAATGTACACCGAGGCATTCCTGCGGGTCTACGAATACCTCACTGCATCTGGCCTGCTGGGCGAGGCATTGGAGTTCGGGGTTCTCACCGGCTTTACAGCGCGCATCCAGTGCGAGATCATGCGCGACCTGTTGATGTGGAAAGAGATTCACCTCTTCGATTCATTCGAGGGGCTGCCAGAATACGTCTCCGCGGTTGACCGCAACAGTTACGACATTGGCGTACGAAACGTCTGGGCGGATCGGATGCGATTCCCGGACGACTGGATCCAACACAATCTCGGCTGCCCAGTGGACGTGCATATTTTCAACCGGCTGAGTGAAGTGGTCAGCCCGGAGCGAATCTGCGTTTATCGGGGCTTCTTCTCCGAGACACTCAAGAACCTGCCGAAAATCAAGGCCGCGATCGTCCACATCGATTGCGATCTGTATCAGTCGACTCGCGAGGTTCTGACGGCCCTCGATGAGAAGGACGTTTTGCAGGATGGCTGCGTGCTGATGTTCGACGATTACAACTGCTTCAAGGCCAATCCGCACTTCGGCGAACGCCGGGCGTTACAGGAGTTCCTCAACGCGCAACAGCGGTTTAGCAGCTCGCCTTTCTTCACTTATGGCTTCAACGGGGCCGCCTTTTTCCTCCACGACCTCAAGATCGGATCGGAGAACGAACAATGCTGATGAATTTATTGCCCGGTCTGCTTCGAAAAAAGGGAAAAGGAAGTCCGTCGGGGCGGTCGTCGATGGAGGATTTCGTCGAAGGCACTCCCGACATCTACGCCACCAACTGGCAGACTGAGTTCCGCAATCCCTCTGAACCCACGGGGGCAGTGCCGTCGTATTACACGCCTGTCTTCGATTACGACGGGGTCCGCAATGACCCGGCGGTGATCCACAACCACGACTTCATGAAGGATCCGCGCTACATCGCGGCGTACGCGCGCGGCATTCAGGCCCACGGCGAGCATCAGGTGCAATACTGGCGGATGCACGTCGCGTTGTGGTGCGCTTCGCAGGCCATCCAGATGCCAGGCGACTTCGTCGAGTGCGGTGTCTGGAAGGGCTTCCTCAGCTCCGGCATCATGCGCTATCTGGACTGGAACCGGTGCAACCGCAACTTCTTCCTCTTCGACACGTTTTGCGGTCTTGATGAATCGCTGGTGACTCCCGAAGAGGTCGCCAAGGGGAACCTGGCGCATTACCGCAAGCACTACCTGGAGAACTTCGAGGAGGTCTGCAAGAATTTCTCTGAGTTCCGCAACGTGTTCCTCATCAAGGGGAGTGTGCCGCAATCGTTGGGCCGCTGTCGCAGGATCGAGCAAGTCTCATACCTATCGCTTGACATGAACAATGTCACCCCGGAGATCGCGGCGATCGAGCATTTCTGGCCGAAGATGGTGTCGGGCGGCCTTGTGCTGCTTGATGACTACGGCTATGTCAGCTATGAGGAGCAGAAAAAAGGCTTCGACGAGTTCACCCGCAAGCAGGGCGTCCAGATCCTGGCTCTACCGACGGGGCAGGGAGTGTTTCGGAAGCCATAAGACGAGAGGGGATCAGTCATCGTTCGGCGGTCTACGTCGAATGGAGGCAAGCGATGTCTGCATTACGCACAGCGTGCGTAACGCCGAGCGCTGCCAAGAGAGTTCGACCCAGACCGTCGAATGATGAGATGGCATGACACCGAAACAGTTCAACCCGTGTTATGTGACCTGCCCATACAGGGACGTGCCGGCAACCAGTCTGTGGGCCAGCGCGATCGCCAGCCTTCCCCTCGATCAGCTGAATCCGCAACTGCCGTCTCCTTTGCGAATGTCGCAACGGACACGCATCGGCACGGCCGGGAGCTGTTTCTCCCAGCACATTTCCCGGGCCTTGGTCCGGAAAGGCTTAAGCTTCCAGATCGTCGAGCCGGCTCCGGAGTGGTTCACACCGGAGGATCGCGCGAACTACAACTACGAAGTCTTCTCCGCGCGTTACGGCAATATCTACACCGCCCTCCAACTAGTTCAATTGTTCGAGCGCGCCTACGGACGGTTTCAACCGGAAGATTTCTGCTGGCGCTCTCCGGACGGACGCTGGTTCGATCTGTTGCGGCCTCGAATCCAGCCGAACGGTTTCGCTTCACGGCAGGAACTGGTCGTCGATCAGCAATGCCATCTGGCGGCGGTCCGCCGGCTGTTCGAGACGGTCGAAGTGTTCATCTTCACTCTGGGGCTGACAGAGGCCTGGCTGTCGCGGAAGGATGGCACTGTCTATCCCACCTGTCCTGGTTGCGGCGTAGGCGAGTTCTCTCCCGAACGCTATTGTTTCCACAATTTTACAGTTGCCGAGGTGACGGCCCACCTTGATGCGTTCCTAAACGGTTTGCGCGCGGTCAATCCGGGCGCTCACGTCATACTCACAGTGTCACCCGTACCCCTAGCGGCGACGATGGAACCCCGGCATGTCCTGCAATCAACCATATACTCCAAGTCCGTGCTGCGCGTCGCGGCCGAGGAGACAATCCTACGGTGGAGCAACACGAGCTACTTCTGTTCGTTCGAGATCATCACGGCAACTTTTCGTAGTCATGAATTCTTCACCGCTGATCGGCGAAGCGTAGCGCCGTCCGCTGTCGATCTGGCGATCAGCCTCTTTTTGAAGCAGTTCTCCTCATCTGATGAAACAGCTGCGGAACCAGCGCCCAAGATCGAGCACGCGACACCTGGGTCGTCCGACGGCAGCGAAGTGATTTGTGATGAAGCCATTGTGTTTGCGGCATTGGCGGATCATCGTGCCGCTTGATCGAGGTCGAGGATGTTTGGAGGGATCCAATAATGCAATACACTTCCGCCAAGACCGGTGCCAATAGGGATGGCGCGATACTCGGACCTTTGCAGACCGTTGTCCCCATCTATGTCATCGGCGACAGTCACGTGCTGGCGTATTCGCACTTGACCTGTACCGAACAGCGGACGGGTGGCACGGTTGCCACGCGTGTGAAATACATTCCCAGCGGCTTCACCGGCTATACTTTTTTCCAGGCGGGAACAGGGTTGCCAGCGGAACTTGTGGAGGCGCTGGAATACGAAAGCTTGCTGCGCAACGGCCGAGCGGTGCATTTATCGATGGACAGGATTGACCTGGCCATCTCTAGTTCTACGGAACGGCCACAAGGGACGCCCTTGATCGTCCTTAGTTGCGGCGATATTGATGTCCGCGGAGCATTGCTAACGCTGTTGAAAGACGAGCGTGATTTCATTCCACCGCAAGATTCACCGTATCCACATTCCGGAAAACCACTGCTGCCGTTCGACTTCTGCCAGAGGTTGGTCGAGGAACGGATGAATCCCCTTCTCGACGGCGTGCAGAAAATGCGCGCGCTCGGCTTTACACGCACGTATTTGCATTGCATTGTGCCGCCGACCACTAACGACAAGCGTTTCCGCGATATCCACGGCTTCGATTGTCCCGCGACTACTCGCTACAAGGCGGCCCGGATCTTCAACGACTATCTCGCTGTCGAATGTAAGAAACGCAGCATCCCATTTATCGACATCTGGCAGGAAACCACCCGTGATGGCTACCTGCGGCCCGAGTACGAGTTGGATGGAGTGCATCTGACTCGCGAAGCAACGCGGATCTCACTGCAACTTCTTGTCGACAACGTCTTTAATTATTCCTGGCTCGGCGTGAATTACCGCCGCTATGAGCTGTATTACCATCGTTGCTGCCCGGCCGCGCCTGCCCCGGTGCAACCGTCCGCTCCGACCTCCGGACCGAACCCGCCGCCGGTACAGTTTGAACCACCGATCCCGGTCACGCAACCTCCCGAACCGCAGATGGGAACTCTCTCCAGCGGTAGCGATTCGCACGTTGTCGAACCCAGACCGAAGGTGCTTCGCTCGGGAATCCTCCGGCGCACGGTGCGGGATCTCCTTCCAGTCGCCGTTCGGCGGAGGTTGCGAAAAATCCAGCGCGAATGGACGCACCGTACGACCGAGATTCCGCCCCCAGTTGCCTTGTTGCAGCAGCCAAATCTCGACCCGATCAGTGTACCGGCACCCGAGCTGCCGACGCCTCCCGTACCAGTTTTGGCGCCTGCGCTGATTGAAGTGAGTAATGTGCCGCCAGCAAATTGCACTGCTGGCGCACCAGCAAATCCGGTCCTCCCCGACATTGCCTGGCTGAGAGAAGCGGTGCAAAGTTATCGCACTGAAGGTCGATGCGTGTTGCAACTGGATCGAGGCATGGTCGATCATTGGAAAAACAGCCTCGATTTCAGTCTGGATATAGGCAATCGTCATCCCCGTTGGGACTGGTACGGTAAACCAATACGTTCGTACACTAAAAATGTCTTAACAGCAGATCCATCACTAGATCTTCTGCAAGGGCTCCATCAGATCCTTGATCAACCGGATCTAGAACAATTCTTCTTGGCCTGTGTCGGCTGTCCAATCATTGTTCTGAATTGCCGGCTATTCCGTTCGTTGAGGCACGCGGAGGACGGTGTGGGTCCGCAAGCCTGGCATGGCGACGGCACTCCCGCAGGCGTCATTCGCGGACTGATCTTCCTCACCGATGTGGATGAGGATTCTGGCCCGTTCCAATATCAGGATGCGGCCGGGGAAGTCCACTCGGTCATTGGTCCGGCAGGCACGTTCGTCATCTTCGATGCAAACCGGTTGCTGCACCGTGCCAAGCCACCAAAGCACCGCGAACGCATGGCGATCGATCTGGTCTTCCTACCGCGTCATCCGGGTGAGCCGCTGCAAGTGATCTTCGCTGGCATGAACGCCTGGCCAGTAGACCCATTCCAATATTCTCTCGGTGGCATGCTCGTATATCCACCAACTTCTAAAGCAGAATGTTCATTTGCAACATGGTAGCGAGCGTATGCACATGACTATTTCTTAACATCAATCGTACACTAATAGTTTGAGATAACAACTTGAGATCGACTGGAGAAATCCCGCCGAGGATACCTTTTTACCAGTGAGCCTGGATTGGCGGGAGGATGGCGATCATGGCGATGGCAACTACATTCGTCCATAAATAAGAGGGCTAATGCCTATTGCGTGTTCACGACATGATCGTGCTCCAGAGCAACTGGAAACGTTTTTTCACTTCCTGGTAGAGTTGGTGGTCAAGCCGATTGCATTCCATGATCGCGTCATATTCTCTCGGCGTCAACTCTGGAACCGCGGGCCTGTTTGGGGTTTCATTGGCGCGTTCGAGTTGTGTGAACTGCGGCCAGCGCAGCATACGCGACAGCAACGACATGGTATCGTCCACTCGTTCGGTCAAGCCGACCAGGGCGAAATCATCAAGGTGCGACAGTGCGGCCTTGAGCACCGCGGTGCCGTCTGACATCCGTTCCGCCCGCAAGTCCGAAGCGATAGTATAGGTCTGTTGGTCCTGGTAAACCTCGCGAATTTGTGGATGATCATCCTTCAAAAAATCGAGCAAGCTGAACCGCTGCGCGGACGCGACCATGACTCGATTCTCATCATCGATTAGGCCAGTCCAGGAGCGCAGGAAGTAGTAGGCGGAGACGACACGTTCCACCGGTTCGCGGAGGATGGAGATCAACACACGGTGCGGCCGTAAGGAGTGGATTTGCCCGTAGGAGAAATGACCCGCAACGAAGTCGAAATGATCGAGATCGCCGGGAGTCAGTCGATCAAAATTTGAAGGACGACCATAATAACATCGATTGGGATCGAACAGTCGATTCAGACTCTGGACCACACTTGTCCCGGCTGTCTTGCCCACGTGCATGAAGCAAATCTGTGGCCACGGCCCGTGATGCCGCAGCTTCTCCACGTCAGCCTTCAAATAGGCGAGCTCTGTCGCTACAGCATCGTAGGCTCGGTGATAGCCATCACGCTCGGCCGTGATCGTTCCAATGTCGGCCCGGAGTTGCCCGAGTTCTGTTTGTTGTTGGTGGTACGCGGTCTGATAGCCATCACGCTCGCCTGTGATCGTTCCAAAGTCGGTCCGGAGTTGCCCNNTCGGTCCGGAGTTGCCCGAGTTCCGTCTGTTGTTGGTAGTACGCGGACCGATAGCCGTCCCGATCCCGAATCGCCTCCGCCAACCGGATGCGCAGGGCGGCGACTTCCGGTGACTCCTTGGGTGAGGGTCGCGACCATTTTTTCAGCCAGGGGGGGATACGTTTAAACTTCATCGATCATCACTCGTTGAGCGAAATTATCGAGATCGTCCAATTCATTCACTCATCAGACTGGTTTCTCGCCCGAGAGTTTATGGGCGCAAATCCAGCAGGTGCCGTACCCCCTCCGGGATCACATCCCAGATTGCTCGATGCCACTCCACGGGTATCCCCTTCCGCCAGGCCTCGTCGTCACCTTTTCGGAAATTACTACTGATCTGGCACAGTTGTCCTCGTTGCCGAAGGCGAGCCTGCAAGTGTGTTCGGAATCGCTCCGCTCCTTCGGCCTGGAGGATGGTCCCCATAATGTCGGTGGGGTTGGCGGTGAGGTCTCGAAATCGAACGAACCGCACGGGGAATCCGCTTGCGTCGGCCTGAACCCACGAGTCGATCCAGTCTGCCAGGCGTTTCACCAGGGCAAGGGTGGTTTCGTGACTCATCCGGGTGGCCACGGGCACCCCATCATATTCGGATTCCATGTTCTGGAGACTCCAGTAAACCGCCCTGGGATCTCGCACCAGAATCCAGATCCCCATTGCACCGCCGTCACGAAGGGCCGCCAAATTCGTTTCCGATGCCGCAAAATGGTCGTGAGTGACGCAGCCTCCCTCACAGACTTCTGCTACCCATTTCCCATAGGCAGCACCGAGGAAAGGGTCGCCGATCGTCACCCGAACCACGGGCGACTGGAGGGTCTCAGCCAGAGTGTAGGAAAGGAATTCGCTCGCGGACTTGGGGATCGACGAGATGAGGATGCCAGGGACTCCGCGAGTGCGAGCACGAATTCGTTGCCGGTGAACCTGGGCAGCGGTGTAGAGGTATCGATCGTAGAGCTGGGCCTCGTAATCCCCTGGCAGCGGGTACTCCTCACCCGAAAGCGTTTCGGAGATCGTCTCGCCCGGAAGGGGCGACAACACGTTCGCCATCAGGTAACGGACTTCCCGGGCGACTCCGTCGGCATCGCGACCGTAGCGGATCGTGCTAGGTACGGCAGAGAGGAGGGCATTTCCGGCCCGGACCGTCTCCCCAGCCCGAAGCAGAGCCTTGAGTTCGTCCAGATTCGTACCCTCAGCTGGCACACCATCTGGCCGCGGACCGACTTTGGTTGTTCCTGACCTTCCGGTCAGATCGTGGGTCAGGCGTGTGTCAGCCCCGCGGATGTCCATGCGATAGGGGTTGGAAAACCAGTCCAAAACCCATCGGCAGATCGCGACCGCGACCGCGGTATCCGGCTGATCCAGAGACCGCGTTTCGAGGGCCTCAAGTGCCGTCAAAAGAGCGGGCCAGGCGTGAAACTCATTTCCCTGGGAGGCCAGGAGGAGCCGGTTCCAGGCGAGGGCGAGATGAATTTGCGCGGAGACATCCGCGATAATCGCCTTCTCGCCGAGAGTGACCGCTTCGAGGTGGTTCCCGGCGGATTCCAACTCCTTCATGCGGCGCAGGAGTTGAATCTGTTCTGCGCGACTGGGTTTGCCATCTGGGCGAGTGGAGGCAAATAACCGGCTCAACCAATTGCGGCCTGGAGGAGCTGGGTCACTGGAATTCGTGACCGGTTCAGAATCCGTTCCGGGATAACGGTTCACCTGAATCAACGACATGAAATTTATTATCTTGATATAAATTTTGTTAAATATAGAATATGTATACTGTCTTCGCATGATAGACTCGATAAACAATAACATTTTGCTGTATATCCGGGCGAGTGTGGCAGAAACCTCGCAACGCTGCAAGACCGATCTTCACGACTGGTCTGCTGGTCAGACTGATCTGGGTGACTGGGGCGAGCGGAGAGAACCTCACCCCCCGTCCCCCTTCCCTGGAGAGGAAAGGAAAGGGGACCAGATCCCGGGTTCTGAGCCCTCTCCCCTCGGGGGAGGGGTTGGGGAGGGGTTCTCTCCGCTCGTCTTTATCCGTCTGTGTTGAGGATGTCGCCTGCGGTCGTTGCGTCCCCGTGGATGGCGATCAACTGGGCGAGTTCAGCCTGAAGGTCGTGGAATCCGGACCGAAAATTCGCCGCTATCGTGTGGTTGAAGGCTTGTTTTTCCGCCGCGCCCATCCTGTCGAGCGCGGCGAGGAGTTCCGTGAGCGGAGTCTCGGGGGCACAGACATTCCTGCAGAGCCAGAGTTGCAATTCCTGGCTGGTCTGGGAGCACTGGGACACGCTCCCTCCGGGTTTGATGGAGGGAGATAAAAGGCAGGGAGGAGGCGTCGGACCGGGCATAACCGTGACCTGCTCGTGATCGAGCGATGCACTCACGAGGAACGGCTTCTCCCCTGCGCTGGCGGCCACGAGGCTACCACCGGACACTTCTCTTCTCGCCTGTGAGTGGGTTCGGTCCTTTGCCGGCACTGCAGCTTCCTCCAGACTCTCATCCTTCGCGGCATCAAGGCCGAAGCCACGAATCCCGACCCCGATCAAGAACAGCAGTAAGGCCAGCGGGTGGGCTCCAGCCAGTTGAATCCGATGCGGACCCGGGAACAGTAATTCCAGTTGCGTTCCCGTCAGCAAAAGAGCCGCCACAGTCACCAGTGTGCGGAACCAGAGGGGGTTCGGACGGAACCAACTGAGGATGACTGCTCCGGCAACTGCCGGGGCCGCCAGAATGTAGGTTACCGTCTCGGATGCCGGGCCGAATGCCAGCATCCACCCCACGCACAGGGCGTAGGCTGTCGTCAAGTCCGGCGCGCCAGGCCGACGGACGTGATGGAGCACGCAGAGCACTCCCACCACCACCGCAGCAACCAGTTCCACCCAGGTGTATTGGGATCGGGTCATGTGCAATCCGAGCAAGTCGGCCAGGTACATTGTGTCGCGAAACCAACCGACCGCAAAACGTGGGTTCAGGCCGAACTCAACCCAGTCTCGATATTGCTGGATGACATACCCGGGATTTTGAAGCAAGAATGGCAGTGCGAACCACCCGACCTGGGCCACGGCCCAGCGCCAGGCGAATCGACGCGGGGCCAGGACGCACAGAACAAGGGCTAGTGATACCGGATACCCCTTCAAAGCCACTGCCAGCCCAATGCTGAGTGCGGCTTCCCACCACCGACCGGCAATGGCCCCGGCTGTGGTCAGAAGGAGTAACCCGGCTGTCAGGACATTAACCTGTACATCCATCAGATTGTTGTTCGCAACCGCAGCGAGGACCAAATAAAACGCAGCTTTCTGGCGGGGTGTGAGAGTGGCCGGCAAGGCGACTCGCTGCCACCGCCAGAGGCCAACCGCGAAGACCAGCAAATTGGCGAGCCGCAGTAATCCGTTCCCGGCGATGGTTGGGATCACACCAAGCGGAACGAACAGGGCTGCCACCGGTGGTGAGTAGCGGAACACGACCAGGGAGTCGGGGTTGATGCGGTCGTACAGGTCACTCCCGGCGAGCCAGTCCTGTCCCGCCTGGGCGTAAATGCCGTAACTCCCGCCGTGGCGGGGATGGTGAGCCAGACCGGCCCGCCCGACGGCCATCAAGACGAGAACGACCCAGACCGCGAGGGCCAGTCGGATCCAGGGGTCTCGGAGGGATTGAAGCAGGAACACGGGTTCGCCCTTCCCTAGACTCCGGCTGGCTCAATCATCACGGAGCCAGAGCGTCTCCGGGATTCCAATCCCGGGTTACACAGTCTCAAGGCAACCGGCAGAAGAACGCTTATCTGGCCTTGGGACTTGTCCACCCCGGGCCACCACGGAGGGCTGCCCCGACAAATCTGAGGTCGGGGCCTCCTTCCGCGGCGGCTCGGGGCGCTTCCCTTAGCGGGGGGTTCTCCACCTCCCCGCTCGCCCACATCGGTGGGTGATCCGTTCCACCCACATGCCAGGCTCGTGTTTGGGCCAAGCGACCGCCGTGTCGGAATGCCGACTCTGCGTGGTGATACCTGCGTTCAACCACCATAACCGATGAACCATACCTTGCAAATCGCGCGCGGATGCAGAAAGCGGGCGCTCAAATTCCACCGGAATGAGGGACCACACTCCTTCCGCCGCCAAGCATTCGCGACTTGCAGAAACAGGGAAAGGGTCGTGTTGACATTCGGCCAGAGCGTCGGTTAAACTCCACCCGCCGACGAATGGGCGACGCCGGCACGACGACCCCGGAGCAATCCGGGGTCGGATCGTTTCCCCACCTGTCGCTCATCCGCCGATTGATCACCGTGCATCATGCCTTACTTGGTAAGATGACGTTGACTCGCGGTGGGGCCATCGGATAGTGTTCTCGCGTCGGTGAAATGAACGTCGTCACCACCGCAGCCCCGGAGAGTTCCGGGGCTGCGTCATTTTCACCTCACCATTTCCGGGCCACTTCAACCCTCGGTACCAATGACTCATTTGTATACAAGTATTAATATTTGATATAATAGATCGATAACAGCTACCCCAATACTAACCACAATCGCTGTGATCGGCACAAAGGTCTTGGCTCCAATTTCATTCCTCCAGGAGACATCAGCCAGCATTTTACAAGAGAGTGTACCGATAGGCGCGTGGATGAGGAACAACCCGTTGACATCCTGGATTGACAACAGCTCCTGTTTCGGGATATCGGCCTCCACCCATTCTCGGAGTCTATCACATGACTGTTCTGCGAAAAATTCCGCTGTTCATGCTCGCCATTCTGATCGGGGCTTTCGTGGGGTGCGCCTCAACGGCTCCGTCAGTCGTATCAAGCGCATCGGCTTCGTGACGCTCCCTTGTGATCAGTCGCGAGCCGATGGCGAGATGTCAGTCCCGAGCACGGGGAGATCCCCGTGATTTCCAAGGCGTTTCGCCCCTCCCGATGAGCATCCCTTCAGGCACTGTCGTCCGGGGGGGGCTCCGATCAGCCTGTCACCAAAACGGCCCCACGACTGATGCACTGGGGTATTATCTGACAGCCACTTTGGGGATTCCACTCCTCTGGGGTTTTCCGCGTTCTGGGGCTGTTGGTCATCGCCCAGGGCAGTCAGCCCTGGGGCCGTGTGCTGTTCGTCCCGTCCTCCATTCCCGGCTCACAAGGTCTGGCCGGGTCGGAATTCCGGTCATGAGCCGTGTTCAGGGATTTGTCGAAGCTGGCGGCGTGGGTGGGGCATCAGTTGGGGATGGGGGCAAGGCCGCGAAATCGATCGCCCGTCGCTCCCCAGCCTGAATGGAGATCTGTCGGCTGTGATCGACCATGATACCGTTCGACCCCATCCACTGAGCACGCAAGTAGTACGTGTAGGTCCGTCCTGGATCGAGGCCGGTTGAAGTGAATTCGCGACGAGGTCCGCTCTGGTTAGTCTTCTCGCCGTTGACCCAGACTGTCGCGTCGGCTGGTACGCGAACGATGAGGGTGACATCGGTATCAACGGCCCGACCCGGTGCGGGTGGGAGACCAGGTGCGGGTGGAAGAAGCGATGCCCCAGGGATCGGCGGCGGAGTCGATGGTGCAGCGCCTGGCTGAGCGAATTGACCTGGTGGATAGCCGTTGGGAGTTTGTCCACCGTAGCCGGGGTAATTTGGACCGGGGTAAGCCGGACCGGCACCTCCGCTCCCGTAGGTGTAGGCCGGAGCGGCACCACCAGTCCCGTAGGGGTAAGCGGCATAGGGGTAGTTGTAACCGTACCCGGTTCCGCCAACACCGTATGGGTAGTAGGAATAGGGATAGCCAGCACCGTACCCATACCCATATCCGTAGCCCAGGCCATAGCCGAGCCCGTAGCCCAGACCGATTCCCAGACCGAGGCCGTAATACGGGTAGCCGTAGAAACCGCCATAGTAACCGCGGAATCCGGGGCCATACCCTCCGTGGAAGCCCCCCCCGTGAGCGACTCCAACGTGAGCTCCTCCACCGTGGCCGCCTCCAGCCGCAAGGGCCGGATTTGAACAGACGCCAAGCGCCACCGCAGCGTAAAGCAGTGTCCTCAGCGACTGGAAGTTCAGACGTGGATGGTTCATCGATACCTCCCGGTCGGGATCGGCGAGGCGACCGCGAAGATCCCGTCTCTTTCTTCGACTGTCACGAGGGACGACAAAGATGAAAATTCTTCTCGAAAGTCGTCGCCTCGTGCTTTTGCTCGGACTATCTGGGCGAATCGGTGAACTCAGGGCCGAGTTCTCCGTGTCAGAAGCTCACCTGAAGGCCAAGATTGATTCCCTGGGTCCAGTATGACGTATTGGTCATGGGTACAAGCGGGTGGACTACCCCGTCGTAGGTGTTGTCGATCTGGTTACCCGGCCGGACCACGTTGCTGATCAGGAGGAAGTTGTAGCCAATCGTTCCGCGGATGAAGGGTGTGAACTGATAGCCGACAGTGAGCTGGAATCCCGGGACCGCGGCGAAGCGATCCTCCCAGTAGCGACCGCTCTGAAGAGTCGCGTAATTTCCTCCCAGCAGGTAGACCGGGGCAGCGTTCACGGGATAGACATTTGTCACCCCGTTGACCGAGACCGACTCGTGCGTTCCGCCGAGGGCCAGTGTCGTCATTCCGTTGACCGACCATCGATCAGACATATATTGAAACTTGACACCGACCTGTCCACCGTAGAAATCGTTTCGCGTACCGAAATGGTCGATCACGGCGACAGTCGATCCTGGCGGCGCCGTCGCCAGTGTGTTCCCCATGTTGTCGGTGTAGGTCGTCGTCGTGAAGAGGCCCGAGTTGGCGACGATGTTGATCTGCTCGTTCAGTTGGAGGTAGCGAAAGCCTCCCATGAGGTTCACGGTCCAACCGTCACGGCGCATCAGGTTGTAAAGACCGTTGATACCCCCACCCCAGAATTGGCTGGTGCTGCTGACCGCGACCCCACCGGTCTCGACGCCAGGAGCACTCACCTGGGTGGAATATGGGGCTCCGATGACGGGTTCGTTGATGACCAAACTGCCATTCCCCGAGTGATCGTACACGCTGAAGCCTGTGCTCTGCTGCCCGAGGGAGAACAGGTCACCCTCAATGCCCCAGGTATGGCTCACGTCGCACCAGCCGCCCAGGGTCAGGCGTGCCCCGCCAGCCGCACCGTAATTGAGAGGCTGGTTGAGCGACGCCGTGCCCGGAACACCGATCCCTCCCGCGTTGGCTCCTTGAGATGCTGGTCCTGTCGTCACCACCGGCACAGACAAGGGTTGACTCTTGGACCACCAGATCAGTGCCTCAACGTCGAGCCAGAAATTGGGGTTCCCGGCCGGGTCGCCCTGGCTAAACAGAGGCGCACGGCGGTAGAGGGGCGGAGGTGGTGGTCCATAGGGACCATACGGACCTGGAGGCGGTCCATAGGGACCATACGGACCTGGAGGCGGTCCATAGGGACCATACGGACCTGGAGGCAGTGAACCGTAAGGCCCTGTGGGCGGTCCACCGTATGTCCCGGGAGGCGGAGCAGAGGGATAGGGTGCTGCCGGACCAGCGGGACCGGATGGTGTTGTTGGGGTCAGTTGCGTGGTAGGCGAGGGTGATAACGAAGGCAGAGTCAGCGATGGCGTTTGCCCCGATAGGCTGGGCGGGACCGGATCAGGAGGAGGAACTGGTACGACCTCCTGTGCCGAGAGAACGCCGCCACCGACGATCAGACTGGTGATGGCGAGTGGAATTCCGTATCGCATGGCGATGATCCTCCTTGACCTTCCCCGCGTTCGGCTCCCTCTTCCTGCGTTTAGGATGCGCTGGGGGTGGAACCTTGCGCGGAAATGCGAGGTGTTCCCGAGGAGGGCGTCGACGGGGTCCGCATCCAAGTTCTCGCAGGCCGTCTTTACACAGTCTTGATTCGCTCCGCAAGCCAGGCAACGTGGCTTCTCATAGAAGATGGGTAAGATCGGCTGATTCCGTTTGCGCGGGGCAGAGATTGCCCAGATTGCGACGACCAGCGGTTCCGGGAAGTTGATTCGCCTGAAGTTTGGGGGTGGTTCAATCCGCGGCAGCAGACGAGACAGAAGTGATACCGATGAGTAGATTCCGTGCAATTTCGATTGGCCCTGACACAGCGCGGCAGAGCCGTGGAACAAGGGATGGAACACAAGCCTGAAGCGCCAGCGAAGGGTAAGCTGTCCTTCGCTGGCGCTTCAGGCTTGTGGCCAGACACGCATCTCTTATTCTGTTGCGGCTCGACCGCGCTGTGTCATCTGCGGGCCATTCTTTTGTTATTCGCGATTCTGATGGCCGACGAATGGTTCCTTCTGCGGTTCGACGAGTGGACCGTACAACTCCGGCCGGCGCCAGTTCACGCGGTCGATCTCGTACTCCCCGTGGCAATGGACGACACGCTTCTGGGCCGCTGCGACCGGATCCACTTCGATCGTGAAGATCCCTTGTTCCCCTTCCGGTGCGGTGTGAAGCATGTTCCCAAGATAGTCGGCGGCTGAACTCAGCCCGATGTAGCGGAACCCCGCCTCGTCCCCGACCCGATTCACGGCGAGGTAGTAGACGTGGTTTTCCCACGCCCGAGCCGCGGAAACCAACTCGGCCATCTTCCGGGCGTTGGTTGCCCAGTTCGTCGGGAGGACGATCAGATCGGCCCCGAGTAAGGTCAAGATGCGGGCCGACTCTGGAAAACTGCCGTCAAAGCAAATGTTCATCCCAATCTTCAGGCCACCGAGGTCGTGGACTGCGAATGGCCGGTCGCCTGGGTCGGTGAACCGGTCGGCACCGAGGCACGGGAGGTGAATCTTTCGGTAGGATCCGACCAACCCCGCCGGTCCGACCAAAGCGCAGGCGTTGAACAGTTTGCCGGAATCCGGATCGCGTTCGAGGAGCCCAAAGACCGCCCACACGCCGCGACGACGACATTCCTGGGCGATGGCATCGGTTGCCGGACCGGGGATCGACTCGGCCGCCGCCAGGGCCTGGTCACGGGTGCCGAACCCATATCCGCTCAGGGCACACTCGGGAAACACGACGAGCCTGGCACCACGCTCGGCTGCGGTGGCGAGTGCGTCCGCCATCCTCCGGATGTTGGCCGAGCGGTCCGCCAACTTGCAATCCATCTGCACGCCAGCCACGATCCAGGTGGACATAATGAGTCCCAGCCAGAGTCCACGGGTCGGCCCCGGTTGGCTCGCTCTTGGCGAGGGCCGAATCCGCCAGGGGTGGGTGAGCAGTGTTGTCCGAGCGGGTCAGTGGCTCTAGGGCGATTTTCTGGCGGCCTCGATCAGCCGGAGATACGATTCCGCCTGAGGAACAGCGACTTCGGAAGGCCCCCACCCGGGCGGAGCCGTCCGGCGGGCATGTTCAAACCGCAGTTTCGCAGCGTCGATATCCCCTTCGACCAGGGCCAGGAAACCGCGACGGAAGAAGAATGTCGCTTCCCGTTCCAGGTGGGAGTAGATCGCCGTCCGGAAGTTCATGTACCCCTGGAACTGGATCTGGCCGAGCGCGAACCAACTGAGGGATCCGATCGGGTTGTTCGCTGCCCCGAGCGTCGGGACCAGTGGCCACACAGCGCCGTGTTTGAGGATCGCCGACTTGAACGCCGGCGCATTCTCGATCTCCGGGGGTATCTTCATCGGCTCCCCGATGGGTCGCCCGTCAATTCGACCGTCAAGCTGTTCGAACTCCGCCCCGGCCGTTGCGTAATCTCCTTCCATACTCAGCTTCAGATACTCCAGGTAACGGAGCGGGATCATGATCTCGTCAAGGCGCCGGGGATCTGTCTTGCCAGCGGCTTTGTCGAACTCTTCCCGCAGCGCAGCAATGTCGCCCGCAGCGTCTTCGAGCTGACCGACGGCCAGTTCCAGGGCGATCCGTTGGAGGGCAATTCGGGGGGCATCGTCTGGCCCGAACTCCTTCTGGAGGTCGGCCTTCCTGAGCAAGTCGATCGCTTCTCCGATGAGCCCCCTTTGTCGGGCCGCGCCGTATCGATCCTTGAGCTTGGCGGTCTGCTCGATGGTCTGTCGATATTGTGTCGTTTCGCGTCTGAGGATCTCGTCGAGCTGCTTCAGTTGTTCGTCGAGCCCTTTCAGATAAGACTGCTTCCGATCTGAGTCGTCGGCGGGGATCTCCACTGCCGCGTACTGTCGCGCCAGTGACATGGCGCGTTGGGCCAGATCGAGCGGTTGGAGATACGACCCGGGGAGTTGCTCGCTCCCGGCTGGAAGGCTGCGCAGTCGCGGATCCTGGGGCGACGCTCGGACAACGGCGAAGCGGCCAGATCCGACCGGAACTTGCACGAGCACATCGCCGGAGGCCAGCGGCCCGAGGAGCCCGGCATCGATCCTGGTTCCCTGGAACTGGACAAACTGGCCGTTTGGGTTGCCGCTTGAGAGTGGTCGAACGAGGTACGCCTGGGAGAGTTGGCGGGCCACGTCGAATGCGACGGTTTGATAGACTCCACGTCGCCACTCGGCGGGTGGGGGCATGCGGTACAGGCATTGACGGAGGGCCGTGAGGACCGCCACCGATCTCTCCGCGTCCGGGATCGGAAGGTCCGGGTCGTTGAGTACCTGGGCCAGGGCGTAGTAACCATCCGGATGGTCGGGGTTCGCTGTGATCGCCCGACGGGCAGCTCGTAGGGCTAAAATGGGGGCTGCCAGGGTCGCTCCGGCAGGGGGCCACGGAGCGTACAGGTCCGAACTCGAATGGGGAGGCTTGCTCTCGACGGTGGCAGTCACGAATTCGGCTGCTCCAGGAGGGCCAAACATCCGAGGGGCAAGTCGATGCATCAAGATCCGGGTGTAGATCGTTTTGATCCCCTGGCGATTTGCGTATGTCTGTTTGTACCGCAACCACGCGATGGCCTCTTCGACTCCTGGCCCAGCCGGGCGAGGCGGAGGGCGGACGAAGTCGTCGGTCCAGTCTGAAGGAGGGGGGATCGGGACCGCTTTCCCGGCTGGGAGGCGTTCCACTTTTGGGCCGAATGCCAACCGAACGGGGTCGAGGGCAAGACGCTCGAATGTCGATTCGCCTGTACCCGGCGAAGCGCGCCAGCCGAATATGGCGGCCCGCCCGTTGAGATACCAGGCGGAGCACCGCTGCCAGGCCGATCCCAGCTCGCCAATCATGAGCGCTGCCCGCTCGCGAAGATCCTGTCGATCCCCGACCGGGCTGGCAATGACAAGGTAGGAGCTTTGCCGCTCCTTCATCACTCTGCGGGCCGGCTCCTGGCCGCTTGGACCCGCATCATCGCCCGCCGGGAACAGCTCGAGGGCAGCCCGGACAGTAACGAAATCCGGGATCTCCAACCGATGGTGGTTGTAACGACCGTTCAGGAACACTTTCTCGGCCGGGGCATACCATGCGCAGTAGTTCGCCAGATCGACCGAAGTGATCATCCCCCGGGCATCGGCGGGGAGGTCTCCATGCTCCCGCCACTGCTGGATCTGACCTGCCGCTTCGACTAGGGCCGGGTCTGGCTCAAGATCCCAGGAGACCCGCCGAGTGAATGCGGGATACGTGTTTTTCGGTTGCAACCAACCGGTCCAGGCTGCTGCCCCGAGTGCCAAGAACACAACCACCAAGGCCATCCGCCCCGCTCCCCCAGCGGTCAAGATGAGACGAGTCCGTCGCTCCCCCCAGCTTCCGAGGGTGATGGGGCGAGAAAATCCGTTGAACTGAGATGCGAGGAGCGGGACGGAGACCACCGCCAGGAATGGGATGGCATAGGGGGACAGCAGGCTCAGGTAATAGAACCCCAACCACAGGATCGCGTGTGACACAGGGAGCGGGTACGGGTAAATTTTCGGCCAAAACCCAAGCAAATTCCCGATCACCACGACTGCGCCTATCACCACCCAACTCAACACAATAATATATACGGTTGGCAGATTGAGAGCGGCGAGAAAGGAACATAAGAAGCATATCGCCATCCAGCCTCGCGGCCCGATTACCCTGAAAAGCCACCCGCTCATCATGAGCGACATCGAGACCACCAAGGCAGCAATGGCGAGACCGTTACGGTTGTATCCCAACCCTTCATTTGTCCAGAAAATGCGGGTGAGCGGGGAGATGTGATAGATCCGAAACAGCGGTTCGGTGGCAACCACATCGGCCGGGGCCAGTTCAAACGGAATCTGCCACACACGATAATGGTGCGGGTTCAGCATGCAGGCGACGATTCCAATTAGCAAAGCTCTTGCCAGTGTGGACAGGTCCGGGAGCGGGCCAAGAGGGTCGTCACCCGGGGGACTGGGAGGCGGGGTCAACACCCGTGTGCGGACGACCTCTCCGAGGAGCAGCAGTCCGAGAGCAAGTGGGCCGAGGATGAACCAGGTATCGATATTCGCCCACAACCAGAAGGTCACCCCGATGGCAGTTGGGAGTCGCCAAGATCCCGGTCGATTGAGGCGGGAGACCAAAAACAGCGTGAGTGCGAGGAAGAAGATTGACCCGACGAGCGGGTGGAGAGTGTACCGTGGAGCAGCAGCGACAACGGCGATACCGACCAGAATCGCCCACGGCAACAGAGATTGACCTGGCCGCCGGATGGCGATGAGTAATCCCATCGCTGCGGCAATCACCAGTGCCTTGACGAAGACCAGCGCGGAACTGTCGATCTGGTAAAGGAGATAGGTCCCGAGGTCATACAGCCAGTGGTGGTTGATCCACGGGCGCTGGGCAGCCGAGTAACTGAGGGGGTCGGATCCGAGGTGGTATTCCCCGGTCGTGAGCATCCGCCCAGTCCCGAGGTGGAGCCACACGTCGCTATTGCGAGCGGTGAACGATGCCAGCAGAAACCCGAGGGCGAGGGCAAGCACTGCCAGCAGCACATCGACCCCGGCAAACCACGCTGGCCACTTGGCCTGTCCGCTGGCGCTGACTGCCGGGGCGTGCGTCGCCGGACCGGGTGGGAGTGAGGTGGAGGTGGCAGCCTCGCCGGCTCCACCTGATGCGGAAGAATCTCCGCCCGGGTTCGGTTCTGGTGTGGAACCCGGCTGGGATGGTTCCGGCGGGGGGGGCGGGGGGGCAGATAACTTCACGGCAACCTCACGGTCGGGTCACGGGCTCGGGAGGGGGGTCGCCCGCCGCGCGACGGTGTTACGCTGGTCGGCTTACTTTATACGGAACAGTCGTGACGAAGGATCGGTGACCCCGGTTCTGATTTGGGCAGGGTCATGCAAACCACGTCGTCCAGCCGCTTCCGCGTTGCCCTTGACCCGGTGTCCCTGGACGTGGCATCATTCCAGGCACATGAACCTTCGACCCGCCATTTTCCTCGACCGCGACGGCGTGATCATCGAGGATACCCATTACCTCGCGTCCCCCGATCAGGTTCGGCTCGTCCCGGGATCGGCCGACGCAATCGCTGCCCTGAACCGGGCTGGGTGGGTGGTCGTCGTGATTACCAACCAGTCCGGAGTCGCCCGCGGGCTATTTGTGCCCGCAGACGTTGACGCGGTTCACACTCACCTCTCCGACTTGCTCGCTGGGTACGGGGCCAGGATCGAGGGTTTCTACTACTGCCCGCACTACCCGAGCGCGGATGTTTCGGCGTATCGGCTGGATTGCGCGTGTCGCAAGCCGAAGCCCGGTATGCTTCTCCGCGCGGCCGACGACCTCGGGCTCGACCTGGAACAGTCGTGGATGGTCGGTGACCGGGAGAGTGACCTGGAAGCCGGCGCCGCAGCCGGAACCCGGACGGTTCTGGTGCGCACTGGATACGGAGCCACTGCCGACGCCACCGCCTTCGACCGGACCCGCCTGAACCTGGAAGTGGTCGCATCGAATCTGGCGGATGCGGTGGCAAAGTGCGGTCTGGCCGTTCGGGTGCGTCAGGTTGCGTAGTTCGCACTCCTCGTTTGTGATGGGAATCAACGTAGATGCCTGTAGTCGCAGGCTTGAGCCTGCGTGAACCTGCTCGTGTCCAGGGCACGCAGGTTTTGAGCCAGTCTTCCGGCGAAACCTGGGGCGAGGCTTTGCTCGCCGGGTGGGGGGTGAGCCTTGCCAGATCGAACCCGACTGGGGGACGACGGTGAACGCCCCGTGAAAGGTGCCTGGCCCTGAACACAGCATCCGTGGGTAGGATCGATGTGGGTAGCCAAGACCCTATCAAACCTGGCGGCCTTACGATGCGGCCAGAGGGGGGCGGATCTGGTCGAACCGGGTGGAAAGACGGGACACACCGTCATCCCCGGGACGTGAGGGGCCACTGCCACTCACGAGCCGGATTGCGCACCACCAGGGCCGACGCTCTGCAGAGGTGCTGGCCCTGGCGGTTCGACTGCTGTGACCCGACGGAAAACGCCACCAGGCTCGATCCCAGATCCGGAGGCCCCTCAGCCGAGAGGTCACGGGATGCGATCAGCGACTGGATCATCACACGCGGGGTTGCCTGCCGGGTGCAACGTGGGGAGAGTGGAGAATGGATCCCGGGATCGTGGCATGCGACATCTCAGGCCGACGATTCCTGGCTCGCACCAAATCCCGTTGGTGTTCCTGGACGGGTTCTTACGAAATGGTCACTCGCGGATCGAGTGACCTATTTTAGGCAGTTGGTAAGAGAAAAACGATCATGGGGATGGGTGCCACNNGTGGCACCCATCCCCATGATCGTGGTCGGTCTTTTCCTGGCCTCTGCCTTTCGCCTCTGATGCAACAGTCTCTGCGGCTTCACGTAGGAGGAATCGGTGGACACCGTAGACGTGCTGATTGTGGGCGGAGGGATTGTCGGGCTTGGTACAGGGATGGCACTCGCCGAAGCGCGGAAGCTGTCGGTCGCTGTGATCGAGACCGAGGCCGAGGTCGCCCGTCACCAGACCGGGCACAATAGCGGGGTGATCCACTCCGGGCTCTACTACAAGCCGGGATCGGCGAAAGCCCGGAACTGTGCTGCCGGTCGGGAACTGATGTACCGGTTCTGCGCTGACAATGGCATCCCGCACGACCGGTGCGGGAAGCTGGTGGTCGCGACAGACGAGCGGGAACTCCCGGCCCTGGCGGAACTTGAACGCCGCGGGCTGGCGAATGGGTTGCACGGGGTTGCAAGGGTGACCGCCGAGCAAATGCGGGAAATCGAGCCGCATGTGAGGGGAGTGGCCGGGCTTCGGGTGCCGGAAACGGGGATCGTCGACTACAAGGCCGTCGCCCGTGCGTATGTGAACCATATCGAGACGGCCGGTGGGCAAGTCCGAACGACCACGAAATTCGTGGGATGCAAGCGCGAGCCTGATGGGCTGACAGTCGAGACGACTGCCGGCCCAATCCGGGCGAAGTTACTGGTGAACTGCGCGGGGCTCTATTCCGACCGGGTGGCCCGACTCTGTGGGGTGGAACCGGGGGTGCAAATCGTCCCGTTCCGCGGCGAATACTACGAGCTGAAGCCATCGGCAGAGTTTCTGTGCAAGCACCTGATCTACCCGGTTCCGGATGCCCGACTGCCGTTTTTGGGGGTCCACTACACGCGAATGATCGGGGGCGGTGTGGAGTGTGGACCGAACGCGGTGCTGGCATTTCGTCGAGAGGGGTATCGCTTCCGGGACGTGAACTTCCGCGACCTGTGGGAACTGGCCCGTTCCAGTGGGTTCTGGAAGATGTCGCGGAAGTTTTGGTGGACGGGAATGGGCGAGATGTACCGCTCGTTGAGCCGACGAGCCTTCTGGCACGCCTTGCGTCGATTGATCCCGGAAGTGAAGTTCGCCGACCTCGTCCCCGCCGGCGCAGGAGTCCGAGCGCAGGCGGTGGAACCAAGTGGGAAACTCGTCGACGACTTCTTCATCCGCCAGGCCGACCGAATGGTCCACGTCCTGAACGCCCCATCCCCCGCGGCAACAGCATCAATCAGCATCGGCCGAACCGTGGCCGACATGGCCCTGAAGGAACTCGGCCTCCCGCGACTCGGCCCCCCAGTTGGGGGAACCTCGACGCATTTTTTGTCTGAGCCCCCGGCTGCTTGACTGTCGCGACTTCGTCGATGGAGAATGCTCCGGCGGTTGAGCATTTATTCAGCTATCAACAACGATTATAATCTGATCTACTTGATCAAATGTGAGATCCTAAATTATTCCTCGCAGAAACCGTCAACGTAGGCGGGATAGAGCGGCCGAAGGAGTGGGGCAACGGTTTTCGACCTTGACCGAGATGGGCGGTTTCGAGCGGTCATCTTGCCCAGCCGAGAGGAAGTGCGACGGGGGCGAATTCGGGACGGGTTGATCCTGTTGTTCATAGCCACTCCAGTTGGGGGACCGGGATATTCTCCTCATCCAGTCTTCCCGGGACAGCCTCGATATTGGACAGCTGGTTCAACGCCATTACATCACGCTTGCCTCAAGGAGGACGCTGCCCACAACTGCCTCGATGTTTGTCGGATCCTCGGGCTGGTTCACTGTTATCGCAGACGGGCATGCTCGCCACTCGACCCAGTACGGTTGGCCGAGGTTATCGTAATACGCCATGCGCATGACATCTCCGAGCGGTGCCCTGCCGGGGCCAGAGATGCCACTCGACGGCACCATGCCGCTTGACGTGTTGTTCCGCAGCGGGTACTTTCCCCACTCCACGTAGTACAACTCCCCCCGATCATCGAAGAATTCCGTTCGGGTCACGTCCCCGACTGGCGACCCAGCCCAGTTCGTTTGCATGGCGGCTCCTCGGCCGGACTGATCTACCCCCAATCGCGAGGGAGAACGCCGGTCGTCGGCGCATGGTAATGGGCAAAACCATCTCCGAGATGTCGACTGACTCCTACAAACCATCAACACAAAGACTTTTTTCACCACAACTTGCGGTTTCTCATACGGTGAGCAATTGGCTCATCACACGAGGTCGGGCCAGGATCTAGATTGTCGGCGGCGCGAGGAATTAATTCACCCGGTGAGAGATCCCATAAAATCCGCGCAACTGGTGATTTTCCAACTTGCAATACGTGGGGTGGCAGGCTTAGATAGATGGGAGGACACAGGGAAGTGTCGACCGTCTGCAGGTGTTCCGCCGGATGGATGTGCGGACCGCTACAGGCCCGAGCAGGAGGAGTAAGATGCCTTCAGCATCACCCTTCGATGTCGGTCGTTCGCTTCCACATAAATGGATCAATCAGGACGTTACTGAACTGGTTGACAAATTGAAGGCCGGCGGGTTGGAGCGAATCCGTCTCGATATCCGCAAAGAGTATTTCAGCGGACGAGCCAGACACTTGTGGCGCTCGGTGGATGAGTTCGCCGAGGAGATGTTCCCAATGGTTCCTTCCCCCTCTGCGCGTAGAAATCTGGCCCATCGACTGCTCAACAATCCCTTTGGGATGCCTCGGTACGGCCCGACTGGGGAAACCATCGAAACTGTTGGTAATCGTCTGGGGCTGCGAGTGGATGAGAGACTCCGCGAAGCTATCACGATGAAGAGGAAACGCGAAGCGACAGTACGAACGGTGTTGCCTTACGTTCAAACGAGTTGGAATCAGATGATTGGTGACTCACCTCAACTGCCGTTCCGTCCAAACGAACCGTTCCACCCAGAGTTCGCGAAAGCCCTTGCCGATGCAGGAATGCCGGAACAGGAGCATTTCACATCGACGACACGATTCAACGAGGTGGTCGAAGCTATCCGAGCCACGATCCCCGATGCCACTCATCCAGACTGCTTTTGGGCCGCGGTCTGGCGTATGATCCGCCCCTTCCTCCCAGCATTCGATTTGCGGTTGAAGCAAGCTGCGAGCGAAGCTAAGGATCGTGGTGACCTGCGCGGCGAGCACCTACTGAAGCACATCGAGACTGCTGAAACCGTGTTGCGGGCAGTGCGACAGTCAGCAAATGCATATGGGACAGGAGTGATTGCCGCCGAGAGGGTGATTGAGAAGGCGGCAGAACGCCTCTCCCGACATCACGGCGTCCTCCTCACTGCGAAAGATCTGACAGGACTTCTCCACACACGTGATGTCACGATTCAGGCGATACGAGACCGCCAGGTAGGTGCCGGTTGGTTGATCTGGCACGATCCGGTGGTTCGGGCGATCGCTCACAGCCTCGTTCCGAGTTCCAGTTGACACCAATGGCCTTACCGAACCAAGAGATATGTCGTGTCTATGTAACAAGATCGGTTTAGCCGATTGACCATATAGACGGACTAGCCAAAATGCATTAAGGTCTTATTTCTATGAACTCTAATGATACCGCCCCCTTTACCGCAGATGTCCACGAACTGTTCGCCGCCTTGAAGCCCGAGGAGCAGGCACGAGCTGTGGCTGGTGCCAACGCATGGTATGCTGCCGTGGTCGCCCGACCCCCACGCCAGATGCTGTTCGGTAGGTGGATGAAGGTGGCCATCGCGCGAGCTCGGTCCGAGGCTACCCGTAAGCCCGGTGCCGATCTGGCCGCTCTGTTTGAGGCCCACTTGACAGACCAGTGGGGAGAAACCTTGCGGGCGATCTATCGTGCGGGCGAGGACGCAGTTCGGCGGGCACACCCGATTACCGTCAGTCATTGGGGCGGTCGCGCCGCCATGCTGGACGAGGTGGTCAACCGGATCTACCTCGTCCTCTGCACGACTGGTCAGCCTTACGATCCAGACCGAGTGAGCTCCGGCCGAGTCCCTTCGGAGGAAGCATGGCTCGGGGGCATTGCGGCAAAGGTCGTTTTGAAAATGCGAGATGAAGAACGTCCCCATGCGGATGTGAGCGAATTGGATCCGATTGACCCCCACGTATTGGTGGTCGATGATGCCAAGGAACTGGCCGAAAAAATGTTGACTACTCTGCCTGATGAAATCGATCGAAAATTGTTCGATCTTCTTTATGTCCTAGAATTATCCCCCTCCGAGGCGGCTGCGGAATTGAACATGGACCGGGACGCAATCTACAAGCGAGACCAGCGGTTGATCCAGAAACTCCGCGATGCCGGATTCGATCCATCCTTCTCTACGGGCGGAACACGACCTGGAGGCAAGAATGCCTAATCCTGAGTTGATGCAACTGGTGATTGATCCATCGAGCGTGGACCACCCGGCCGGTCAGGTGGCCTCTTTAATTCTCATCAAATTATCAAATCGAGACCGATATCCTTGCTGCCCAATCTGGACCTCCCCGCCGGAAGACCTGTGCCATTAGTGAATCGCCGGCTCCAGCCCGGTGAGACGAGAAGAGGACCATAGCAATGACGAAGTACAGCCAGAACGGATTAGCCGACCGGCAGTCGGGATCCGAGGGTCACTCCCGAGAGGCCGTCAAGAAGTTTATGCAGCGATTGCCCAGAACCCGCCAGGTCCGCAGCCGCGTCGGGTTCGGTTCGCGAATGGTCCGGTTCGCCACCCTGATGATCTGGGTTGGCGGAGAGGATGGCTCGGGCTTCGTGTCGTGGCTGACAGGGGCGATCCATCGGTTCGACCCGGCCGTGAACATCATCGGACACACGATCACGACCACGTATGACATCGCCACGATGGTGCTGATTCTGGAAGTCAACAGCGGGAGCCCGCGTGCCGACCGGAAGCGACTCCGTCGGCTCCAGAAGCGGCTCAAAGAGTTTGCCCGTCAGCCGTTTGCCCGAACTCAGATGTTGGCAGACGATGTGTGCAAATTCGCCGTTCGTTGTGAAAATCACCCTGGCGTGCTCGCAAAACTGACTACCGTGTTCGCTGAGAAGTTGTCGATCAACCTGCGTCGGGTCGAGAGCGATGTGTGGGTGGAGAATTTGCCGGACGACCCGACCAACTCTCCCACCCCGTTCGGGACTGAGTTCTGCCTGCTGACTTTCGAGATGGACCTTCCGGCAAAGGGGGATGCATTCCGGGCACAGATCACTGCGGCGGCCGAAGGGTTCAAGTTCCCGCAGGCCAAGTTCGGGTTCGACACCGAGGCTGAGGCGATGCAGCGGGAAGCATTCTTCCAGCCATGCCGACCGACCGGAGCGAACAAGCCATTCATCGCCCCGGAAAAGTGATGCTGGAGTCGGATATAACTCTGGAACCGGTGGCCGGGCGGTAAGATCTGCCCAGCCACCGGTTCTTTCTTTGACTGGAACAGTTAATCACGCCCCTGCCGGGTCTTTCCCGTCGACCCAGGGGCCTTCGAGTTTCTGGTAGCCCGGCGGGGTCAGGAGGCTGCCCTTCTCGCCCGCGCTCCAGCCGTGGATCTGGTTCGGCTTGCCACGCTTCTTGCTCCGGGCCTCCCACCGGCTTGCCCAGGAGGCGTCAGCTTCCTTCACCACTCGCTGCTCCTTGTCCCAGAACAGCACCTTCCCATACCGGTAACTCTGGACACCCATGTTCACCGTGCTGAAGGCCGCCGAGCCGAGTTCCGGGGTGCTCAGCGTCTCCCGGTTCTTTTTCGCGACGCATTCCAGGAAGTTCTCCCAGAGGGCGTAGGTGGCGGAGTCCTCAACCCCTGGCTTCTCCTTCTTCGAGAGCTTCGGATTGTCGTAGGTGAAGACCGGCTTCTCCTTCCCATCCTGACTCTTCGGCTTCGCCGGGCCGCCGGCGATGTTCTGCCCGTACACCTCGAATCCCGAGATGTAGTCCCCGCCGCCGGTAAACTTGATCGTGGCCAGGTGGCCACGGATCATCTCACCCAGTTGGACATCGTTGCACATGGTCGCGCCGACGATGAACTGGCAGCCTTCCTCGTAATCGGCGACCACCGTGGCCGTGTCCGGGACGTCGCGAGTGTCGTACTCCATGTACAACCCGCCCGCACCCACCACCCTGGCAGGGAACCGCACACCCATCGCGGAGATCATGTGCGTCGTCTGGTGAACGAACAGGTCCGTAAACATCCCACCGCCGAACGGCCAGTAACAGCGCCACTGCGCCCACACTGCGCGGTCGAACGGAACCTCCTTCGGGGTCGGCCCCAGCGGTTGTCCGTCGACCCCCTTTGTCTTGTAGCCCAGCCACATGTCCCAGTCGATCGTCTTCGGAGACATTTCCTTGGTCAGCGGGTAGTACCGCCACTGACCGACATCGCTGTTGCGGTAGTAGCTCGTCTGGCCCTGGAGAACGTGGCCGATGTTGCCCGTCTTGATGTACTCGTACGCGGCGAGCCAGGTCGGGTCGGCCATCGACTGCACGCCGACCGTCACCACCCGGTTGTGCTTGACCGCCGCATCCACCACAGCGATCGCTTCCGGAATCGTCCGGGTCATCGGCTTTTCCATGTACACGTCCTTGCCATGCTCCATCGCATCAATCGCCATCCGGGCGTGCCAGTGGTCCGGGGTGGCGATGCAGACCGCGTCCACGTCCTTGTTGCTCAGGACATCGAGGTAGTTCTTGGTGACGCGGGTCTTGTCGTTCTTGTCCAGTCCGCACCGCTCGGCCGATGGATACAAGCCGCGGCCTTTGATCAGGTTCGGGACGACCTGCCCGTCCCACACGTCGCAGACTGCGACCGGCTCGACCGCCTTGTTCTGTTCCTTCATCTTCAGAACGACATCGATGTGTTGTTGGCAGCGACCGCCAACCCCGAGGAACCCGACCCCGATCTTGCCGTTCGCCCCGACGACCCGGGCGTAACTCTTCGCGGGTAGCGTCACTACCGCTCCCGCGACCGCGGTCGCTGCGAGGAACGACCGCCGGTTCACCGATTTCTTCGACATGACAAAGACCTCCGATTGGGGGGAAAGTTTGGTCTGAGATCCGGGGTGGCGAGGATGCCACCACGGCCATTAGGCGAGGGCAGAAGAAAGCTCGCGTTTGGGACTTGCCCACGCCGGGCCGCCACAATCTGTTTAAAGTTTAAGCAGTTTAAAGTTTAAAGACAGTGAGCCCAGAAACGGGCTCGCGACAAAACCAAGCGCCTTCAACTTTAAACTGTTTAAACCTTAAACTTTAAACTTAAGAGGGCGGCCCGGCTGCCCCAGACGGGTGGTTATCCTCCATCCACCGCACGCCTCCTTACTTCTTTTTCTGCTTCAACAGCCAGGGGAACAACTCTTTCTCGGCGTAGGCCCCGTCCCAGCTATTATGCCCGACGCCGGGATACTCGGTGTATGTTGGCCTCCCGCCGGCCTTGATGAGGGCTTCGACCATCTTCCGGGAACCATCAAGTAGGAGCGATGCGTCCTTGTCCCCGCAGAATACCCAGGCTGGCAAATCCTTGATCTTTTCGGCTGCCGCGGGATCCCCATAACCACAAATCGGGACAATTGCAGCCCACTTGTCCGGATGAGCAATCGCCAGGCTCCAGGTGCCGATTCCACCCATGCTCAAGCCGGTCAAGGAGATCCGCTTCGGGTCGGTCTTGTACGTTTTGGTCACCTCATCCAGGATCGCCAGCGCCCGCTTCCCGTCGTCCGAATCCGCTTGCCACGTCCGCTTCTCCGACTGCGGGATGACGGTGATGAAGGGGAACGTCTTTTCTTGCTTCTTGATCGCTGTTCCGATCCCGACCTCGACCGGTTGCTTCTTGCCGCCCTTGGTTTCCCCTGATCCGTGCAGGAAGAGGATCACCGGGTATTCCTTCGTGCCGTCGTACTCGTGGGGGACGAACACGACATACGGCGAGGTGGTCCCGTCAGCGTTCTTGAAGGTTGCATCAATGAAGCCCGTCTTGGGCTTATCGCCGGCTGATACAACCGCCGTGAAGACAAAGACCGCGGCAGCGAGGGAGAGGCCGCGAGAAATGGGGAGAGACACAAGAGGCTCCGGATTGCGAGTGGCGAGTCCGAGAATGGGTGATACTTGATAACCTATCAGACTGGAAACCCGGTCGCCAGCGAGTCAGGCGAAAAGCCGCCCTGAACTGGAAAGTTTAAAGTTTAAAGTTTAAAACTGAAACACGTCGTGGCAGTTTAGAAATCAACTGAACTGTTTACTGTCTTCAACTTTAAACCTTAAACCTTAAACTTTAAACTTTAAACCTTAAACTACTTCTTCCCGAATAACCCCCACCGCCCGCGGCCCTGTTCAGCCTCACGGAAAAGCACTGACTCTCGCTGGAATTGCCGAACAGCCCCCCACAGACCCAGTGCGATGCAACCCGACATCGACAACACCACCGCCGGGAGGTGCTGCCAGGGAAACGGGTCCGGGCGGACCGACATGAGCCGCTGTTGGAGCAAAAGCAAATTGGTCACCGGAACCCAGCTCATGGTCGCATCCAGTTCGATTCCTGGGGCCATGCTCCAGTACGCCAGTGGCAGCACCAGGAAGAACATTGGGACCATGTAGTAGTTGCCTTCCTTGGTACTGCGGGCATACACTCCCAGCGTCAGACACCCGGCAGCGAATAGCATCGCCAGCGGGAGCGCCGCCAGGATGCACGCGGTGAGCCCACCGAGTGAGAGGAAGGAGTAGGGTAAAAAGAGCTGCGCGATGGCCACCGCAACCACCATCAGGGCCACGTTCCATACCGCCGTCCCGAACCCCAAGGTGGTGACCGCCAGGAATTTCCCGGCCACGATCTCGAACCGCTCGGCCGGGCTAATGAGCAGAGTCTCCATCGTACCTCGCTCTTTTTCCCCGGCGGTCATGTCGATGGCCGGGTAGATCGAGCCGGTGAGAACCCACAGGACCAGAAGCAGGGGGATGACCTTGACCAGCATGTCGCGGAGTTCATCGGCCACTTTCTTATCCGGCGATTTCCCCGACTGAGGGTCGCGGATCTCGATGGGCGAATCGAAATCGGACGGTAGCCCAGAGCGGGCGAACCGGGCCGCCTTGACCGCATCAACCCACTTCCGCAAGAGCGCTGTGACCCGCCGGACGGCGAGTTTCGAGTTTTCCTCTCCATCCCGTCCGAGAACTCGTACGACCGGTCGGCCGCCTGCCTCGCCTCGCTCCAACCGGGCTGCCAGATCCGGGTCGACTACCACAATCGCATCCACCACCCGGGACGCGAGGAGCGTCTCATCCGCAGCGTCGAGAGACCGGACAATGAGCCGCCCACCAACCGCCTCCGTGTCTTCAGGGATGTACTTCTCGACGAAGCTCCCACCCTCAATCAGGGGTGGGTAGTCACGGGCCTGGGAGGCCGCAGCCGCCCCTCCGAGGATCGGGGAAAGGTCAGGCCGCGGCTTGGGGAGGAACTCGGCCCCGACAATTCCGATGGTCAACTTCTTGTCCTTGAGGATCGACAGGAACACGGCCCCCACGCCAACGAACAGCGGATACATGAGTACTGGCAGACCGAGGATCATGAACATGGTCCGTCGGTCGCGGAGTTGGTCGCGGGCCTCGCGGACAGCAATCAGACGAACAACGGGCCAGCGCATGGGAGACTCGGTGAGGAAGGTACGGAGGAATCTATGGCCCGGTCGAAACGGTTCCCAGGGTGAGCAGTGGATTGCCACGGTGGGCGATCAAAACAGAAATGCTCGGAACGAGATGCGGTTGGTGGATGTGGCCTGCCCCGAGTCGGGTCGCGGATGCCCGGTGGCCTTCCACGATGGCCGCCGGGGGCGGCTTCCAATCCCCACCCATCGTCACTTATTCCAACGCTTGGCGAGCCTTTCCCAGTTTGCACGAACTACTCTAGGTCAGCCATCACCCAGCGATCCTCAGGAGAGCCGCTCCGGGATTATCCCGGAAGTAATTTTCGTGAATTTCTCGGAATATTATTGACAGAATCGATGCTCCCGCTGATTATGCCTAAATTCCGTCGACCATGACCACGCTAACCAAGGATTTTGATCTCCTAGTCGCTTCTAAGTACGATGGTCGACCTGATCTCGGTCGCCGACTCCAATCGTCGTTTCTTGTGGTTGGAAGCGGCCCATACCTCTTCCCAAGGATTGCACCATGCAGCACTCACGTCGCGACTTCCTCCACACCGCCGCGGGCGCGACCGCCGGGCTGGGTCTGGTCGGCTCACTCGCCGTGGCCCACAAGCCAGCAGCCAGGGCGGCCGGCCCCCGAGTTCGGAAAGATATCGCCACCCTGGCTGCAAACAGCCCGGATATCGTGGCCCTGAAGAAGGCCGTCGGCATCATGATGGATCCGAATGCCAAGATCCCATCGTGCGAGACCTGGGCCAACTGGTACGGAATCCACGGGGCGGTCAATGGAGGGTTCAACAAGTGTCAGCATGGCAACTGGTACATCTGGCCGTGGCACCGGATGTATGTGTACTACTTTGAGCAAATCGTAATCTCGCTCAGCGAGTACGCGGAATTCGCCCTGCCGTACTGGGACTGGTCGAAGAACCCGACCATCCCGAACCCGTTCTGGCAGGCCCCCCTGCTCAACACGACTCGGGTCGTGAAGCAAGGGCAATCGATCCCCACGTCCCAGTTTAACCAGTTTGTTAGTCCAACCGTCATCAACAATATCCTGAACCTCGCCAGCTTCGCCTCCTTCGGCGGAACTGCGAACGGCGGCGGCGAGTTGGAGAACACGCCCCATAACTTCATCCACCGATGGATCGGCGGCGACATGGTCACGGCCGGCTCCCCGAAGGACGCGATCTTCTGGATGCATCACTGCAATTGCGACCGGCTGTACTCGGCCTGGATCAGCAAGCACCCAAATGGGTTGCCGACGAGTTCGATCTGGTTGAACCGCCAGTTCAACGACTTCTGTGGGAAAGGGATGAAGGTCTCCGAGACATCGAACTCGGTCAACATGGGGGGAGCGGGGAAGGGATACACCTACGATAAACTCAACGCATTGGCGTTTACCGTCCGCCCACTCCCCGAGATGGAGTCGGTCGATGGGCCGACCACAAAATCCGTGGCATCGGTTGGGCCGGCCGCAGCTTTCGCCCTCAGTCCGAAGGACGGTGCCGCCAAGGGAATCAGGCGAGTGACTGCCGGCGACGTGGATCTGCGAGCCAGCGCGATCTCCCTGGAGCTCCACGGTATCAAGGTGCCGGAAAACCAGGACGTCCGGGTGTCGGTGTTCATCAACGCCCCCAAGCCTGGCCCGGACCTGACGGAGACCGACCCGCACTACGTGACCAGCTTCACATTCTTCCACGGCCCGCACGCCGCCAAGGACGACCACAAGGAAAAGATGAAGGACGACGGGACCGTGACCAAGATTGTCGACGCAACCCAGACAATCCGCCGCCTGTTCGGGGCCCAAACGTTCGGTGACGACGAGACGCTCAACGTCCAGATCGTCGCCGCTCCGCTGTTTCCGGAACGGCAGAAAGAGTGGAACGGGACCGTGCAGGAGTTGAGCCCAAGCGAGGTGAAGATCATCGTGTCGACCCCGAAGGAATGATTGCTGCTGGGCGCCGGTTGAACCGGCGTCCCTTTTTTCGACCCGGGATGGGTATAATGGAGTAGCCCATCTCATGGCAGGAGCCATCCATGTTTGCTGCACTGGTTCACGTCGGGCTGGTCATCGGTCTGGCCGCGATCACCGCGACCCCCCCTGCGGCCGCACCAGCGGGGGACAAACCCGAAGGCAAAATGGCCATTACCGACAAACCCCTGACCGTCAAGATTGAGCCGTCTGAACAACTCCGGTTAGACCTCGCCGCTGCCGTCAAACCGGCCGCGAAGGTCTCCATCCGGCTGACGCTCCACGGGGTCGTCCCGCCAGAACGGCGGGACCTGACCGAGGGAATCCGGGTCTTCCTCAACAAGGACGACGCCACCCGGACCACCCCGATCGACGACCCCCACTACGTCAGCTCGATCGTGTTCGCGGCGACAAACGAGCGAGATCCGAAGGGGTTCCACATGGACCTGACCCGGACGATGGCCGAGTTGACCCGGCAGGGGAAACTCGACCTGGCCAAGCCTCTCCGGATTACCCTGATTGGAGTGCCGGCTGAGGGTTTGAAAGACCTTCCCCCTGGCTTCTCAGTCCCGGTGGCCAAGGTCTCGATCGCAGCTGATGCAATCCGTAAGTGATTCTTCGGGCGGGTTCCGCTGCTGGCCTTCATTGGGACCACTGGATCCCGCCCGATGTCCGCACAACTCCTTTCACGCACTTCATCCAAAAATCCCAAAATTTGTTGGTCTCTTATTGACATTGGGACAGGCAGAAGGGAACATCGACCTCAATCGTTGAATTCACCACACGGCGACCCCTCGGAATATTCCGGGTCGGTCTCGGGCTTCGGCCATTGGTAGAGCTGTTGTGGGTCACCGTACCCAAACCGGAGTCCGACAATAGATCACCCGCACTTGTTTCACCTCGAAGCGAGCAAGCCGAAACTCTACGACGGCGGTTCGCTTCGCAAGGGAGATGAACACTCGTTCCCAATCGTGAAAGGGAACCAGGGCTGTATCGCATCCATCCGGCTCGAACCGGGTGGGATCCGGGAACCGCACTGGCACCCGATCGAGTGGGAATTCGATTACTGTGTGGCTGGCACTGGTCGGATGTCCGTCGTCAGCCCGGACAACAAACTCGATCAGTTCGAGATCAAGCCCGGAGATGCCGTCTTCGTCTGATTGACAGGAGAGAGGCCTGCAGTACAGTGGGTTATCAACGTCGAAGCTCCGTCGGACACGGAACACGACCATTTGCTAGGAGGAAAGCGATGGCGACCAAGCATGCCGGTCATGTTCAGCTCAAGGGGAGCGAGCATCGTCCGTCGTCGAACGCGAAGCTCCTCGGCCCAGCGTATCCACACGAAACGTTCTCTGTGAGCATCGTGCTCCGGCGCCGCACCGATGGGCCGCCGAAGCCGAGCTTCGACTTCTACGCCAAGACGCCGCCGAGCCGGCGCCGCCGGCTCTCCGAGGCTGACTTCGCGGCAAAGTACGGCGCTTCCCAGGTCGACCTCGACGTGGTGACCAGTTTCGCCAAGGCCCAGGGCCTGACCATCGTCGACGCCAACGCGGCGCGTCGCACGGTCATCGCCTCCGGCACGGTCGCGCACATGGAGAAGGCGTTCGGCGTGACCCTGCACCGCTACGAGATCACGCACACCCCCGGCGGCCGCTTGGCGAAGCCTGTGACGGAGTCGTACCGGGGGCTTGACGGCGCGGTCAACGTCCCGCAGGCCCTTTCGGGCGTGGTCGTCGGCGTGTTCGGGCTCGAAAACCGCAACATCACGAAGCGAGGCTCGGCCGATCCCACGGGTACGACGACTCAGACCGTCCCCACCGTCGTCGGCGCCTACGCCTTCCCGACCAGCTCGGCCACCGGCCAGACGATCGCCATCTTCTCCGAAGGCGGCTACGACACGACGACGGGTCCCACGGGCGACATCCCCAAGTACTTCGCGGCGCTCCCCGCCGGGCACACGGCACCGACGATCATCCCAGTGTCCATCGACGCCAGCAACGGCTCGCCGGACATCGAGACGACCCAGGACATCTGCATCGCGTCCACGGTTGCGAAGGGCGCGACGATCGCCGTTTACTTCACGACCTACGACGAGAAGGGGTGGTGGGATCTCATCACCCGCGTCGTGACGCCGAACGCGGGCGATCTCCCGGCCGGGGTCGCCCCCCCTTCCGTGCTTTCGAGCAGCTTCTACGTCTCCAACGGCGACGACCAGGCTACGTTGACTGCCTCCGGCATCAGCATCAATTGGATCGAGGCCGCCAGCGAGGCGTTTCAGGACTGCGCAGTGCAAGGGGTGACCGTGTGCGTCTGCTCCGGCGACAATGGAACCGACGCGCGGGAGGGGGACGGCAAGGCTCACGTGTGGTACCCCGCGACCGATCCGTGGGTGCTGTCGTGCGGCGGTACCACGGTCGGCCCGGTCTCGGCGACGGGGACATTCGAGGAGTACGTCTGGAACGATACGTTCACGATCAACGGCACCTCCCTCGGCGGTGCGACGGGCGGCGGCGTCAGCTACTTCTTCCCGGTGCCCAGCTACCAGCAGAGCGTCAGCGTCCCGGTGTCGGTGAACGGCGACGGGCAGGTGGGACGGGGTGTGCCGGACGTGGCGGCGAACGCGAGCTGGAACAGCGGTTACTATCCGATCTATTGCGTGAATGCGGCGTCGTTCGGCTATCCGAATCCATACAACGGTAATGGCACCAGCGCCTCGGCTCCGCTCTATGCGGGCCTCATCGCTGTACTGAACGCCGCGCTCGGCGAGCGGATCGGCTTCCTCAACCCCGTTCTCTACCAGCTCGGTAACACCGTCTGCCGGGACATCAACCCGCCATCAGGGAGCCCAACCAACAACAGCTTTAACGGTGTCCCCGGGTATCCCGCCGGTCCGGGCTGGGACGCCTGCACCGGCTGGGGCGTCATCAACGGCAACGCCCTCCTCACTGCGCTCCAGACCCTGGAGTCGAACATCGCGAAGACGCTCACCATCGTCCTCGAGAAGAGCACGTTCGGCCAGGACGAGGTCACCGAGACGGGCGGCACCTTCCCCGCGGCGCTCTTCGTCATCGTCGACGGCCTGAAGCCGAGCGACTTCCCGGGAGGCGGGATCACGACGCTCTCGCCCACGCCGGCGCTGCTCGCCGCGTGGGCGCCCTCGATCCCGTCGCCGACGACGCCCGCAGGGGTGCCCTCGGGCATCACGATCACGCCGACGGCGGTGTCCTCCGACGATCCATCGCTCCCGCCGGGGGTGCAGCGATTCACCTTCACCTACCAGGTCTTCATCCCCGCGAGCGTCTTCTCGACGGGCACCTTCCCGGAATTGTTGACGCTCAACGCCTCGCTCCCGGTCACCGCTGCGCCGACCCCCGCCAGCACGCAGATCGAGATCATCAGCGCCGCCGACCCCTTCTTCTCCAGCGAGTCGAACGGCGGCCTCTGGTGGCTCAGCGACGATCTTCGCGTTTTCTACGCCGAGCAGGGCGACACCAGGCTCGGCATGGGGGCGAGCCCGCTCGGCACCACGGCCGCGGATGCGCTCAGCTTCATCACGGGCATCATCAACAACCTCAACGCGGGCCAGGGCACGACCTCGGACGGTCAGACGTTCGAGGGCCTCCAGACCAGTGAGCAGGGCTCGGCCTTGAGCCTGTTCGCGACCGACTTCAACACGGGCAAAGCGATCTTCAACTTCGCAATCGCCCGCGTGCGATTGACAGGCACCGGCACCGCTGCAACAGAGGCGGCACTCAAGGTCCGCGTCTTCTTCCGGACGTGGCAGGCCCAGTCGACGGACATCACGTACACGACCCCCGCCAGCGGTGCCGGCGCCTCTCCTGCGATCGGCCCCTTCCGGCAGTATTCGGACGGCAACACGGACGGCCTCAAGGTCCCGCTGCTCGGCATCAGCACGGACGGCACCGAGTACCTCACCGTGCCGTACTTCGCGACGGCCCGCGTCCCTCCGACGGCGAGCATGACCACCCAGCCGGAGGACACGCCGAACGTACAATCGATCACTCCTCCCACGGGCGGCGGGACGAAGTACGCGTTCTTCGGGGCCTGGCTCGACACCAACCAGACGGCCTCGGTCTTTCCGTTCGGGCCAGGCGGCAACCCCGACGGCCCCGACGGCCCATTCACGGGCACGCTCTACCCCATCCTGCAGATGCTCGTGCGAGGCGGCCACCAGTGCCTGGTCGCCGAGATCGTGGACGACGAGGCCCCCATCGTCGACGGCGCCAACCCGCAGAACTCGGACAAGATCGCGCAGCGCAACCTCGCGTTCACGCTCGTCGCCAACCCAGGCGTGGTGGGCTCGCGGCTCGCCACGCACACCTTCGAGATCCGGCCCTCGCCGGCGACGCTCGACGCGGCGGGTCACCGGCCCGACGAGCTGATGATCGACTGGGGGCGTGTCCCGCATGGGAGCGTAGGCTCGATCTACCTCCCCGCGGTTGCGGCGGCCGACGTGCTCGCTCTCGCAGGCCAGATGTACGCGACGCACGACCTCATCGCGACCGACGCGCACACCATCAAGTGCGCTACCGGAGGCATCACGTACGTTCCCATCCCCAAGGGCTCCGGCGCGAACCTGGCCGGGCTCTTCTCGGTCGAGCTGCCCCTCGGCATCCGGAGGGGTCAAACGTACGAGATCGTCGTCCGCCAGGTGACGAGCGATCATGGCGACGTCGGCGCCCGGCAGCCGGTGGAGACGGTCGGCGGGCGTCTCTCGTACGCGCCGCTGGCGTGGCGGCGAGTCTACGGGAGCTTCCAGATCACCATCCCCGTGAGCACGAAGGGCGAGATGCTGCTGCCGGAGGAGCGAACGCTCTCCGTCATGCGCTGGATCCAGGAGACGATCCCCCCGGCCAACCGGTGGTACCCGGTCTTCCTGCGCTACGTCGACCAGCTCGCCGGTCGCGTGTCCGGGCTGGGCGGAGACCCGAGCAAGATCCCGCCGACGGGGACCGGCATCTGGCCCGGGCTCGGAGGGCACGGGCACCGGCCACACCTCCCCGTCGCACACCCGCACCAATACCACCACCTCTCGTTCCACGGGAAGATCGCGGGCGTCGTGTACGACCACTTCGGCGACTTCGAGGCGTTCATCCTCGAGACGAGAGAAGGCGAGCGCCACCGCTTCGAGAGCCACGAGGCGCAGGTTCACACGCTCGTGCAGCGCGCCTGGGCGCATCGCATTTTTACCACAATCGTGGTGCGACACAATCATCCGAAGCGCCCTTTAGAAATCATCCTACACGGGGCGCCGCCAGTTTTCGAGTAATGGAAGAGAAATAGGGGCTCGGTGCATGCCCGGCGGCGCAACGGCGAATTCGTCCCCCAGGGGTACTTCCATTATTTCGAGAACATCGGCCTGGACGAGTTGCAGGTCCTGCTCGTCTTCAACGCATCGGTCGATACCGACATTGGCGTGACCACCTCTCTCAACGGTGTACCGAACTCCGTTCTGGCTGCTGTGTTCGGCTGCCCCGAGTCCATCTTCGCGGCCGTCCCGCCGCGGCCGGAAGAGGTGATCATCACCCGTCGTCCTGTCCCCCAACCCGGAGCAAACTCATGAACCATCTCCATCGTCGCGATGTCCTCGCCGCTCTTGGCGGGGCGGGACTCGCATCTCTGATCGAGACACGGCCTGCGATGGCCGCCGAGGCCGCCCCCGATGTCTTTGCCGGAACCTGGACCTACCGAAGTTTCCTCAACAACCCCGATCCGAAGGTTCCATTCAACGACCTGGAGTTTGCCGTTGCCGACCTGATCATCCAGGGGGACGCCGGATTCGGTGTCCTGGCGGGGCGGTTGAGCTTCGGGGCCGACGGCCTTGGGCTCAAGGGCACCATCACCTACGGGAATCCGTTCACCCTGAGATTCCAGGGGACCGGAGACTCGGCCGGAACCAAGGGGTGGGTGTACGATTATTTGGGGTTTTACGCCCCGACCTGGCCAAATGGGATCGATCAGCGAGCGGCGATCATCGGGCCGATCGTCCGAACTGTCACCCATTCAGACGGCAAGGCGAAGGCGGGAGTGACGGCGTCGTTTATCGCCGTCAAGCGAGATGCCAAGTGAGTCCGTCTTCCCAGGCGGTGCGGCGGACCCGGCCGTCCCACCACGTCTCTCTTCCAAGGAGTCCCTGAGATGGAACCGATGACTCGTCGAGAGGTTCTTGCCACCGCCAGCCTGGTAGCCCTCACTGCAAGCTCTTCGGCGGATCCCAAAGCGAATTGTGAGCCCCCGGCGACCCCTCCGAAGGCCAACCCATTTCGGATCGGGATCGTGCTCTACCAGGGGGCGACTCTCCTGGACTTCATTGGTCCAATCCAGATCTTTGCATTCACCCCCAGGGCAGATGTCGTGCTCCTCGCCCAGGACATGAAGTGCATCACATCGAACGAAGGACCGCAGATTCTCCCTCAAAAGACGTTCGCCGACGCGAAATCCTTGAACCTGGATGCGATCTTGGTCCCGGGTGGTGGGACCGGGATGAACGACGCCCTCGGGAACAAAACGTACCTTGCATTCCTGGCGTCTCAAGGCCAGGTGAAGTGGATCACGTCCGTTTGCAACGGAGCGTTGCTCCTGGCTGCCGCCGGGTTACTCGATGGACACGAGGCGATCACGCACTGGGCGTGGCTGGATTCCTTGCGGAAGTTCAAGGCGGTGAGAGTCCCGAGCTGTATTTACGCGCGATTCCATAAGGATCGGAATCGGGTGACGGCGGGTGGCGTGTCGAGCGGGATTGACGCTGCCCTGTTCCTCTCCGGGCTGTGGTTCGGAGACGAAATCGCCAAGCAATCTCAGTTGACCAACCAGTATGCCCCCCAACCGCCCTATTCGGACGGCATACCGGTGACCGCCGACCCATCGGTGTTCACGAAAGCTCAGGCCGATGTGAAGGCCCTGGTTGACACCACGAACATGATAATCGATAAACTGGGCCGGTAACCGACTGGCGACCCTGGCGTCTCTCGCATGTCGCAGTGTTGTGGAATCCCCTTGTCGGTGGGGCATCCGATCCCCTACATTGCAGGAGATGCACTCGTAGCTCAACTGGATAGAGCAACGGTCTTCGGAACCGTAGGTTGGGGGTTCGACTCCCTCCGGGTGCACTAAAAAAAGGCTTGGAAAACGAGGGTTTTCGGAATCTGGCTTCAGAGCCGTTCAGTAACTCTCCCAGAATTCGCTTCCGCCCCCCAGAATTCGAGCACGAATTCTGGGGGGCTTTCTATTGGGACGCCGATTAGCTTTAGGGTCTGTCAGGGCTTCCCGGTGGCACCAAGACGGCTGCCATCCGCTTTAGGAGTTCTGACGAGTCGTAAGCAGCCTTGCTGTCGACGTAGTGGCGTCGAGCTGTCGTCGGATGAATCCCCAAGGCTTCAGCCGCTGCATTGACGATCTGGGTGGCAGCAACCGTCAAGGTGATCGCCCGCCGTCGAAGGTCATGACTCCGAATTGGAGGGCGGGTGGGGTGCGCTTTGTGATCTTTCTCGAACAAATCCAGAACTGCCAAAAAAAGCGTTTTCGGGCTGAACTGAAGTCGGTGGGCGATGAGAGCGGGTCGGCCGCCTGGGCCAAGTTCGCACGCTCGCAAGGCAGGCTGGTCTACTTACTCACCCGCTTCAACACCATGTACGCTGTCTTGCCTCCCTTCGGGGAGGCGAATTCCTTTGGGCGGTCGCCTCCAGGGTCGGCGAGGCAAATTTTCAAAGTATCCCCGGTCAACTCATAGATCCCAAGCATGGTTTCCTTTGAGAGGTCTGTAAGGTCAAACCAGGCCGGCTTACGATCCGGGTCGAGTTTGACCGTTGCAACATCCTTGGGCATGTCGTTTGGGATCAGTTGGCTGTCCTTGAACGTGAGGATCAGCTTCGTGGCTTTCTCTGCTGGCACCTGCTCGCCAGAAGCCACCATCTTCTCCACCTTCCACTCGCCCTGAAGCGCTTTGAGTGCCTTGTTGGCCTTCTCATCGGCCAAGACAGACGCCGCCGACAAAGTTACGATACCGACAAGAGCGATATTGCGAATCATAGGTTCCTCCATTGGCCGAATAACCCGGCTCAGTAGAGGCGGGGCACCGGCGAACTTGAAGTCACAGAAACGAATCATGCCCCGCCGTCTGCCACAGCACCTGGATGCCTCTCATGGCCGCGTTGGTGACAGGCCGAACCTGTCGCCAATGGTATATGGTATAAGGGATCTCGGGTTGCCCCGGTCCCAGCCTGAATCTTTAGCCGATAACAGAATCAGCATGATGCATGATACTGACAGAGTATTTGTTAATATAAATTGTTAAAAATATTTAGTCAAACAGTCTGGAGTAATCCGGACGGGGTTGCGGTACGCGTTGCGGCTGTGGTGGCGACAAATTGAGCATCGAATCGGATCACTCTCACGCTCGTAATCACGGGTGCCCCGAGAAAAAATCCCCAGCGCATGCGGCTCCATCAACCCCTCCCTCCCGGTCCCCACTGGCGAAACACTCGAACCCGCTCCCGCAGTTCCACCAAACCTTACCACTGCGTTGCTGGCGACCCGTCCCACCACTCGCTATAGTGCTGGCGGAGATCACGATTTCGCCCCCCACCTTCCAGTGGAGTCCGCCATGCGATGGCCCCTGTGGCTTGCCCTTCCTGCTTTGGCTCTGTCGCTCAACTCGGTCCGAGCTGATGGACCCGCTGACGTCCTCGATAAGGCCCCATCGAAGTTCGCCAAGTCCGGCGACCTGAAAGTGCATTACAAGTCCATCGGGGAGGGGAAGACCGCTGTCGTCTTCGTTCACGGCTGGTGCTGCGACCTCACCGTCTGGCGGGATCAGGCCGCGGCTCTGAACGGACGGGCACGGTTGATCTTCATCGATCTACCCGGCTTCGGTCACAGCGACCGGCCCAAGATCGACTACACGATGGACGTGTTCGCCAAGGGGGTCGATGCCGTGCTCACCGATGCGGGGGCCGAATCCGCCGTCCTGGTCGGTCACAGCATGGGCACACCGGTCGTACGGCAGTTCTACCGGCTTTACCCGGCGAAGACCAAAGCACTCGTCTTCGTGGACGGTGCGCTCCGACCCTTCACCAAAGATCCCGCCGAAACGGCGAAGTTCCTGTCCATGTTCATTGAGGAGACTTTCAAGGACACCGCCCCGAAGTTCCTCGCCGGGATGTTGCATCCAAACACGTCGCAAGCCCTCCGGGCACGCATTGTGGAACTCGTCAGCAACTCGAGCCCGCAGGTCGCCGTCAGTTCGATGAAGGGGATGGTGGATGAGAAATACTGGAAGGAGGATCCGATCAAGGTGCCGTCACTGGCACTCATGGCCAAGTCACCGTTCTGGACCGAGGACTACAAAGCGTTCGTGCGGAAACTGGTGCCGGACCTGGACTATCGCGAGTTCGACGATGTCGGTCACTTCCTGTTCATGGAGCGGCCAAAGGTCGTGGATGAGGCCCTGATTGGATTCCTCCAGAAGCAAGGGGTGGTGAAGTAGTCCAGAATCATACCATAGCGCAACTCCGCGGGAGGTTGGGGGTTCGGTTCTCGGATGTGATCGTCGAGAGGGCCATGCCTGACCCGATTCCGTTGAACAGGATTGCTTCTCAAACCCAGGCCGCCACGGAGGACGGCTCAAAGCCGGGCCGCCACGGAGGGNNCGTGGCGGCCCGGCTACGCAGAATCACAAACTTCGACCAGGCCCCAACCAGTCCTACGGCCAAATCGACGTTCACCCCCCGGTTCTCTCCACTCGTCCTTACGATCGCCACACTGCGCGAAGGGCGGCAGCGGCGGTCTCCGGGGTCACCGCGGTGACGAAGCATCCGGTCCCCCACTCGAACCCGGCGGGTCGCGAGCTGCGGGGGAGAATCTCGAAGTGCCAGTGGTAGAACGGCAGATCCGCTGATCGGAGCGGGCTGGTGTGCAAAAACCAGTTGTAAGCGGGCTCGCCGAGGGTCCGGTCGATCGCCCGCACAAGACCCTTCATCAGCCCGGCGAGGTCGTCGACCTGCGCTGCGGTCAGGCATTCGTATCGGCTCGCGTGAGCCTTTGGTAAGACCCACACCTCATAGGCGAACCGGGGAGCGAACGCTGCCACAGCGACGAACCCCGCTGACTCCGCCACGATGCGAGATCCGTCAACCCGTTCATGAGCCAGGAGGGCACAGAAGAGGCACTGCCCGGTTCGGCGGAAGTGGTCGTCGGCCCCACGGAGTTCGCGGGCGATCAGATCCGGGATGAGGGGAGTGGCGACGATTTGCGAATGGCCGTGGCCAAGCGACGCCCCGGCCTCCGTTCCGACGTTCTTGAAGACCGCTGCATACCGCAGGGTAGGGTCGTCGGAGAGGGCGACCAGTCGGTCGCGGTAAACCAGGAAGATCGCGCGGAAGAGGTCATCGGGAAGGAGAGCCGGGTTCGTGAGGTGCTCGGCCGACTCGATCACCACCTCGTGCCGACCGACTCCGGGGAGCCGGTCGAACAGCGGAGGTTCATCGGCCCCGACTTCTCCAGAAGGGGAAGCCGGCTCCGCGCCGCTCCGCGCGGAGACCAGAGGGGGATTGGGGTGTAACCGCACTGCCGGGAACTTGTTCGGGACCACCCGGAGTCGCCATCCGGGGCCATCCGGCGGGGTTCCCGGTTCCCGGATTGCGAACACTTCGTGGGGGGTTTCCTGCTCCTGACCTGGACAGAATGGGCACGGTGATCGTTCCACTCCGATCCGATCCCGCTGCCCGGCCTCTTCGAGTACCATCGGCCGCTGGGACCGGTCGGGTGCGACGACCACCCACCATCCACTGACCGGGTCGCGGCGAAACTCCGGATCACTATTCGGGTTAGGGGCGGGATCGGCCGAGAGGGGAGAGGAGTCGAGCCGGTTTCCGGTCGGGTCGTTCCGCATTCGGTCTCCGCCGCGTCACGGGAATGCCACACCCCGAGCGTACGATACGCTCGGGGTGTCCGCAACGACTCGCGTGTCCCGCTGGCCGACTCGCTACGGTCAGCGGTACATGCTCCCACCGACCTGGAAGGATGGCTGCGAGCCAGTTGGGAGCGAACTCTGGCCAGCAGGCGGGGTGTTCCACGCCGCTGGGAGCACCGTCGGACCGCCTACCGGCAGCACCGAGGGGATCGGCCCACCGGCCTGTTGGAGGCCACCCGCCGGTGGGATACCGCCCGCCGGGACGAGCCCAGGCCCAGGCATTCCAGGCTTCCGCCTCTGGTAAGTGATCTGGTATTCGGTGATGTCCCGGTTGGTGGTCGAGTTGCTGACCGTGTCACGTTCGACAGGAGGTTGGTTCGGGAAGGGGCCAGCCATCTTATCCCGTTGGATTTGCTGATTGTTCGTCGAACTGACCCCGGTGACCACTCGCCGCTCTTCGACGATCACGTAGTCCGGCCCAACGTGTTGCTGGATCAGTTCCAGTGCCGAACGCCGGTAGTGGGTGGGCCACATATCGGTGTTCTCCGGGATGGCAACGATCCCGGTGTCACCCCGTTTGTCCACATAGTGGGCGGATGTCCCGCACCCTGTGAGACTGGCGACGACCATCACAACAGCCGGTAAGACGACGACACGCCCCATGATAATCCCCTTGGGTCGGAGGTCGCCTTCCCCCGAAGGTGACCAACGGCCCGCGGGAATAACCAGAGCGCAAAAGAGTGTCCAGGGGAGTTCGGAAAGGACGCAGCGGAGGGACAGGGTAGGACACTTCACACCGCCTCTGACTGGCCTATCCGCCCCCGATGGGTGGTGTATACTCCTCCCCCCACCGGGGGCGGGCAACGGGGCCACGGAGGGCCGGGCGATGGACAGCGAAGGCGGCCAGCGAGCAACGGTGATCCGGGCCGTGGTGTATGTCGCGGTACTGTACGGCAGTTTTGCCCACAACATCTTCTGGGTGCCAGACGGGGTCTTCTCCATCCGCGATGGCTTCCGCACCGGATACGTTGGATACGACTCGGACCTCGTTGTGAACCGCCTGGCACTCGCCCGGGACGGTGTCCACCCCCTCCACCCCCTTTACTGGCAGGACTACCAGAACTCCCGGACCGGGTTCGTGTATACCTCCCAGTTTGGGCTCCAAGGGGTCGTCCTTGGGGCGGTCTACCGGATCGTTGGGGGGGATGTCGAAGTCTTCGCCTGTCGGGCTGCGTGCGTGTTTACCGGGCTGACGGCGTGCGTGCTGGCTGCGTTCTTCGGCTCGGTCGCCCGACGGGTCGGGCCGACCGCGGGGGATGTCGGGGTGCTACTGACAGCAGGGTCGCCCGTCCTGCTCCCGTTCGCCACCTCGCTCTACTGGGTTCCGTTCCTCACACTCGCTCCATTCCTTGCGGTGTGGCTTCTGTATCCCCGGTGCGAGCGATCCCGGGTCGGGTTCGTTGCACTCCTCGGGCTGGTCGTCGCTCTGGTGTGCCTGAAATCGCTGTGCGGGTATGAGTACATCACCACCGTGATCCTGGCCCCGGTGGCTGCGCTGGTCTACCATCGGGCGGCGGCAGGCGACCGTTTGCGGACCTGCCTCCGACCCGCAGCCAGTATCGTGGCGGCTGGGCTCGTGGGGTTCGCGCTGGCACTTGCCCTCCACGCAGCGCAGCTCGAATGGGTTGTCGGCAAAGACCCGCTGGCGACGATCGGCGGTCGGGCGAGCGGAATGACCGTCCGGGGGCCGGTCGACACGGCCGCATTGAATTACGCCTGCCTGGCACCCGACGCCGGGTTCCTTCCTGACCGCATCCGGTTCCCCCTCCGGCTCCTGGTGAACTACTTCTGGCTCCCCGCAACCGCCACCCCGGTCACCTGGGGACCGGCTGGCGGGTTCGCCTCGTTCGGGTTGGTGGTGCTGGGATTCCTTGCAGTCGCCTGGGCGATCCGTCGCCGGGAGCTTCCGGGTGCGATTGCAGCTCTCGTACCGGCTGGTGGGGTGGGTTTCCTGGCCGGGCTCTCCTGGCACATCCTCGCACACAATCACACTTACATCCACACGCACCTGAACCTCATCTGCTACTTCGTCCCGTTCGCGCTGATCGCGTATTCGGTTGCGGGGTGGGTGATCGAGCGGTTTGCAGTCCAGTGGGGGGTGATCCGGATGGTCCCCTGGCTGCTCGCTATCGGGGCGGTGGCCGGGAATCTGATGATCAACACCGACCCGAATGCTGATCGCCAGGCGGTCGCCACGGTGGAGGCAGCCTTGCAGGATGGCCACACCCCGGCAGTGTATCCGACCCAGGCCCAGCACCCCGTTATCCAACTGGATGCCTCTCCGCGCAGCCCGACGTCCGAGTTGTGCTTCAATTGTCGTCTCCGACCGGACTTCAATGATCGCGGCGAACCGTGTCGGCTGATGACCGGGTGGGCGCTGGGCCAGGTCGATGGAGGTTTCCGGCCGACCCTTCGAGTGGTGGTCGTGGCAGGGGGCCGGGTGCTGCCCGCTGAGATCGGATACGCCCGGATCACTCTCCTGGAGAGGATCGTTCGCGGGAAGGCGACGTGTACGAGCTTCGCGGTCGTGGTCCCAACCGCAGCCATCCCCCCTGGGGAACGGGTGCGGCTGTTCATCGTGACCGGGCCAGAATCGACCGATGTCGTCGAGTTACCCCCACCCCCGGAGAGATGAGCGCGGAGCGGGGAACGCGGAACGCGGAACGGAAAACCAAAACCAAAGTCAGAACGCGCAGCGGAGGCAGTTCCGCGTTCCGCATTTTTTTCTTCCGTTCCGCGTTTTTTTCTTCCGTTCCGCGTTCCCCGCTCCGCGTTCCGCGCTCGTCTGTTCCGCGTTCCGCGCTCGTCTGTTCCGCGTTCCGCGCTCGTCTGTTCCGCGTTCCGCGCTCGTCTGTTCCGCGTTCCGCGTTTTTGCTTTGGCTCGGATGCGTTCTATGTTGCGGTAGGCGCGTTCACCCGTCGCAGGAAATCGCCGTATGTCGCTGCCCCAACGCCCCTCCGGCTCCATCCCACACTCGCTCGCCCGGGGGTCAGCGGCCGCACGGTCGATTCCGGTCTTCGAGGTCGTCAAGACCCGGGTGTTGATCAAACTCCAGGACCGGCTCGATGTTTCGAGATCCCGGCGGATGCCGGCATCCCTGCTCCAGGAGACGGCCCGGCAGCAGGTTGAGCAGGTCATCGACGTCGAGGCGGCCCGGTTGTCCCGCCCGGATCGCGACCGACTCCTCCGCGAGGTGCTCGAAGAAGCCTATGGGTTTGGCCCGCTGGAGGAACTTCTCGCCGACCCCACGGTGAAAGAGATCGCCGTCCTTGGCCCTCAGGCGGTGATTGCTCGCCGGGATCAGGGGTGGCTCCCAACGAATGTGAAATTCCGGGACATCGACCACCTCCTGGAAGTTCTGGACAAAGCCCGCACACACGGGGAGGCGATCGGCGGCACCCTCCCATCGTCGGTTCTGGATGTGAAACTGCCCAACGGATTTCGAGCCGTGGCAGTCATCCCTCCTCCTGCCAGCGGCCAACCCCCGACCGTGGCGTTTGTCCGGGTTCCCGAGGCGAGCAGCCAGACCCCTCCCGTGTTCCAGGCAACGGGAACCGGTTCAGGTGCGTATTCTGCGATCGGGGCGAATCCCGCTACGTCTCACCCCCTGGGCGGGTCGAACAGCGCTGTCACTCAGCCCCCGCAACCCCCAGTTAGCTCTCTCGGCGGGAGCGGGCGGGTGGCCCCCCCAGCCTCTCGGTCGAGCGCAACCCGATCGCCGATCCCGGGTGAGGACTCGCTAGAACGGCACCGGGTCAAAATCACCGAGCGGCTGATCGCCAAGCTGTCGAGTCTGGGTGTCTACGATCTGTCTCGGCTGGACAAGGGCGAGTTGCGAAAAGTGGTCGCAGCGTATGTCGATGAGTACTGCCAGACCGAGAAGGTCTACCTGAGTTCCGCAGACCAGAGCCGGTTGATGCTGGAGATCCTGGCCGGGATGAACCTGTGAAAACCTGCCCCCACGGCCGACGGATTCACGGATACTGCCCGGGATCGATCCGCATGTGCTTGATGTGGCTCCGTTTCCAGGTGTAGGCGATGTCGAGGCTACCCGCGGCGGTCTCGATCATGGCGGGGTAGGAGAACTCGCCCAGTTCGGTCTCCAGGTCGGCCACCTTCTTCCAGGTTCTCCCATCATCGGTCGATCGTGCCAGACTGATCGGAGTGCGAGCGATGGATGTCGGGTTGTAGATCAGAAACACGTCTCCCTTGCGAGTTTTCACGACATCAATCCCAGCGCTGGGGTTTGGGAGATCGGTCTCCGAAGCGGGAGTGAATGTCTCCCCACCATCGACCGATTCCGACCGGCAGATTTTTCGGGTATTCGATCGCATCAGGGCGACGATCCGCCCCTCCCTGGTCTCGAAAAGCGTCGGCTGAATCTCCTTGAACTTCCCGGGAACCGGAAACCCATTGGATCGCCGCCAGGTCTTCCCGTCGTCGGTCGAGCGATCGACGTAGGGGGTCCAGTTGCGGTGGCTCTCGACGGACGTACCGGCGAGGATCGTTCCGTTGCTCCGTTGGATCGGTTTCGCCCGGACCGGACCCCACATCCCCGCGGGCATCATCTCGGGTGGGGTCCAGGTTGTGCCGTTGTCGGATGAAGTGCGAACATACCCGGTCCAGGTTTGCGGACTGGGACCGGCCTTATACCAGAGGAAGAGTGTCCCCTTCGCAGTCTTGAAGAGCACGGGGTTCCAGCACGGTTGACCGGGCTCGGAGCCCACCACAGTCGGCGCTGACCACCCTTTCCCATCAAACGCACTGGCCCAGATCTGGACATTTTTGGCGCCCTCGTCGTCTCCACCAAACCACGCTGCCAGGAGTTTGCCCGGCTCGTGTTCGACGAGGGTGGAGGCGTGACAGGATTTGAACGGGGCCTTGTCGAAGATGAACATGGTCGACTCGTTGGGGGCAGTTCGAGCGGTTCCCATCGGGCGGCCTCACGGCCCGCGGACGAGGTCGGCCAGCGCTTTCGGGGACGGTGTCACCCACAAGGCATGTGGCGGCATGCGGACCGGAAGCGTCGGCTTGGGCGGGGGTTGAAACTGGGCCACTGGTCGCGGCGGAGTTTGGGGCGTCGGTCTGGACGGGGTTTGCGCCCGGACTGGCTCTGGGGGCGGGGCAATGGCTGGCCGCGGGGTTGAAGGCGGGGCATCGCCCGGAAGTAGCCGACCGCCCGGTTGGACCAACTGTGTCCCACTCACCGAGGACATCACAATGTACGGTGCCAGTCCCTTCTGCCGCGTTTTGTCATCCATTGCGTTCTCGGCATATCTCAACCCGCGCACCTGGTTCGGAGTGAGGGCCGGGACGATCGGTGCGGTCGGGGTCGGCGGTGCGGGTGGAGATGCCGAGGGTGGGGGGGAGGGGAGAAGTGTGATCGGTTGCTTCGGTTTTGGCGCGGCATCGAGTCGACGCACCCACTCCCGGATGTGACTGGCCGCCAGGGTGGGCTCCTTTGCTCGCATGAGCACGACTACCCCGGCGAAGTACGCGGCTGCGTTCGACGAGCCAACCACCTCTTCCCCATTACTAAACCGGGCGACTGCCGTACCTAGCACCACGTCCGGTTTCACCCGTCCGTCGGCTGTCGGGCCAATGGCCGAGAACCGGGACATGTCGCCCACCGTCAACACTCCGGGATGATCGGCCGGCGGATACACCTCTTCACTCTTCGAGGCATCGTAAAACTCGACCGGATCGACCGTTCGCCCGGTCTCCGGGTCAGTGTACGGCACGTCTTTCGTCGACGACACCTGGATTCGGATACGGTCGCGGGGTCCGAAGTTGTTCCCCCTCGCTTTCACCTTGATCCGATACTCCTGCCAGGAGGGGATCGCCGGCAGGTCGGTGAGCACCAATCGCTCGCGGGGGTTCTTGGATTCCCCCTGGCCCGCGGGTCGGTCCAGGGGAACCTGGGTGAGTTTGCTCTCCCCCACCACCCGACCGTCCGAGTCGGTGACGATCAGGTCCAGATCCTTGTCGGTGCCAGCGTCCTCGGTCTCGCGGTAGTCGTTCCAGGTCAGGGTGATGGTAACGGTGTTCTCGTCGTACCGGTTGCTGAACCGCAGGGCTGTCGGCAGCGCTGTGCCGCGGAATCGGAGGAACCCGTCCGGACCAACATCGACCGGCCCGTTGTACACTCGCCCACCGCTGTTGCCGACCGCATTCACCCAGATAATCCCGGCATCGATTGCGGCATCGACCGCGGCATTCACTGGTCCCTTGCCGTCGTAATTCCCGGCCCCCTCAAATGTTCCGCTGAAAAGGATGATGTCGACTTTCGCCTCGATGGCGTACCGGATCGCCCGGCGGAACAGCGTCGGGCCATTTGCATTCAGGAGGTAGAATTGCGGCCCGTCGGGGCTACTCCCGGTCGTTGCCCAGACGAGCTGGGCCAACATTCGCCCGTGGGTGTCGCCGACGTTGAACGGCTTGGCGAAGTTGGGATCGCCGAGCCCGAACCGGCGGACGAAGGCCGGGTCGTAGTGCTCGACCACAACGGCGCTCTTCGGCAGGTAAGGGCGGTCGCCGACCCCGGCGAAGCCGGAGTCGAGGATGGCGATCTTGATATCCTTCACCCGGGCGACAGAAGCGTAATCCGGCAGCAATCCGAGTTTGCGGCGAACATCCTCGGTGGTGATCGGGCGGGACACCCCGACTGGTCGTGGGGGATCGTCGAGCAGGTCGTCCGCAGCGATCGACAGCCCGCACAAGAGGAAGCCGACGGCCGAGAGGAGTGCCAGACGCACAACCCGGACCGCACTGCCGCGACCCGGTCGGAACGAGCGATCGATCATATCCGGCCTCTCCCTCACAGGGGAACGGGGGGTGAGCGTCAGGACGAGCGGAGAGAACCTCTCCGTCTCCCCCTTCCTTCCCAGGGAAGGGGGTTGGGGGGTTAGGTTCTGACGCAACCCCCTCCGGCTCCCCCTTCCTTCCCAGGGAAGGGGGTTGGGGGGTTAGGTTTCTTCCGCTGATCTTTATTCTCTCAAAACTGGCCGGGATCGCAACGGGCGGTTACCCTGTGCGTTCACCATTCCGGGAAGGTAGAATCCCACCAATCGACCTGACCGACTCCCGCACCAGCCGGAGACCTGCTGTGTATCCTTCCCGAGTTGTTGCCGCGACCGTCCTTCTCAGTGCGATGCTTGGCGGACTCCACCTTTCCCAGGCCACTCAGCCGCCGACCGGACCGATCCCTCCGCTTATCGAGGTGCCCGATGCGACGGCTTTGAGCGAGGCCGAGAAGGTGGTCCGAGAGGTGTTCAAGGCCGACTACGTGAAGAAGAAGTCGTTCGACCAGATCAACTTCGCCCGGAAGTTGATCAAAGCTGCGGACGAGACAAAGGACGACCCGGCAGCCCGTTTCGTGATGTATCGCGAGGCCCGTGATCTGGCCACCCGTGCGGGGGACGTGGCTCTCGCCCTGGATGCCGTGACCGCCACTTCCCGGGTGTTCATGGTGGACCCCATCCAAATGAAGTTCGCGACCCTGGAGGCCGCCGAGAAGGCATCGGCCCCGGGGAAAGCCGTCCTCGAAGCGGCCTTGGCAGCAACAGAAGATGCCATCCAGGCAGACGATTACGCCACAGCCGAGCGCTATCTGAAACTGGCTGCCAGCGCCGCGACCCGCGCCAGGGTCGCTGCGCTCAGCGCAACGGTCGCAGCCCGAACGAAGGAGGTGGAGGCCTGCAAGACTGCGTTCGAGGAACTCGCCCAGGACCGCAAACTGTTGGCGAAGAACCCGAATGACCAGATCGCAGCTAACCGGGTCGGGCGATTCCTGTGCTTGCTCAAGGGCGACTGGGAGGCGGGGCTCCCACTTCTGGCGAAGGGATCGGACGAGCGACTGAAGGCTGTGGCCGAGAAAGAGCTGACCCAGCCAGTTCTGGCGGCCAAGCAGGTCGAGATCGGTGACATGTGGTGGGATCTGGCCGAGGGGCTCGACCCGGCCGAGCGACCAGAAGCCAAAATCCGGGCCTACCAGTGGTACAAGATGGCGGCCCCGCTTCTCTCCGGACTCCCAAAGGTGCGGGTCGATAAGCGAATGGCCGAGGTGGCGAAGGTGGCCGAGCAGAAGGTGGCCCGGACTGCCGGAGTCGGGGGAGAGGGGTGGAAGGTGATCTTCCGATCCGAAGACCCCTCGATCTGGAACACCGAGGTCAACCAAGGGCCAAACCAGTTTGCGGTCCCGCTCAACCAGGCTCCGGTTGGGGTGAAGTATCTGAAACTGACCGATGCCACGACCCGGCAGTTCGTGATCATCGAGATGACCCGGGAGCGTCTGGGCTTCCGGACGGAGCAGGATGGGTACGGCTGGAATGGGACAAGTTTACTGAGTTACAACGGCCACCACCTGGGCATTTACAACCTGGACTGGGGCCGGGTAACAGGTAAGGTAGGGATTCACTTTAACATCGCCGCGCGGGTGGATTATCGCGGCTGGGGCTTTGGGCACCGGAGTCTGGTCGACGACCGGCAGGGCTATTCCTGGGCCGGGGAACCAACCGACCGCACGGTCTTCGAGATCGCGGTCAAATCCGCGGCCTTGACCACCGACGAGGCCAAACGACTCCTCAAGAAGAAGCGGTGAGGGTGCCCGTGGGAGTTGGTTCAGAATGGGTATATCCGGTCGGGCTCGACCCGAAGCCGAGGTTTTGAGTCCCGAAGGGACGTCAGAGAGTAGCCCAGGGCGT
>PLDW01000155.1 GCA_003136315.1 Gemmataceae bacterium | reverse complement strand
TTTTTGAGGCCAAGGCTTCTAGCCCCCTCCCCAACCCATTTCCCCGCAGTGAGAGCTTCAATCGTCCCCGGTGGTATCACAGCGATTAGGACGAGCGGAGAGAACCTAACCCCCCCAACCCCCTTCCCTAAGAAGGAAGGGGGAGCCTAAACGCGCTTTGACTCTCCTCCGCCTCCCTGTCAAGGTTTTTGTCCGCTGGTCCTTCACCACCGGGTCATTGCGATGACCCCACTGCTTCCCGGACCCGGTCGCAGTTTCGCACGGGAAGCCGATCGGACGCACACACGCAACCCGAGCGAGTGAGAAGACGTGCGGCAGGAACCTCGTACCAAAATCATATGATTTTTGCTATTTGTTGAGATTGTTAAGCTAGATTGATGTCCGTGATCAATCTATAGTATATATTAATAGTTATTCAATCATCTCGATATTTTCACTCCATCCCGATCACGGGCTTTTTCGGCCCGACCGCGCCTACAATCGGGAGTGTCATTCCCACCCAACATGATCCAGTCTCCCGTTTCGGTATGCATAAAGGCCCCAATCCACCGAGCGACCGATCCGTCAAGCCCGTGATCGCCCCGACCCGACTCGGCTGGGTTGCTGTCGGGGCGTACGTTCTGATGCTGATCGCGTCCATCGGAGCATTCCTTCTCATCCGCGAGGTGGGGGAAGGATTGCATGCTCCGGAACCCCCTCCAGGTCTCCCTCTGGTCGGCGCGCGAGTCGCCGGGCAAGTTGATGTCGTTCTGCACGTCCTGGCGACACTCGCTGCGGTAATTGGGCTGGGATCGGTTCTGGGCAGGGGACTGCAGGTGGTCGGCCAGCCCCCGGTCATCGGTGAGGTGGTCGCGGGCATCCTGCTTGGCCCGTCGTTGCTCGGGACGATATCGCCCGAAGCGATGCGATGGCTCATTCCTGGCGCAGATACTGACCCGAATGGACAGGTCACGTCCGCCCTCAAGGCGGTCGCTCAGCTTGGGGTCGTGCTCTACATGTTTCTCGTTGGATTGGAATTGAACGCAGCGAAACTGGCACACCATGCTCACGCCACTGTCGCGATTTCGCACACCAGTATCGTGGCCCCGTTCGTTCTCGGAGCTGGACTCGCCCTGTGGCTTTACCCGATTCTGTCGAATTGCGGGGTGCCGTTCACCAGTTTCGCCCTGTTTATGGGGGTGTCATTCTCGGTGACGGCGTTCCCAGTTCTGGCTCGCATTCTCGCCGACCGGGGGTTGGACAAGACCGAGACGGGGGTGGTTGCGCTCGCGTGCGCTGCCACCGACGACGTGACCGCGTGGTGTCTGTTGGCGCTTGTCACCGGGGTCGCCCAATCGCAGGGCGGGGTGGACGGAGAGATCACCCGCGCAGTCACTGTGGGGGTGGTAGCGGTCCTGTTCATCCTGGGGATGTTCCTGCTCATCCGGCCAGTGGCCGAGCGAGTTTGCCGTCGGCTTGATTCACGGCCCGGACTGTTGCCACCGGCGGCCGTTCCCTGTGTATTCGTGGCCGTGCTGGTGTCCGCCCTGGCCACCGAGGCGATCGGCATCCATGCGGTCTTTGGTGCGTTCCTGCTCGGGGCTGTGATTCCGCACGACTCCCAGCTTGCCGAGGAGGTTGTCCGAAGGCTCAAGGATGTGGTGACCGTCCTGCTCCTGCCGGCCTTTTTTGCCCTGAGCGGACTTCAAACGGAAATTGGGCTCGTGAGGGGGTGGGAGAACTGGCTGATCTGCGGGGCTGTCGTCGGGGTGGCGATAGTCGGGAAGTTCGGGGGGACGCTGGTCGCCGCGAGGCTGACCGGATACGACTGGCGTACCAGCGCTGCGATCGGGGTGATGATGAACACCCGTGGGTTGATGGGGCTGATCGTCCTCGACCTGGGCTTGAATCTGGGTGTGATCTCGCCGACATTGTTTGCAATGATGGTGATTATGGCCCTCGTCACGACCCTGATGACGGCTCCGGCGCTCCGTTGGCTCCTCCCAAACCCGACTGCGTGTTCCGGGGCCGACCGGCCCTGAAAACATTCACGCACGACTCCCTTCCTCACCGAGCAACCTCGCGAAGAACCGCCCGACCTCCGCAGCGATCTCGTCTTTGTAGGCGGTCAGGCGGTGATCACCGTCCTTGAACAACCGCAATTCGACTCGTGGAAAATCGACGTGTTGGAGGAACTCGAGGCTGTCCGTGGTTGGGACAACGTCGTCGGCCCAGCCGTGGAAGAGGAGAGCGGGCGTTCGCCACCCGGTTGCGAGATCGGTCGGTCGGAACCGATCCCTTTCCTCAATCAATCCGAATCCGAGCTCCGCGTCCACCCAGTCATTCGAGACTCGTAGCCGGCCGGTCCGCTGCCACTCCTGCCGTTCTGCGGGAGTCAGGCGGTCCCAGCGGCGGCCGAGGAATCCCAACGCGGGTGCGAGGAGTGCGACCCCGACCACTCCGTCTGGGTGGTGGTGAGCGAACCAGGCGGATGCGAACCCCCCCATACTTGATCCGACCAGCCCGATTTGGGTGTGGCCGCGGCCAGCGAGGAAGTGTCGGATCAGGGCGAGGTCGGCCAGAAGTCCGGTGGCCCGCAACTCGTGCATCGCGCCTGCGGACGCTCCGTGCCCGTGGAAGTCGAACGCGGCAAACGCCCAGCCCCGACGTGTGCATTCCCTCTGGACCGCCGCTGCCTTCTCGCCGCCGCGATGGCTGCCAAACCCGTGAACCCACAAGACCGCGAATCCCCGAGCTGGCCCCTGTCCGGGGAGATATTCACCAGCGAGTGGCGCGTGGGAAGGTGAAAGCGTGATCGGTTCGGGGGTCATAGGGGTTTAGAACCGGGTCGGTTATCCGAGTTATGCCTGTCTTGAGTTCGCGACGGGCTCGGTTATGATAGGGCTGACGACGGTGATGCGAACGACCGATCCCGAAGCCAGGACCGGCCTCTTCCGCACGACCCCTCTCCGCCGCAACCCGGCCCGACCAAACCGGGCACCCGACGAACAGTCAGCGAGGACGACCGCATTCGCTGGACGACGTTGATGGATGGCCTCCTCCGCCGGGCGAAGGAGGTGGCCACGGACCTGACCCGCCTTCCAACAACCGGGGGGAATTCGGTTTCGTCTGGGACTCCACCCGCACTGCCACCCCCGGTGACTTTCGAGCGTGTTCGACGTGTTGTTCTGACCGACGAGGTGAGCCGGACCCTCTTCGAGGAGTACGCAGCACACCGAGGATCGGACCGTGGTGGAGAAGAGACCGGCTGGGTGCTCCTCGGAGTGCGGGACGTGGACGAGGCGACGGTCCTTGCCACCCTCCCGGCTGGGGCCGAACGAGATGCGGGCGAGGCCCATGTGCGGTTTAACAGCCCGGCGCAAACAATCGGTTACCGACTTGTCTGGAAGTGGGAACGGCGTCTGAAGGTGCTTGGGGTGGTTCACACTCACCCCGGTAGTCTGCGGCATCCGAGCAAGGGCGACTTCAAGGGCGACCGCGAGTGGGTGCCGCAGTTGCCTGGAGGCGAAGGAATTTTCGGGATCGGCACCGGGGATGCTCAACAGGAACGAGACGGCATTCCCGTTGCTTCGAACCCGAAGCCCCACATGCAATGCCTCGGGCCAATGCGATTTTCGTGGTACACCCTGGCAGTTGGAGACAAAAGGTATCGGGAAGCGGATCTCGGGCTCACCATCGGACCAGACCTGGCAAAGCCGCTACGACCGGTCTGGGATGTGATCGAGGCCCATGCCGCAAGGCTCGACAGGCTCGCTCGCCAGCAGGCCCGGGTGCGGTTTGAGATCACTCAAGGTCGTGAGGGTCCGGCCCTGACCGTGACGGTGGGGCTGGCAGAATCCGGTCAGGCGGTCCGGGTCGTTCTGGAAGGCAAGGATGTCCGGTACTACTATGAGTCTGGCGGCGAGGTCTTCCAGGCCGACCTACCCGACGCGGCACTCGACAAAGGGGTTTACCTGTTGTTGGCCGAGCTGGCTGCACGCGGGTGACCTTTCTCAAGACATCGGAGTCGGGCTTTATCCCGTGTTCCGTCCGATCGATGGTTCGTTCCCTGAACCGTCTCTTGCGTTTGAACCCATCGCCCGTTGTGGAGGACTGTCCCATGGACTTCCGCCCGCTCAATGAGACCGAGCGTCGTCAACTGATCACCGCCCTGCGGGGCAACGCCGACCGGGGCACTGCCCTACTGATGGACCGCAAGGACACCAGCTTCGTCGGGGCCACCGAGGAGGTTCCCGACGAGGAGGTGATCAATGCGATCAAGTCCGTCCCGTGTCACTACTGATCGCGGAGAGCTAGTAGCTAGTAGCTCTTAGCTATCAGCCAGACAAAAGATTCTGTGGCCAGCGCGACTGGCCTCGTCGATTGGCATCAGAGCCAATCATCTTTGGTTTGACTAAGAGCTAACAGCTACTAGCTACTCGCTCTCCCCCAAGAGCTATGGGCCTACTCGACACCGAGTCCGGCAAGCGGCGGCTGTTGTCCGTCGAGGTGCCGGCAATCGAGAAGTACAACGAAGGCCGCGACCCCGGGTTCAAGATTACCCTGGCCCGGGTCGGCGGGGCCTTGGTGCTCACGTATCAGCTCAAACCGTGTCACAACGTCTACCGGGTGGAAACCCGTCTCCTGTCGAGTTACCCGACGGTCCCTCCCGAGACCCGTGTGCTCACCCCGCTGAAGCACTGCCCGCACCTGCTCGAAGGCCAGACCGTCTGTCTGTGGCGACAGGGATCGACCCGCTCGACGAGTCGATGGGATCCGGCAAAATTCACCTGCCTGTTCGCCATCCAGGCGACCTGGCGATGGCTTGCGTGTTACGAAATTTGGTACGATACGGGTGAGTGGCCGCTTCCAGAAGCAAAGTAATCATGAGTTTAAAGTTTAAGAGTTTAAAGTTTAAAGATTACAAGGTTGGATCCAATTGAATTCATGTATTCAGCTATCCATTAAACTTTAAACTCTTTAACTTTAAACTCTTTAACTTTAAATTATGAACCTGTTTCAAGTCGGTGCCGGTAGCGGAGGGATTGTGGTACTCGACTTGCTCTCCCGCGATCCTCGGGTGAGCCGGGTGACGCTCATCGAGCCTGACGTGTACAAGCCGCATAACGTCCATCGGCATGTCTTCCCGTTGGCTGCTGTCGGTCGGAAAAAGGCCGAACTTGCCGCTGAATGGGTACGCGAGCGGCGGCCCGATCTGGTGGTCGATCCGGTCGTCGCAGACCTGACCGACCCGGCCATGCATCCAGCATTTGAGCAGCTCGTTGCCGGATGTGATGTCGGTGTGTGCGCGGTTGACAACGAGGTGGCCAAGTACGCGTTCGATGCCCTCATGCGCGCAGCGGGCAAGCCCTGGACACTCGGCGAGGTGCTCAGCGGCGGCATCGGTGGTTGGGTTCACCGGTTCACTCCGGGAGGTCCATGCTACGGTTGCGTCGCCAGCCACCTCCAACGGACTCTCACCGAGGCACCAGGTACGCCACCCCCGGATTACGCAACTCCTGGTGGAGCGGTGGCCGAAGCGACGGTCCCGGCAAGCAAGGCAAGTATCGAGGTCATCGCCGGACTGCATGCGGTTGTGACACAGGGTCTGTTTCGCTCTCATACCGTTGAGGGAGAGCCCAGCGGCAAGACTGGACCGATCCCCTCCCCACCAAATGGCGAGGTCCACGAGGAGTTCACCAGCCTGCTGTTCACCTTGGCCCGAGTTCCTGGGGTGTTTGACGACGTGTTCCGGTCCTACCGCTTCCGGATACCGAAGTCCCCGGCGTGTCTGATTTGCTCGGCGGTCCCGGCCCCGGTGGCCGGGGAGGATCTCGATGTGGCCCTGGATCAAGCACTGGCTCGACTGGGTAAGGAGTGACGTGCTTCCCCTCACCCGTATCCGCCCGCACGGGGTGGCCGTTCACGCCCGGTACGAAAAAGCCGGGCTCACCCTCTACGACCTCCCCGTTCCGTGGAATGCGGACGCGGTGGTCGTCGAGGTGCAACTGCGCCTCCCTCACGCCGCACGGCGGAAGACCGATTTCTCCCTGCGGTTGCCGGGCCAGGAACCAATCCCGGCTGAGGCCCTGCGGCCGGAGGCCGAGGACCGCCACAGGCTGTTCTTCCGTTTCCCGGTTCCCCCGCGATCTACCACCGGCGAACTCCTCTGGAACCACCGGTTCCTCTCTGCGGTCACCATCCCCGTCCTGACGGCTGACGAGTTTCGGGCCGGGCTCCGGGTCACTCTTCCGACTGTCTTGGTTCGGCTCGGAACTCAGACCGTCTCCGCGCAAACCTTCGTTGCCAGCCAGTGCAAAGGTCTGCTCGCCTCCTGTGTGTTGAAGAACCCGACCCCACTCGCCCCGGTTGCCGACCTGGGATTGAAGGTCGTATTCCGCAGCGAACGGACAGGGACCAGTCAGGAGATCCCGGTTGTCCTGAGCAGTTCGCAACTGGCTTCCCGGGAAGCGGTGGTGACCGCATCCCTGCCACGGATTCCGCGGCGAGTGGGCGCGTGGTCAGTGAGTTGGAAGGCCGGGGACCGAGAACTGGCAACGCAGCAAGTCCAGGGGATTCCGACGAAGCGATTCGAGGGTTCGTTGCGGATCTCGGACACCCGGTTCGTCATCGCGGACAAGGCCGGGGTGCGGGTGACCAAGCAACCGCCACCGGTCGCCGAGTTGTCGCGCCTTGGCCCCTGCTTCCTGGTCGCCAGTTCCGAGCCCGGGATGGCGGGGGTGTGTCAGCTTCAGGTTCACGCAGCCATTGCTGGTGGAAACCAATCAACTCTGCTGTTGGAACAAGAAATTCTGGTGACCGACGGCCCGACAGTGTTCGCTCCGGGGATGTTGGACGCTGCCGACCTCACCCGGGCAACCGGATTCGAGTTGCGGCACAAGGGGCGTGTGCTCGGGATCGCCTCGCTCAGCCCGGTGCCGGCCGCCACCCTCAACTCCGAGGGCGGTTTCAAGCCGCCCCCTGAGTTCGTCTGGTCGAACGTGGCCGAAGACGAACTGACCGACCGCCTCAGCCGGCTCATGGGCGGCGGGTCGTGAGCCGGGAGGAGATCAGCCTGGGGCCGCCTTCCGCAGCGACCCGATATCGACTCATCCAGGAAGCCGCTGAGGGTATCGCATCTCCGAAAAAACGATGAGACGTACAAATGGGAGGGCGAGTAAACGGGAGAGCGAGGCTCCTGCCGAGCTTCACCAGCTCACGCTCGGCAGGAGCCTCGCTCTCCCGTTAGACTGATGCTTGCTCCGGGAATGAGACAGCCTCTGCGGTTCCTGTATCAGTTCGGCGTCTTGACTTGACCCACCGCCCGCACGTCTGGGATCGAGCAGCCCACTGCCTCGGTGCGGGCCACCCGCACGGGTTCGCCACTCAGGATCGCGGCGAGCGCGTCCCTGAGATCCCGCTGGGTGGGGGTTTGCCTCTTCTTGCCGAGACTGGGGTAGCGGTCGTCGATCCGCCCACGGTAGGCAACCTTGCCATCGGCAAGGAGAACAGCCACCTCCGGGGTGCGGGTCACCCCGGTCGCGGCCACGAGTTGGTGCCTGGTGTCCAGGAGGATTGGCAGATTCAGGCCATACTCCTTCCGGTGTGTTCGGGCCTCGTCCGGAGTCAGATCCGAATCGACATGAACCGCGTAGAAGCGGACGGGTCGGTCGGTGAACTCTTTCACCATCGCGTTGATCTCGGGAACATAGCTATTCGCGATCGGACAATCGGTCGTGGTGAAGAATAACACGTGGGCCTTCGCGCCCTCCACCGCCAGCGGCGTTTGCTCCTTGCCGTCCAGGTCGCGGAGGCTCAGGGGCGGAGTCTTCGCTTCTTTCTTCTTCGGAGTTGCGGGGGAGTCCTTCCAGAACGCGGGCCGTTCGACTCCCAGCTTCGCCCAGTCGATTTTGTCGCCACGAAGCCGTGATAGCAAAACCGTTTCGTCGGAGTGGTCCTTGATCGCCTTCTGAAGTTTTGGGGTATCAGCCTGGTGGGCCGCCACCATCATCAGGCTCACCTGGCCCATCTCGTCTTTTGAACCTTCGCCCCATGTGACGCGAACCGGCGGGCTGCTCGTGTTGCGGGGATTGGCTGCGGAGTTGTCCCAGGTCACTCCGCCGCGGAGAACCGTCCCCTTCGGGAGCCGGATGTAGTCCTTGTACAGGTACTGCCCCTGCCAGTTGAAATCCCAGTCGCGGATGGAGAAGAGCGGTTTCTTCTCACCCCCCGGTAGCGTGGCGGTGATGTTCATCGTCTTCGCCAGGTAGTGGGCGTGGGCAGCAGCCCCGACCAGATCGACATCCACCGGCAGGGTAAAGGAGTCTTGTACCTTGAAGTCGCTTCGACCGGCCGGGATGTCGATATTCGAGAACAGCCCGAAGTGCGGGGGGAGCGCAACGGTCACGAGGGTCCGCTCGGGCGGCTTGTCGGCAAAGTAGATCCCGACGGTGATCTCCTCCTTCACCGCCTTGCCGGACAGGTGGAAGTGCGTCTGGAGGACCAGATCGGACCCCTTCCGGAGTGGGCGGGCGAGGCCATCGGGGAGCCGAATGGGTGTGGCCCCGACGGCCCAGCCGCCGAGGCTCCCGGTGGGCCGGAACCCCATCCCGGGGAATCCGGGCTGGCCGTCCTTGGAAAGCTTGGCCCGACCCCGGCCCGAGTTATCCAGGAAATACAGCACGTGATGCACCACCTCCGGTGCCGTCGCCCGGAACTCGACCGCCGAGACCCACTTATCTTCGTTGACTCCGAGGGGAATGACAAAGTTCTGGTAGATATCCGGACCGTCGGCGGGGACTTCAAACGGGCGATCCATCTTCACAACAAGGTCCGGCTTGCCGATCTGCCAGCCTTCGGGGTACTTCGGCAGCGGGGGAACCTTCTGGGGGTCGCCCTCGGCCATGCCACTTGTCACCCATTTCTCGAACAGGGCGATCTGGGCGTCGGTGAGGCGTCGTTCGCCGCGGAACTCGCCGTGCCCTTTCTCGGGTTGCCAGGGTGGCATGTAGCGATCCTGGACGACCCGCAGCATGGTTTTGGCGTGTTTGCGAGTGTCGGTGTAGTTCATCAGCGGGAACGGAGCGACCTGCCCGGGGCGGTGGCATCCGGTACAGTGTTCGAACACCAGCGGGGCGACGTGATCGGCGAACGTGACCGCGGCGGGCAGTTCGTCGGCCGCCTGGACCGTTACCGGACCAAGAACGAGAGCAAGGAGAACAGCGGACCACAACCTCATCGGAAGCCTCCCAGGAACCGAACCCGTGACCGGACCCATCTCCATCTTAACCCATACGGAGGGCGATCTGTTACACGATTCCGACTCCCCCTTCCGTTCCAGGAAAGGGGGTTGGGGGGTTAGGTTTCGGCCCCGACCCCGGCAGGGGTCGAAGCCATTAGCCGGTGGTTGAGCGCAGCGACACCACCGGTTTGCGGGGGCAACCACCCCAACCCCGACACCAACTGCCTGCCCCTCAGCTTCCGTCCCCGCCCCCGGTGGTCGAGCTGCGCTCGACCACCGGCTAATCGCTGCGACCCTTCCAGGGTCGTTCTCCTTTCAATCCCGGCCGCGATCAGCGCCAACTCCTCGCCCAATGGCGGAGGAATCCGCGTGGGTGTAGGATACTGGCATCTCGTCGACGATCAGCCGATCATCTGCGAAGCGGCCGGGGGGTCCACGATGGCGGAATCGCTCTACGATGTCTTCCTGAGCCACAGCTCCAAGGACAAGCCCATCGTGCGCGTCGTGGCGGAGCGGCTCCGGAAGGATGGGTTGCGCGTCTGGTTCGACGAGTGGGAGATCAAGCCTGGCGACAGCATCCCGTCGAAGATCGAGGAGGGGCTGGAGCATTCCCGCGTGCTTGTGCTCGGCATGTCGGCGAATGCCTTCGGCTCGGAGTGGGCACATCTGGAGAGCTACACCTTCCGGTTTCGCGACCCGCTGAACAAGGAACGCCGCTTCATTCCACTTCGGCTCGACGACGCCCCCCTTAAAGGCTCCCTGGCGCAATTCCTTTACATCTCGTGGAAGCCTGCGGATCACGCGGAGGCCTATGCGAGGCTCCTCGAAGCCTGTCGACCGCCTGCGAAACCGCCAGCGGAAGACAGTTCGGCCACCCGAGAGACCTTCGAGCGTCGGGTTCTCTCACTGGGTCATACCGCTTCCGTACGATCAGTCGCGATTAGCCCGGACAATTCCCGTGCCCTTACTGGGTCCGAGGACCACACTGTTCGAGTGTGGGACGTGGACAGCGGCCAG
>PLDW01000204.1 GCA_003136315.1 Gemmataceae bacterium | reverse complement strand
CCACCAACCTTGGGGAGGGCCACTCATCGACCTCGAAGTTCCCCGCCGTCTTCTTCGCCAGGGGAGCGAACATCGGGGCATCCCCGGATTCGTTCACCTCAACCGCAGTGACGATATTCGACTTCACCCCCGTCATGATGTGGCACTTGATCCACTCGGCCTTCGTCTTCTGAACGCCATACTTTTCATCGAACCATCTTGCGAATTTGGAGGTGCTGAACCCCGACGAATCGCAAGCGAATGCCGACTCCACGGACTTCAGGGCCAGGGAACTCCGCTCGATCAGTCGAATGAGAATCGGTGCGGTGGCCTGATCTTCGAGGATGTTGAATACGCTGTTGTAGTGCGGGGCCATCGAGATGTGGCCCAACTCTTTCGCCCCTTCCAAGTCGGTAGTGAACCGCCGACCTGAGACGGTGGAGTAGACCTTGAATGTCGCGGCGAAGATTCCATCGGGGAGTGGCACACCCGGCCGACCACGACCAGGGCGGGGCTTCCACGGGATGCCATTGCAGAGGTCGGCGAGAAGTTCCTGAAACATCCCCTTCTCACACATCTGGGCTGCGTTGTACGCGGGCCAAACCTGCTTGTAGGTGGGACGGGGCTTGGGTGGCTGATCCTTGCCGATCTCCGGAAGGTCGATCCCCCACGTCTTGCCTCTCAGGAAGAGGACGGCGTGCATATGTTTGCACGGCTTTTGGCGTATCTCGAAATCATCACAGGTGCATTTGGTGGCAAACTCATCCACAATGTAGTAGCCACTGCCGGTCGATGAGGGGACACGCCAGATGTTTCCCTGTTGCTCGATCTTCGCGTGAGTCGCGAGATGCAGACCCTTTGTTTCCCGTGCGTCCATCATCCACCCCGTCAAGGGATTCAATCCATGCATATATTGTAGCCTCACTGTAGCTACATAAAATGTCGGTGACTTGATTTGGGGAAAAATTGTGGCTACATTGTGTCCATGAGAGGTAGACCCAAAAAACCGGAGGGCGAATCGCGTGGAAACGTCCTCCGTATCCGACTGACCGAAGAGGAACGCGCGGCGCTCGATAAAGCGGCCGAAGCGAAGACGTTGGATACGTCAACCTGGGCGAGATCAGAACTTCTCTCGCTTGCGAAAAAGTCAGTGACCGGAAGACCCAAGGATGGGAGCGGTGGTAGCTAAAAAGAGCTTTATTCCTAGTGTTTGCGCGCGACTTCCCAGTCGCCCCACAAGTGGGCGGAACGGATGATTATCGCGCTATCGGCCATCCGATAAGATACACGCAGGCGGGAGCAACATCGCTGCTCTCGCCCGCGAGAGTCTCACGTCAGGTCATGACCGGAACCCCGGTCCGACACCCGTGAGGCGGGCGAACTTCCAGCTCGGAAGTCCCCCGTAGAAGCGTCTACGCATGGTAGACCTCCGTTAGAGGATTGCCTTCCCCATCCCTCTGCAAAGTTCAGGGGAAGGCAGTTGTGGTCGGACGTGTGGGCGCGACTCCAGACGGCCCCGGCGTGACACCCGGGGCTCGTCTGGGCTACGTCGCCCTCATCCGACAGGCTCAGAAATCACTTCCCTTTGCCCGCGTGGTTGATCGACCCGTCTCCAGCCTTTTCCCCACGATTTTGCCGACCTCGAAGTGCTGTTCGATGCGAACGAAGGGCAGGTCGCGATACCTGTTACGGATGTGTCGAATGGAAAAGGGGGAGTTTTTGTGTCTTGTCACAAAAACTCCTTGCCTCGAAATTCATAAAGTGAATGCGATGATGAATACTATCGGCGCATTTTGGTGAATTGCTTCCGCAGCCAACCCATCCGCAAATGTGGTGGCATCTCGCGGCGGATAAGTAGGTCGTCACTATTCGGGCCGACTGCCTGAATGGAAAACCAGAGGCTGATTGCGGAGTCGTTGAAACTCACTCGGAACCAGAGCGGATTCTTTGGTTCTATGACTCCCGTATGGAATCTGCCCAATAGCAGATCGCCCAGTGCGGTGGGAAACTTGGCACTGACCCAGTCGTATTGGCTTACGCCCTCAGAAACATGGCGCAGAGAATGCTCGATCTTATCGACGAGTATTAGTTTTTCACTAGCACCATAGGAGAGCGTCGGGGACTTCCATTTGTTTCGCTCGTTCTGGCAGGTCCACGTCAATTCCCTGGGCAAGTCAGGATTGAGGGACTCGCTGGCACCCGGCGCCCCGACCACTTCCTCAATTCTGGCCGTCACCTCCCTTGGTGCGATCCCAACATTGCGAACCAATAACTGATACCGATTGCGGTTACGTTCAACCTCTTCAGGAAATCGCAAAACTCGAAATCTGACCCACGTTACGCCAAATGTCGCGGATAGGAAGAGGAAGGCTGCTAACGCAAAGCAGACCTGTCCCAGAGTGGCTTCCTTTACAAATGCAAATTCTTCCACGGGATAAGTGCCATTTGGGAAATAAACAAAGCGAACCGGCTGGTTCGCCGCGAGGACGACCCCAAAAAGAACCAGCAACGTGACCGCCTTGGTGACTAGCTTGATCGCAGTGGAGAGGGAAAGCACAGTGCGACCCCAATCGGCCACGAACCGGAAGAAGGCGTAGAGCCAATTTGGCATTGGGCACCCATCCGTGGGAGGGAGGTGATGCCCACCATTCTACTAATCCTAACCCTCGCGATGATCTGTCAATTTTGTATAACAATAGTAATAATATTTAACAATATTGACGAAAAATCGAGATAATCGTGGTGAATTTATGGGCAGACCGCGGATTTTGTGGGCATGTCGCATTTTATGGGCAAAGCCACAAGGAAGGGCTTTGCCCATAAATGCCATTTTGGCAGCGAATTTATGGGCAGAACTGCGAATTAAAAGGCATGCCAAGGGAAGAGGGAGAAAGCGGAATTCCTGAAATGCAAGAAGCCCCGGTCATATGACCGGGGCTTCTTGGGGTGCCACTTTCAAGACTTATCAAGACTCGGCATCTGCCATCCTCGACACTTCTTCACACACGGCAGAAAGTAACACAGAGGTGTGGAAAACTTCTGAGAACGGCAGGTTAAGTTCCAATCCGTCACTGAACAATATGCAGTGAATCAGGTCGGGACGAGGGGCCGGTTCGCCCGGTTGCACGGCAATCCGGCGCATGGTTTCGTACCATGCCGGATCGATAAGTACCTCATCATAAAGCCAAAATCTCTTCACGCTACCGGTGAACACGCCCTCACGATGTTTGAAATGCGAGAGAGGACGACGTAGAATGTAGTTTACATTGGCGATCGAATCGTTCGTCCGAAGACAAATCGTAAAAAATCGGACTCGCCGATCTTTCTGATAGTCATCTGGCGATAATGGAGACCAAATAATGCTGTCAGCAGTCTGTTCTTGGTTCAAGACCACTTCCGCATCGTGAAACTGTGATGAAGCAATTAATGCGAATTCCTTTAGGTCGGGCCTCATCGCTGTCAGCAATTTGTCCAGGTATTCGCGATACGTCTCCGATGCCGCTGCCCATTCCTTCATAGCCTGAGCTACCTCTTGATAGTCAGGAGAGTTGGACTTGGCATATAGTTTCGGTGTGAAATAGTTCATGGTTTACACCGTTTTGCAAGAGGTGTCTTCGTAGAACGCGTGTCCACCCGGCCGTCTTGACCGCGGGTGGAAGTGCGGCAATGCCCCTGGCCCCGCACTGGCAAAGTGAGGTGGGTCGTGGATTGTGGGACCATTGGCCGTCTGCTCGATTTGCTGGGCCAGCTTGAAATTATCCGCATCCACAGGACCACATACCACCACATCTTGTCCCATCTTTCGCCGCGATACGGCAGAGGCTTCGGTAAGAACCGCCCCCCTCTGGACGGTGCCGTGTGGCCCCCTCTGAGCGACATGAATAATAGAGACAGGCAGCGCGGGAGGTGGGATAATTGGTGGTGATGCCGCTGGGCCGGCTGCATTGTTGTCGGCCATGAGGCACCGAGATTCCGGTGGATAGGCGATCCGCCATAGGACACCAACCCATCGAAACTCTACCAGAACCCTCTGCGCGAAACAAGGCTCACAGAAATTTGAGGCCGTCGTCAAGCCCCCGGGAACCTCAAGACCCTCACTTCCTCTCCCTCTTCTGCCCCTGTCTTGAACCCCGGATTGATCCCCAACTCGTGCATCTCGTGAATCACCACAACGACATTGTGGCAAAGGACTTTCGCCAACACTTCGTTCCGGATCGCGATATCGGTCTTGCTCCTCACCGAATCCCCGACCTTCCTCTTAATCATCGAGAACGTGGACTCGACATTACTCCGCTTGTGGTAGTGCTGGAGAAACGCATCCCGCTTGAGGGTGAAGTGAGCGAACATACGATCCCAGATGCCCGGACCCTTCCCACCTGTGGAGTTGATCTTGAAGGGGATGTAGGGGACGGCTCCCAACTCTTCGGCCAATTCGAGGTTGTCGTAACTCAGGTAGGCTTTATCCGCGGAGAACTCATCGACCTCGAAGTTCCCCGCCGTCTTTTTGGCAAGTGGAGCGAACATCGGGGCATCCCCCGATTCGTTCACCTCAACTGCGGTGACGATGTTCGTCTTCACCCCACACATCACATGGCACTTGATCCACTCGGCCTTCGTCTTCTGAACGCCATACTTTTCATCGAACCATCTTGCGAATTTGGAGGTGCTGAACCCCGACGAATCGCAAGCGAATGCCGACTCCACGGACTTCAGGGCCAGCGAACTCCGCTCGATCAGCCGAATCAGGATCGGTGCGGTGGCCTGATCCTCAAGGATGTTGAACACGCTGTTGTAATGCGGGGCCATCGAGATGTGGCCCAACTCTTTCGCCCCTTCCAGGTCGGTGGTGAACCGCCTTCCCGAGACGGTGGAGTAGACCTTGAAGGTCGCGGCGAAGATTCCATCGGGGAGCGGCACACCCGGCCGCCCGCGACCAGGGCGGGGTTTCCACGGGATGCCATTGCAGAGGTCGGCGAGAAGCTCCTGAAACATTTCCTTTTCGCACATCTGGGCTGCGTTGTACGCGGGCCACACCTGCTTGTAGGTGGGACGGGGCTTGGGTGGCTGATCCTTGCCGATCTCCGGAAGGTCGATCCCCCAAGTCTTGCCTCTCAGGAAGAGGACGGCGTGCATATGTTTGCACGGCTTTTGGCGTATCTCGAAATCATCACAGGTGCATTTGGTGGCAAACTCATCCACAATGTAGTGGCCACTGCCGGTCGATGAGGGGACACGCCAGATGTTTCCCTGTTGCTCGATCTTCGCGTGAGTCGCGAGGTGTAAACCCTTCGTTTCCCTGGCATCCATGATCTGACCCCGTGTATTTCTGTACACAGGTAATTGTAGCGTTTTCGTGGCCACGAATACATCTCGGTAACTTGATTTCGTAGCTTTTTCCGGCTACATTTTGGGAATGCCAAGACCCAAGAAACCACCGGGCGAAGTCCGGGAGAATGTGCTTCGCATCCGCCTCACGGACGAGGAGCGGAAGATCATTGATGCCGCAGCAAACGAAAAGAGCTTAGATAGTTCGGCATGGGCGCGATCCGAATTACTCGGTCTAGCCCGAAAAGTCCGAGAGAAAAGGCCATCGAAGCACACTGGGGAGTGAAAAACCCTGTGTACTCTTGGTGGCGATGCCGATACTGTACGTGTCAAGGTGCCCGCAGGAGTCGATGACTCCTGCGGGGCTTCGATAGCAGGGGACGGTGGGATCAGGTGCGCAGACCTGCCCCCACACCGGTCATCGTGGCGAATTGCCACTTCGACAGGCCGTCCCAAAACCGACGCCTGAGTAGCTGTTTCAGCAAACTCATGGCGTACCCTCGACGCGCCGGTCTACCGCTAACCCTGACCTCTCTCTTCGGATCTCACCCCGGGAGAGGTTAGGGCCACAAGGCACCGGCTACCCGTGGTCGGCACACCTCCTACATCCGAAACGATGGGGAGGATGTGTTTCACATCGGGACTCTTTTCAGCCGGACAGTTCATCGGCCCCCTGTGGCCCCATTTCTGTGGTTTTTCAACTATCGACGTGCTCTGAAATGTGAACATTGGTTGACGCACGCGGGTTGCGCTGATCTTAACACGCATTGTATATTCATGTCCTATCAATCGGTATGACTATCCATCACAATAAATTATGAATGATGGCGATGTGAATTCCAAGAATGATTCTGAATCGTATTTCGATAGCATTGGCCATCGTCACGAATTGCATCGACAATGAAACTGTGAATGCGGATGATGCGAATGTCATCATTCAAAAATGAAGACTGGTAGCCGAAGAATGATTCTGAATCACAATTCGATCGCGATTGCCCATCGCGGTCGATGGGCGTAAATCATCCTGGTGAGTCAGCGCACATTCGCGATGCCATTCTCAGGGAGGTGACGGCGATGCCAGTCTGTGACAAACGCGATTCGATAACAGAGGCCAGCGAAGGCGTGGGGGTCAGCCCCAGTGTCTTTGTGCATCCCACTGAAGCTGGCAAACCGGCCCCATTCGCTGGCATCTACAAGTGCATCAGATGCGGCAACGAAACAGCCACTCCGCAGGACTATCCACTACTGCCATGCCAAGGACCGGCATGTGTCAACCATCCGCCTGCGGCATACGACATCACCGGATGGAAGCTCATTGTGGTGGCGTGGCCGGCGATGCGCAGTCCTCCAACGGTGGCAGCGCCCCCGAAATAGCTAACCCACGCACTGGGTCAGCGCGATAATCGCCCCACAGAGATGGAGCCAGAAGGGCGACAGCGTTGGCCACCCCCGCCAACTCAGCCGCCGGGATACGCTGGTTCATAAACTCCAGCACCTTCAGCACCCGGGGGTGAATCGCCACCTGCATCTCCAGGAGCGGTTGCTCCCGATCCTTCTTTCCCGTCGGGTCCGACCTCACGTTCACCATGTGGACCATGATACTCATATTTTACCAGTGTTTGAGAGTTTGATATTTGACCTTGGAAATTGACACCAGGGGCCGCCGCCCGGTGGTGGAGGCCGACCCAGAAGTGGGCAATAGAATTGACCAATACGTAACAACGACCTGCCGAAAGCAAGTCTATACACTCTGCCAACCGTAGCGATGCTGCCCGAATTTATGGGCAGACCGCAGATTTTGTGGGCATGTCGCATTTTATGGGCAAAGCCACAAGGAAGGGCTTTGCCCATAAATGCCACTTTGGCAGCGAATTTATGGGCAGAACTGCGAATTAAAAGGCATGCCAAAGAGGATGGATGAGGGCTGTCGTCGACCCTGCAACTCGCGTTGGCTCAGGTGGTCGCCCCACCTAATCGGAACTCACCGATGTCAAGTCGCCGACGCACCCGCCGGACGTTCGTTCACTTTAACCTGCTTTTCACGATCAATCTTCTCGGGTTCGCCCTGCTGATGTGGCTACTGTTGCGGTGAACTCCGGTCGCATCCGGCCGTCTGGTGAAATAGACTGATGGCAACGAATGCGCTGTAATTTGCGCTCGACCGTCTGAATAACCTAGGCAGGTTGCAGAGATTTGTTAGGCTTCAACAATTGAGAGGTGCAATAGTTCTCGTGGCCGGGGAGGGCACTCACGGCCACGAGATGACGGGTTCGCGCTCGACACTATCGGGGGCGGCTCCAGCGAAGAAGAAGCCAAGCCGGATGCAGTTGTCGTCCACCCTCTCACCAAACGTCCCGGCGGTCTTGAGAATGTGCCGGACTCCCTTCACCTGACATCCGACGAGTTGATCGGTGCCATTCGCGAGATAGACCGTTACCACGTCATCAATCCGCTTGGCGACACAACGTTCCTCGGAGACGAAGTAGGTCAGGTAGTCCCCAGACGGGAGATAATGTGGTATGGACCGGAATCCACCAGATGGCTGCTCCTGCAAGTATTCTTTCAAGGTCGATGCCATTCGAGACTCCCGGAAATCGTTAACTCGGCTTGCGGCGGTCCCACCACCGGATCACCAGCACCCCGGCTGTGATTCCGACCCAGTCGATCAGCACATCTGACACCCGGCCGGTGCGGCCGACTTCCATCAGATACTGCGCGATTTCGCTTGCCACTCCGTGACAGATCAGCAGCCCGATCAGGAAGTATCGCCAGTGGCGTGGCACAGGGAGCGTGCCGGCGAGTACGGTCAAGAAGGCGTAACCACTTGCGTGCAGCGACTTGGCCGCGAGGTAGTTCAGCTCCAAGGCCGCGAGTCCCTCGCTCAGTTCCTCCGGGACGGGGTGTGGTTCGAGAAGCTTCCACGTCCAGAGCCCGAGGAGGACGAGAAAGGTGAGTGTTTGGAGATAAAATCGCAAGTACCCCCGCCCTCCATTGGAGTCCTACTCTGGCCGACTCGGAATCGGTCAAATCCATCGCCCGACACGCGACCGAAGTGATGGCGAGAAGGGTCAGTCGGCCGTCATGTCCAGCGCCGGTCGAGCCGACTGAAATAATCGCAGAGGTACCTCTTTGCATCCAAGAGCGTGATCCTGGGAGGCGGCTCTTCCTCCGAATCATGCACCAGATGATTCCGGTATTTCCGCACGCTGTCCGCGTTGTCGATGCAATCTTGGGAAAACGCTTGGGTCGGAATCGCGTGGCGGAGGAGGTCTACCATCCGCGGCTGCGTATCCTTGCCACAGTAGGTCGCCCAATAATCTCTCAACCCGGCCTCAAACTCCGCGTACATGCGAACAAGATACGTTGATTCTAAATTTTGCAAAAATGCGTGTCCGCCTCTGGGTTCCCAGTCGGGCTTCTGCTTCCGACCGAAACTCGGGTCTTCCGCTGTTCGGGCGGCGAGCCAGTTGGCAGCGGTCTGGGCAGCGAGGTACTCCTGCATAACATCCGCGATCCGCTGGATTCGGTACTGCCGCTTATTCACACCAGCGACCCCAACTCCGCGACCGCCTCCTGGAACGCCTCCTCACCCCACGGCACATCTTGTCCATTCCGCACCGCTCCACCAAGGTGAATGTGGACATTCCACGATCCATCATAGTTTCGATAAATCGTTGTAGTGTACATCGACGGCTGGAGGGCGAGATCGAACGACCCGATCGCCCCGGGGACGAACCGTGCAACCGGATCGAGGACGAAAAGGTGCTGCTCCGCGTAGAGTTCCGACTGGGGCAGGGTGTAAGGGCCGAGGAGCGACTCGACCAACTCCTTCTCGGTGCGACGGGATCGCCAGCCACGCTTCCCGGCCCACCCTTCTGCCTCAGTCACGAGCGCCGTCGAGGCCTGCTTCCACTCGTCCAAAACCATCTCCCGAACCGCGGCCTGGAGGCGTTTGAACGGGGTTGCCCCGCGTTGGACATCGTCCTTCGACTGCGGCCCGCTGTCCGGAATCGTTGTGGCCACTTCCCGGAACTGCTCAACTGCGAGCCGCAAGGATTCTCGCTGGGCCGGGGTGAATGAATCGAAATCGCTTGCTGCGTAGCTCTCGACCAGTTTCGGCGTCAGCCACGCTCCCGCCCACCGAAGATACTGCTGGTTCCATTCGGGGGTATCCGGCTCGCCAATCAATAACACACGCGAGAACGTCCGCGCGGCCTCCCGCATTCCGAGGATGAAGACTTCTCGCTGCGGCGGCATGTGATCCCCTCGATCCGCCCTTATCGCTGGCTGGTGCCGAGTTCGCGGAGTTTGCTGCGGAGGTATTTCGCTCTCGCGGCGTTTCGCTCCTCGCCGTCGAGCGGTTGGCCCATCAGTTTCTGGAGGTGAGCGGCCTGGGTGTGGATGAAGAGTTGATTGACAGTCGTCGCCGGGAGGTCGTCGAGCAGGTGCAGATGGATGCCAAGGCGAACCGCCGAGAGGAGTTCCATTGTCTCCTCGGAGGTGATCATGGTCGCGCTGCCGAGGGTTCCGATCGCCCGGGCGACCCGGTCCTGCTCTGCCTGCTTGCGTTCCTTCACCAGCGCGTTTCGGGCCTGCCGTTCATACTGGAGGATGGTCTGGATCACCTCCCGAATCTCGTTGAGCACCTTCGACTCGGACTTCCCGAGTGTCACCTGATTGGAGATCTGGTACAGGTCGCCAAACGCGCGACTTCCTTCCCCGTGGAGTCCGCGGACAGCCAGGTTGATCTTCTGCAAGGCCCGGAACACCTTGTCGATCTGCTTGGTCAAGCCGAGAGCCGGGAGGTGGAGCATGACGCTCGCCCGCATCCCGATTCCGACGTTCGTTGGGCAGGCTGTGAGATACCCGAACTGGGCATGGAAGGCATACGTCAGCCGGGCCTCCAGGGCATCGTCGACCCGGTCGATATCCTGCCAGGCCTCATCGAGTGCGAACCCGCTCCGAAGGACTTGAAGTCGGAGGTGGTCCTCCTCGTTCACCATCACACTGACCGATTCCTTGTCGTCGACCGCAACCCCACGGGGGCCATCCAGCACGGCCGCCAGTTCCCGGCTGATGAGCTGTCGCTCCACCAGGAACTGGCGGTCGAGTGGGGAGAGGACCGCGACATCAATGTAGTCGAGCTTGTAGGGCAGATCGGCCTTGGCGATGGCCTCTTTGGCGCGCCCGGCGATCTCCCCCTTCTGGTGGTGGGAGGCCCGGTTGGTGAACGGGAAGTTGACCAGATTCCGGGCCAGCCGGATCCGGGTGGAAACGACCACATCCGACTCGGGGCCGGTGCCGCGGAGCCACTCGCCCAGGTTCGGGAGCAGGCTATCGAGGTTCATCCGTGGCTTCCTTCTGGCGGATCAGGTCCCGGAGTCGCGCAGCGTCTTCGTACTTTTCGGCTGTAATCGCAGCAGCCAGTTGCTCGCGGAGGTTCCGGAGGTCAGCTTCCCGAAGTTGGCGGCGAACCGCCTGGGGGATTTTCCCTGTGTGGGCGACCGCCCGGTGAATCCGCTCGATGAGTGGCACGAGGGCGGCCTCGAATGCATCGTAATCGGCGGGGCAACCGAGTCGGCCCGCGGCCCGGAATTCCCCATACTGTAGTCCGCACGTAGGGCAGGTCAACGCAGCCGGGTCGGCGGCCAGTTGGCCGGTCACAAGTGGGGCGGTCAGGAGCCCGAGCAGGGCCTTCAGGTCCACATGAGGGGAGGGCTGGTCCGGCACCAAGTTGTGTTTCCGAGCGCACCGCTCGCACAGGTGCAATTCCCGCTTTTTCGACTTGGTGATATCCGTCACATGGACGGTGGCCGGATTATCGCAGAACTGGCACTTCATGCCGCCCCCGCATTTTTAAAGTTTAAAGTTTAAGAGTTTAAAGTTTAAGGTTAAATACACATTCAGTGGTTTAGAAGCCGTGTATCAGCGTCAGCTTCTTGAACTTTAAACTCTTAAACTTTAAACTTTAAACTTAAATCATCCGTCTTCCAGTTCCTTGATCCGATCTCGAATTCGGGCGGCCTCCTCATATTTCTCGTCCGTCACAAACTGCTGAAGTTTGCGGCGGAGTTGGGCGAGTTCTAGCTGCGCCCCCTTTGCTTTGGGGAGACGTCGAGGAGACTTTCCGGCGTGCCGGGTGTCGCCGTGAACGCTCTCCAGGAGCGGGAGGAGGTCCTCCTTGAAGGCATCGTAGTCGTGCGGGCAACCAAGCCTGCCGTGGTTGCGGAATTCCACGAACTTGATCCCACACGCCTCGCACTGCTTCTCCCCGACCGCATCGGGCTCCTCGCCTTCCGCCGCGGATTCGGTCGGCTTGGCTTCGGCCTTCTTTTGCGGTGGCTCGTGGAGATATTTCTTGGCGCATTCTTCGCACAAATGCACCTCCTCGAACCGATCTTCGCCGAGTACCTCGGTGATGTGCAAGGTGGCTTGTTTCGGACAGCGCTGGCACTTCATCGGCCCGCCCCTCTGGGCCGCCTGTCGCGGCGGTGGATATTCGGTATTGTACCGGCGCGCGGGAATTGCTGGAAGGGAAGCGCGGCCGAGTGTGTCCAATTGCGTTGTTGCATCGGTCAGAAAAGCAAATGGGAAACAGGGCATCTGCCTGGCTGGCTCGGTCGGAGGCGAAAAAACGACACTTCTCGCTCGACGCGACAACGCCCCCCTCGTTCCCACGCTCCGAGCGTGGGAACCAGGGAGATCGGGAACCAACGGTGGGGGATATCATCGCATTTAGCGAGAAGTGTCGAAAAATCACCCCGTTTACAACCCTGGGCATTAGCCCGTGAAAGCCACACCACTTTAGTGGTAGTGGATGCAACGCTTGACTGCGCCACCTGGACAACTAGACTACATCTGTTCGTTGCGGAAGTAACGCACCCAGCGGACACGATTGCTAGAAAACCTTAACTGCTATGGGATGACATAGCAGAGGTGAAAACCCTTAGAAGCCGCTACCCTTCAGGGTCAGCGGAGTCATCACACAGGCCCCTCGTGTTGGTATCCTGACTAAAGTTCCCTCATTTCGCAGGAGGGGCGACACGTCGGTGATTTGTAGTCTAAGCTTTACTCTGTCACGTTCCGTAATGGGCCTGCCTGCGCTGTTCCCGGAAAGTGAGCGGCCATGCCCGTGGCACCTTCGACGACGGCGGATCTGCTCAACCTGATCCGCAAGAGTGGCATCGTTCCCCCTGATCGGCTGGCCTCGGTGGATCCGGCCGAGTTGCCCTCCGATCCGCACAAGGCCGCTGGAGTTCTGATCCGGAAGGGTGTGGTCACCCGCTTCCAGGCCCAGCAACTCCTTCAAGGCCGACACAAGGGATTTCGGCTCGGACCCCACGTGATCCTCGACCAACTTGGTCGCGGCGGGATGGGTGCTGTCTACCTGGCCGAGCACCTTGACCTTCACCGAAAGGTGGCAGTCAAGGTTCTTGTCGTCGGGAAGGATGACGACGCCAAACTGGCGGCTGAGCGGTTCCTTCGCGAGGCCCGGGCGGCAGCTGCCCTCGACCACCCGAACATCGTCCGAATCTTCGACGTCAGTCGCCATAACGACGTTTCCTACCTGGTGATGGAGTACGTGGACGGCGAGACCCTCCAGCAAACGCTGGATCGGGATGGCTCCATCCCGCACACCGCTGCGGCCGATGCCATCGCCCAGGCCGCCGCCGGTCTCCAGCACGCCTACGAGAAAGGGTTCATCCACCGGGATATCAAGCCGGGGAACCTGATCCGGGAGCGGTCCGGCGCGGTCAAAATTCTGGACATGGGACTGGCTCGGGCGGTGGCTAACGCGGCCGACAGGCTAACTGAACGCCTGGACGCCGGGGCTGTGGTCGGGACGGCCGACTTCATCGCCCCCGAACAGGCGATGAACGATCTCCCGATCGATGTCCGGGCCGATATCTACAGCCTCGGAGCCACGTTCTTCGCACTGATCACAGGGACACCGCCCTTTCAGGGAACGACCGCCCAAAAATTGCTCCAACACCAGATCAAATCGGCCCCCCACCTCTCATCGGTCGACACGACGCTACCGAATGGGATGGCTGCGGTGGTGGCCAAAATGCTGGCCAAAAAACCCGAGGATCGGTTTCAGACTCCCGCCGAGATCATCGCTGCGCTGGCTCCCTGGCTTGAGAATAGTACCCGCGTGTTGGCCGGGCTGTCGCGAACGAATCTGGCACTGGGAGCGGAATTACACGAAAAACTCAACGACAGAGGTGGAGGAAGCTCCCGTCGGATGGGCCGACTCAGGACCGAGGAAGCCGTGCCGGACACGGCAGAGGTCGACCCCTCAGCCGCATCCGTTGAGACAGGGGAGGTGGCGTCCTCCCCGACAGATAGGGCTCCGTCCTCCGTTCGGACCGACCCCGTGTTGACCCCTCCCCGCACGGGAGGGCGGAAGAAGACACTGGTGCTCGCTGGGATCGGGCTGGTTCTGGCTGCTGCTGCGGTTGCCGGGGTGATCGCGTTCGGCATCGGCAAGAGTCCGGAGTCCCCCGCCGACCTGGCCAAGGCTCGCGAGTCACAGGCCACAACGCCGCCTGGCCTGAACTCCGATGTGACACCCAACTCCACTCCGGCCATCGGAACCCCACAGCCCACAATCCCCTTTCCCAAGAAAGATCCGCCAACAGCCTCGGTCGCGATTTATCGACTCGACCTGTCCGAGCAGAAACCGTTTCGGAAACATGGTGGGTTTGAGCCAACCGGCCAACAGGGGCGGGATGTCCGATTCGTCCAGGTCGATAAGACCGGAATCGGTGATCTCCCGCAGGGGTGGCACGGCACCCCGTGGGACAAGGACTCCCAGGCCGAGTTCTGGGCCGAATCGCGAGGTTCACGAACGGTCCTCGGAATGCGGAACCTGGCCAAGCGGTCAGCGATGTTGGTGAGCCCCGACTTCCAGCTCCCAACTGCCCGATGCCGAATCCGCTTTGAGTACATGACCGACGGAACCGCGGACTGGACTGGGCTTTTGAAGTTCAAGTCACCTGACCGGCCGAAACAGACCGGCCTGCTCGAACTGCTCCCTTTCCCGGGAACCGGGGGAGCGTGGCGGGTTGTCGAAACCGATGCCGATCTACGAGGGTTGACCGAGGGGTTCTTCGAGATCCACATGCTCGATGGCGATCCGACACACGGGCTTTATCTGACGAGTTTTGAAGTGGCCGAATATCGCGGTGGACCAGAACCGGTGGCTTATCAACTCGATCTGTCCGGGCAGAAGCCGTTCACGATCCGATCCGGGCTGGAAATGAAACCGGACCAGCAATGGGTTTATCAGCCGCTGGCACGAACGGGGTCGGGCGAGCCGCCGATTGGGTGGAACGCCCGGTGCTGGGACTCACGAACTCAGATGGAGTTCTCCGCCGACCCGACCGACGGTGGTCCTGCCCTGGCCATCCGAAATGTCGAAGGGCCGGGGTCGGCAATGCTCTTTACCCCACAGTTCGAGTGCCAAAGCGGGGTGTGTCGGCTGCGGATCGAATACTCCGCGACGGTTGGGCAGGGAATGTTCAACGTCCGGTTCAAATCGGTCGGCAACACCCCTGTCTGGGACGTGGGCAAGCCGACGACCGGCGGGACAGGGTGGCGGACGGTCGAGTATGTCGTCTCGTCGCGGGGTGCGGCTGGTGGGGGCTTCGAATTCCACAACAACGACGGGACTTCCGACGGTGTCGTCCGCATCCGTGCCGCGGCAGTGACGGTGGCACCCGCGGGCACGCCCCCGCCCACTGCCACGACATCGACCGCTGCGCCCAATCTTGACAAGTGGAAAGACAAGGCCACCATATTCAAGCTGGAGATGACCGGGATCGCCCCGTTCCGAATCCAGAAAGAGGGCGAGAAGTTGCTCGGAGGAGATGCCGAGGTGCTGCCGCCTGGGCTCTACGTCCATTGCTGGAAACCGACCGCGACAAGCGAGTTCCGCTGCGAGGATGTGGAAAGCGTCCGTGCCCTCGGGGTCACCAACCTGAGCGACGAGAAATCGGGCCAGATCGTCTTCGACTTGGAGGACAAGTTGAGGGTGAACCTGACCCCCGGCACGACCTATCGAGTGAAGGTCGATTACCTCACCCGTAATGAGGCGACCGGACACCTGGCTCTGTTGAACCCCCAGTTCACGGCGGAGGTCTCGAGCGATCTGCCGAACACGGATGGGAAGTGGGGCACGAAGTCGATGACATTCGTCCGCCAGGATGTCCCCCTCCGGCTCATGCTCGACAACTCGTCGGTCGGCGAAGGAAATACGCTGTTCATCCGATCGATCGAGGTGATCGAACTGGAGAAGTAGCGCGGAGCGGGGAACGCAGTCGGAACGCGGAACGCAGTCGGAACGCGGAACGCGGAACGGATTGACCACCGAGAACGCAGCGGAAGAGACTGGGCAGCAATTACGGGTGAACCGGGATTTCTGAGACCCAGTTCATGCGTTCCGAGTTCCGCGTTTTCCGTTTTCCATTCCGCGTTCCCCGCTCCGCGTTCCCCGCTCCGAGGGCGAGCCGTGGATCTGTTCGACAGCATGCGGGACGGGAACCGGGCGCGGGCACGACCGCTGGCCGCGCGGATGCGACCCCGAACCCTCGACGAGTTCGCAGGCCAGGAACACTTTCTCGGGCCAGGCAAGCTCCTCCGCCGGATGCTCCTGGCCGACCGGCTCAACTCGCTCATCTTCTACGGCCCACCTGGGAGCGGCAAAACCGCTCTCGCCCACGTCATCGCGGCCCACACAAAAAGCCGGTTCAAACCGCTCAACGCCGTCTCGGCCGGGACCAAGGAGGTCCGCGAACTGCTGGCCGAGGCCCGGCAGCACCTCGAAGATCACGACGAGCGAACGATCCTGTTCCTGGATGAGATCCACCGCTTCAACAAGGCCCAGCAAGATGTCCTCCTGCCGGATGTGGAAGAGGGGGTCGTCATCCTGATCGGGGCGACGACACAGAACCCGTTCTTCGCGATCAATACGCCGCTCTTGTCGCGGAGTCAGATCTTCACCTTCGAGCCCCTCACCCGGGACCACATCCGGGGGCTGATCCTCCGGGCGATCGCCGACAAGGAGCGGGGACTTGGCAAGCTGAACGTCCGATTAACCGACGATGCCCTGGCGTTCCTGTGCGAGGTGTGCGATGGAGACGCCCGAAGGGCGTTGACCGCCCTCGAAATCGGGGTGAAATCGGCGCTGGCGCCGGAGAACCAGAACCTCACCCCCCAACCCCCTTCCCTGGGAGGGAAGGGGGCTTCCCGAAGCCCGGTTGGGGGAGGGATTCCGGAAATCCTCTTCGACCTCGAACTCGCCCGGGATTCGATCCAGCGGAAGGTGTTGGAATTCGACCCGACTGGTGACACCCACTACGACCTCGCATCGGCATTCATCAAAAGCCTGCGGGGGTCGGACCCGGACGCCGCGGTGTACTGGCTGGCCAGAATGCTCGAAAGCGGCGAAGATCCGCGGTTCGTGGCCCGGCGACTGGTGATTTTTGCATCCGAGGATGTGGGCAACGCTGACCCGCAGGCGATCCTGATCGCGAACGCGGCCTGGGAGGCGGTCGAGCGGGTCGGGCTGCCGGAGTGCCGGTTGAACCTGTCGCACGCGGTGTGCTACCTGGCAACTGCCCCGAAGTCGAACGCCTGCACGGTGGCGATCGGAAAGGCGACAAAGGACGTGAAGGAGGGGCGGACGCTCCCGGTGCCGAAGCACCTGAAGGACTCGCATTACCGCGGAGCGAAAGAGGAGTTCGGGCACGGGACGGAGTACAAGTACGCCCACGATTTCGGGGACGGCTGGGTCGACCAGGAGTACATCCCGGCGGACGTCGAGTATTACCACCCGACCGACCGCGGGTTCGAGGCGAAGATCAAGGCTCGACTGGAGGAGTTGCGGAAGAGAAAGAAAGGGCCGCCGAATGAGGGGCCATCGAGTGGACAGCCGGAGTAAAATTGCTGGTGGTCCAACTGGGCAGCTTGCGATTGCCTAACAGGTCAGGTGCCCAATTCCCAAGACGGTTGCTCAACTATGGCATGGGAACTCTTTCATCGTGGGAGTGTCCAGGGCGTGTCGGGCGATATGCCCTTCGATGAGATGCGCTCCGCCCTCAAACACATCCGCCGATGCTACCGGGAACGGTTTGGACGAAACCCGTACTTCGCAGAACTGCTCCACGCCCTTCAAGCGACCGTCGAGGCCAACCCATCCGCCTATGTTGCTGACACACCATTGCCATCCTTGGAACGTCTGGTCGAGTCGGTCGGGGGGGAAACCCCGTTTGAACACATCGACCCGGGCGACTACGTCGGGGCACTCGACGCCACGAGCGATGGTTTTCTCGTTTTCCCTCGTGTGCCACCAACCGAGACCCCAACCAGGGATTCGGCCGTGCTACGAGGGCAAGTGATCGAGACTGAGAAGGGCCACCTCTGCTGCTACGCGATCCTTTCACCATCCATCACCGACAACATGGCCAGGAGCCTGATCCGGCAGTGCGTCCTCCAAGATCTCCTGGGTTATAATATCGTGGATAGTGAAATTGCAAATCGATTTGAGAAAATTGATGAGTAATCTGCTCCGTATAATGTCCAACTGATAGAATATTTGCTGTAAAAATCAATTATCAGTTGGATGATTGGGGGAGCGGAAGAAAGGGAGGGGACCGCCACCGGAGGGCCAGGGATGACCGAGGAACAGTGGGCCACAACAGACCGCCCGAACTCGGTGTTGTATGACATCGAGCGAAACGGGCGGCAATTGCTGACGAACCGGAAGATTCGCTTATTCGCCTGCGGTTGCTACCGTCTTATCTGGAACCAAATCACGTTGCCAAGCATTCACAGGCTTGTTGAGTTGGCCGAGGCTCGGGCCGATCGGCTCATCAAGCAATCTGAATTGTCCAAGTACCGCTCTGCCGAGGGTGATCCACCGAGAAATAGTCCAGATTACCTCCTCCAATCGTACACCAAGTCGCTACTCGGCTCAAAAGTCGTCCCCGGGTACATTGCCTGGTTGACTCGATCAGCAACAAACCCTGAGAGATATCAACACGGAGGCCAATGGCAAGCTTGCCCGGAACAAGCAAACCTGGCCCGCGACATCTTTGGCAACCCCTTCCGCCCGGTGGCGTTCGACCCGGACTGGCGAACCTCGACGGCTGTAGCACTGGCCCAACAGATGTACGACACCCGCGATTTCGCCGCGATGCCGATTCTGGCGGATGCACTCCAGGACGCCGGGTGCGAGAGCCCCGATATTCTCGATCATTGTCGCAACCCAAATGGGGTCCATGTCCGCGGGTGTTGGGTGGTGGATTTGCTCACGGGAAGGTCGTGATTCTATCCCACTCAGAACCGGTGGTTTAGCGAACAACGGCACACCAGCACTTCCTCCGCTCTTCGGTGTCGGCTAGAATCCGAGGGTCTGTAAAACGAGGAGGATACCATGACCGCAGCCGCAACTCTGGACGCAGTCCGCGACTGGCCGGTGGAGGATCAACTGGACCTCGTGTTTCGGTTGTGGGACCAAATCGTCGATGGCGGTTGGCGACCGGTCGTGGACCCTGGGCTCCTTGATGAGTTTCAGCGTCGTCTGGCGGCTCATGCCACGGACCCGACACGGGCGCTGACCTGGGACCAAGTCGTTGCCCACGTCAAACGGGTCAGATAATGCTTGCAACCATTAATCCATGTCACACAAACTCATCCTCCTCATCGACCAAAGCGCGACCGAGGTGGCAGCCCTGGATATGCGGTTTCGAGAGAAGCACTACGAAGGCACGATCTCCCTTGATGGGATACCACCGCAACTCCGGCTGCTTTTCGAGCGGTTCGAGGAGGTCGTGGAAGGGCAGATGTTCAGCCTGCTCGACGACATCGAAGAGAAGATCGGGACGAGCCTGTTGCGAGTTCGCTTCGATGACGGCGGGGAGGCGTTCGTGGCTGATTTGCAGGTCTTCCCGAGTACGAACTCTGTTTCCTTCAAGGTCCACCAAGCTACTGTGCCGCTCCAGTCGGCCGGGTGAATTGCTCCAGCACAGATTCGACGATGAGGATCAACTGCACTCGCCGCTCGACATTGCTGTCGGCCTCGACGCAGGCATCGACCAGTTCTAAAAGTCGTTCCGTCCCGAGGCGAGCGGCGAAATCCCGGAGGCGGGCGTCCTCTGCTCCGTCCAGCCCCGAGGTAGCCGCCCCGACCGATAGCCGCAGAGCCTGCTGCACGGCATCGATCAGGAACCGGATCACTAGAGACACCCGTAACCGCTGGGCCGAGGTCTCCTTGCCCGCTTCCTCGTAGAATCGCTGCCAGGTCTCGGCGAGTGCGGAGAAGTTTGGCCGCGGGGTAGTCAGTCCCTCGATCAGATACTGGCGGACTCTCCAGAAACTGTCGTCGTTCAGCGTCAGCGCCGCTGCCGGGCTGCCAGCCCCGAGGCGGACCAACCGATCGAGTTGGCTGGGCTCCTCGACTCCGTTGTCAACGAGTACGGCCCGGAGGTCGGCAGGCCCCAGCGGGGAGAACCGAACCACCTGGCAGCGGGAAAGAATCGTCGGGAGTTGTCGGTCGGTACTCGTAGCAAGGAGGATCAGCATCGAGCCCGGTGGGGGCTCTTCCAGGGTCTTCAGGAAGCTGTTCGCGGACTCCGCGTTGAAGTCGTCGGCGTCCTCCACGATCCCGATTTTTCGGTGGCCGCGGGTCGCTTTGAGCGACATCTGGGTGCAGAACGCTCGCATCTCGTCAACCGGTAGCTCGTGCTTTCCTTCGGGGGTGCGCAGCGCGAAGACGTCTGGGTGGGTTCCGGCCTCCACCTGGGCACAGGCCGGGCAGTGGTCGCAGGCATCCAGCGGACCGGGCGGGTGTTCGCAGAGAACAGCCTTCGCCAGTTCCCGCGCAAAGAGCCGTTTCCCGGTCCCGTCCGGGCCGATGAACAGGTACGCCTGTCCGAGCCGTCCGCGAGTGATGGTCGTTCGGAAGGTGCTCAACGCAGCATCGTGCCCACGGACGCGATTCCAGGACATTTCGGCTCACTCCTCCGTGGAAGAATGAATCACGAAAGGACGAAAGACGAAAAATCGAAACCGATCCCAGGACATTTCGGCTCACCCCTCCGTGGCGACGGCCCAGCCGAATTCGGCCAGCAACCGCCCAACCTCCCGACGCACCGTCCGGTGGACAGTCTCGACCTCTTCCCCCGCCTCAACGATTCGCAGTGGCCCGGGCCGCCGCCCGGCCTCGAACAGGAACCCCCGCTTCACAGCTTTTTGGAAGTCCAAATCGCGCTCTTCCATTCGGTCAGGGGTGCGATCCCGTCGGGCGAGGGCCACGTCGAGCGGGGCATCGAATACGAGTGTCAGGTCGGGTTCCAGGCCGCCGGTCGCAACTCTCCCTACTGTCCACAGGTCGTTCGGATCCATCCCCCCAGCGTGCCCCTGGTAGACAACATTGGCGAGCAGGAACCGGTCGGACACCACAACCTCGCCGCGCTCCAGGGCAGGCCGGATCACCTCGGCGACAAGCTGCGCGCGGGACGCCATGAACAGAAACGCCTCGGTCGCGGTGGCGATCTGGTGCTCGCGGCCAAAGAGCAAAATCTGCCGCAGTTGCTGCCCGACCGCGGTCCCGCCGGGATCAACGCACCCGGTCACCGGAATCTTCTGGCTAGTGAGCCAGTCAACCAAAAGTCGGTGCTGGGTCGACTTCCCGGTCCCATCGAGACCATCCAATGCGATAAACGCGGGTCGGGGCATTTCGGGCACCACGGATTGACCGAAGAGACATATTTAAAGTTTAAAGTTTAAAGTTTAAAGTTTAAAGTTTAAAGACTGACAGTGATTGAGTTTCAACTTTAAACTGCTTAAACCTTAAACTTTTCTCTGGTTCCCACGCTCGGCGTGGGAACCGGTCTTCCCCCGCTCCGCGGGATGTGCCGATACGCCGGGGACGACGTCTATCGTATCCCCAGTCAAGCGTCCGTTCCGTTCAGGCCACGACGCGGAGCGTCGAAGACGGCATTCCCACGCAGAGCGTGGGAACGAGGGACAGAGAGAGTTTAAAGTTTAAGGTTTAAGAAGTATAAAGTTGAAAATCAATCGCTGTCGGTCTTTAAACTTTATACTTTAAACTTCTTAAACTTTATACTTTAAACTTCTTAAACCTTAAACTATAAAACTATCCCTTCGATTCGCCTTCTTCCTCCACTACACCAAGCACCTGCCCGGCGGTGACGGGGTCGTTCGGATGGACCATCCGCTCGGCGAGTGTGCCTGTCACCGGAGCCGGGACGTCGACTGTCGCCCCGGGGATGAGTACCTCGGCCACACGGTCACCCGCGAAGACCCGGTCGCCGGGGCGGACGTACCAGAGACTCAGAATCGCCCAGGTGGTGCCCGGGTCAGGTAAAGCAATCGGGACGCGGCGAGGTGGGGTCACGAGGTCGGCACCATGTCATCGGCGTGGTAACTGGACCGGACAAACGGCCCCGCCGCAACCTGCCGGAACCCCATCCGTCGCGCCAGCGCAGCAAGGTCATCAAACTCTTCTGGGGGGACGTATCGAGCGACTGGAATGCTCTGCTTCAGAGTCGGGGCAAGGTACTGGCCGAGGGTCAGAACATCGCAGCGGATCGCTCGCAGGTCGGCCAGTACATCCAACAGCTCATCCACCGTCTCCCCGACCCCGAGCATCAGGCCCGCCTTGGTGACGATCTGCGGCGCTAGCTGTTTCACCCGGTCGAGTAGTCGCAAACTCCGGCCATACTCCGCACGCCCTCGAGCCACCCGGTACAGCCGGGGGACCGTCTCGATATTGTGGTTGAATACCTCCGGACCGGCCTCAATGACCCGGTCGATGGCAGCGGGGTCGCCGAGGAAGTCCGGCGTGAGAACCTCGATTGCGGCTCCTGGCAACCGGGTCCGGATCGCCACCACACACCGGGCGAAGTGATCCGCCCCACCGTCGGGCAGATCGTCGCGGGTGACGGAGGTGATGACCACGTGCTTCAGACCGAGGCGGGCGGCGGCCTCAGCGACGCGGTCTGGCTCGTCGTCCTCCACGTGAAGCGGCTCCCCCTTCGGAACCGAACAAAAGCCGCACGGTCGGGTACACACGTTCCCAAGGATCATGAACGTGGCGGTCCGACGGGACCAGCAATCCGGACGGTTCGGGCACTTGGCGTTCTCGCACACGGTCTCCAACCGGAGGTCGTCTAGCAGGGTCTGGGTGAAGGCGTTCCCATTCCCCCGGGGGAGAGGTCGTTTCAACCAGGCCGGAAGTCGGCCGGCCGGGACCGCCGGGGGGAGCGGGCTATCGAGTACGGGTAGGGGCTGCATGTTTCCATCCGCCCCCAGACGAACCTGGGGGAAAGGGTGGCCGGAGGGACGGCCCCGGTGGTGTGTGGAACAGGGAAATCCGGTCGAATGCGAACCGACCGGCAATCAGGCTGACGAGTTGCTGCCGGACCGCGGCCACCCGCGCCCGGCCGGGAGTTTCCCTCTGGATCGAGGTCATGGGCATCGGGTCGCCGTCGCAGTGGATGTCGCGAAAGGGTTCCAGGTCCGGGTCGACGTTCAGGATCAGCCCAAAGCAACTCACCCCGCCCCGGATCGCGACCCCGATGTGAGCAACTCGTCGGCTGCCGATCCGGACTCCGGGGGTCGCTGGGTCTGGCTCCGCCCGGAGGTCGAACTCACGAAGGAGCTCGACCACCACCGCCTCAAGTTCGGCGACATACCGGGCTGGGGTGAGTCCGGCCTGGGCGAGAGAGATCACGGGGTAACAAGCGACTTGACCGGGGAGATGCAGAAGCACGCCACTACCACGGCTCACCCACCGGACCGACCACCCCCGTATCCGCAATTCTTCCGGCCCCGGACGAACATGAATCCGACTCCCCTCCCGACCAACGGTGATGCCGCTGGGGTGATCGCAGACGATGACGGCACCGGTATTGGGCTCCCCCGCAACCTCATAGACGAGTCGTCGTTGGAGGCCGATCAGGGCGTCGAATCCGAATTGACCGAGCAGGTACGCGCGCAGCCCCCGGCAGGGGGCAGAGGGAACGGAATGGGTCAAATCGCTGGCCGTCACCGATCGTCCTTCTCCATAAACCCGGGCCAACCGTCCCGTTCGCGCGGCTCAGAACCAGCGGAGAGAACCCCTCCTTGGAGGAAGAGGGAAGCCAAATTGACTTCCAGCTCCCCCTTCCTTCTCAGGGAAGGGGGTTGGGGGGTTAGGTTTCCTCCGCGTCTGCTCCGAATTACTGATAGGAGAAGACCTCCTCGCAGACCACGGGGACCGTTAACCGGTTTCAGGGAGAAGGACTGGCAGAAGCTTCCTCGGGCTCGCTGGATCACCCGACGTACACCCCGCCAAGAGACCCCTGGAAGGGGTCGACTGTGTACAACGGATTGAGGTTCCCGGCAGCGAGCGAAGAGCCGCCGTACACCGCGACGAGCGACCCGCCACCGCCTTCCCCGGTGACCACGTCCGCATTTCCGGAACCGACGATATCCTTTGCTGCGACTGTCACCCCGTCCCGGTTGTTGGGATCCCCGGCGATGAAGTTCGCGATCGGGTTGGCGATCGCAGCGACCGCACCCTGGGTCAGCAGGGTATACCCACTCAAAACCTCAACGTTCGGCCCACCGCCCGGCCCAGCACCGACGATGATATCGCCGTAACCGTCGCCGTTCACGTCCCCGATTGCCACGTACACACCATTGCGGATGACGTTCGGGAAGGCGAAGAAATCTCCGATCGGGTGGACCAACTGGCCCTGTGCGAGAGCCGCCCCGCTGTACACCGAGATCCGCGCCCCTCCCCCGTACCCGGCAGCCACCACCAGATCCGCATGTCCGTCGTGGGTCAGATCGCCAAGCGCTGCCCGAGCCCCGCCCCGGAAGTTCGGGTCATTAATCCCGTAAAAGTTGGCGATCGGGGTTCCGTCTCCGTATTGGTAGATCTCGACCCGCGGCCCGCCGCCCTGATCCGGGGTGACCACCAAGTCGTCACCCGTCCCGTTGCCGGCGATATCACCGGCTGCCACGAATACTCCACCGGTAAAGCCCTGGAAGGGGAGGACGCTGAACAGCGGCTGGAGGGTCTGACCGTTGAGCACGAGAACCTGGGCCAATGTTCCTGGCCCGGTCCCGAAGATGTAGTCCGGGGTTCCGTTCCCCGAGAAGTCTGCGACGACCGCCCGGATCGCTCCGGTGAACCCAGGGAACGGCGTGATGGTGGTGGCCACAGAACCGTCCGCGTTGTACACAATGGCCGTTCCGCTTCCGTCGTTCGAGCCGACCACGTACTGAGACGTCCCAACAAGCCGCGAGGACGCAGTGATGGTCAGGGTGCCACCCACATCCGTCAGAGTGTAATTCGTTGCCTTGCCACCACTCACGGTGATCGGATACACGCCCACCGGGGTAAATGAGGTGGTCGGGGTCGACAGGACGACCCCGGACACAACCGAGGCGAAATTGCCGTTCACCAACCCGCTCACTGTGTACGTCAGGGTGGGAACCGCGCCGTCGTTCTGGATCTCGACGTTGTTCGCGGTGATGGTGAGCTTGGCTGGGGTGATGGTGAGCTTGGCTGGCTCTATCGTCAGCGTGTAGTTGCTCGTTGCGGCCAGGGTGCCTGCGGTGATGGGGTAGGTGCCGACGTTGCTGTTCTGCGTGGCAGTGGTCGCCAGTTGCCCGGTCAGGGCGGAGGTAGCAGTGTCCCCGTTGACCAACCCCTCGGGCACGTACGTCAGGGTCGACGGGAATGATCCGTAGACCACTTTCTGACTGTTCGCAACGACGGTGAGCGGCGCTGGAGTGATGGTCAGCGTGGCCGGGACCACCTTCAGTGTGTAGTTGGCACCGGCACTCAGAGCACCCTGGGTGATCGGGTAACTTCCGACCCCACTTGTCGGGGTAGCCGGTGTCGACAGCGACCCAATCAGGACCGCTGCAGCGATGTCCCCATTCACCAGCCCCACGGGCGACTCGTATGTCAACTGCGGGAACGTCCCGCCGTATACCAGCGACTGGCTGTCCGCAGTGATGGTGAGCGGGGCCGGGGTAATGGTCAGCGTGGCGGGGACGACCGTCAGCGTATAGTTATTCAACCCCGCCGGACCTCCCTGAGTCATCACGGTGATGGGGTAGTCGCCGACCCCGCTCGTCGAGGTGGCTGTGGTCGTCACGACCCCGTTCAGGAGGGCGGCAGCGGTGTCCCCGTTCACCAACCCCACCGGCGGTTCGTATGTCAACTTCGGGAACGTCCCCCCATACACAAACGACTCATTATCCAGGGTGACGGTGAGCGAGGCCGCGGTGATCGTCAGGTTGGCCGAGACGAACGTCAGGGTGTAATTACTTGATGAGATCAGACTGCCCTGGTTGATCGTGTAGGTGCCGACCCCGCTGGTCGGAGTTGCTGTGGTCGTCAGGGCTCCGCTGAGCACAGTCTGGGCGGTGTCCGAATACTGCAAACCCACCGGGGGTCCGAACGTGAGGGCTGGTAAGGTCGCCACCCCACCGTAGACGAACGTCAGCGAGTTGGCAGTGACCTGAAGCGGAGCGGGGTTCACGGTCACGACCACCGTCCCGGAGCTCATCGAGTAGTTCGTGTCGCCGGAGTAGGTCACGGTGAAGGTGATAGTCCCGGCCGGGAGTTGGGTCACCGACACGGTGGCCATCCCCCCAACGAGCTGCGTACTCCCCAGGTCGGTGGTCCCGTACATGACATCGACCGACCCGGTCGGGGTTGAAGTGCCGATCCCGGTGATGTCCACTGTCAACGGCACACTCTGCCCGTAAGTGACCGTCGTTATCGGACCGGTCACCGTCGTGGTACTCCCACCAATCCCGAACGTCACAGTTGTCGTGGCACTGCTCGACGGATAGTTGATGTCGCCGGAGTAGGTTCCGGTGACGGTGCTGGTCCCCTTCCCGAAGGCGGACGTCATCAGGGTGGCCACCCCGTTGACGACCGGGGCCGTCCCCAGATCTCTGGCCCCCACCGTGAAGTCAACCGTGCCGGTCGGGGCGGCGGTCCCGCCGGTCAGGGTCAGGGTCAGGGTCACCTCGCCGCCAGTCGGCAGGTTGTTCGGGGTCGCTACCAGAGTGGTCTTCAGGGCCGAGCCAACCATGTCAGGGACGAGTTTGTTGACGATCGGGCTGCCGATGCCGGTGAGCAAGTCGTACCCGGGGCCTGTCTTGTTTCCGTAGTAATTCGCTCCGCCGCTCGGGTCGTTGATGTCGTGGAAGTCCGCTGCATACGTGGTGGGGTTGTTGTACAGGGCGTACAGTTTCGGGAGCGTCTGGCTCGGGCCGTCCAGTGTTGTGGACCCGTTTGCGACCCGCCCCTGGTTGATGATGGCAATGATACCGGCCCACATGGGGGACGAGGCACTTGTCCCGTAGACCCCCTCCCACGGGTCCGAGGGCGGGTTATCGTACGTGTTATACACTGCGACGGGGGTCTGATCCCCACCCACGATAGAGACGTCCGGGGTTCCCCGCGTGGTCCCAACCACCGAGGCCACCGAGGGTATGCCCGCCTGGAACGAGGGGATCGATTCGTACTGGCTCTTCCCCCCACCACCCCCTCCTCCACCGCTTGAGTCGGGGTAATACCAGCCGGTTTCCGACCCGTAGCCGCCGCTCCCGTTCAGGTACAGGTCTGTGGCCCCGACCGATAGCACATTTGGGGACGAGGAGGGGTACGAGACCACTCCGGAATCCCCGGCCGAGAACAGGAACGTCACACCCTGATGGCCGGTCGGGGTGGTCCAATTCGAGTTAGAGGACACGTCGGAGGAACTCTCGCCACCGCCCCAACTGTCGGTGATGACGGACACCCCCGGCTCCCCGGCGGCGGTGCGAGCAGCGGTGTACAGGTCCGTATCGGCAGCGCTGTCGGCCTCGACGAGGATGATATTGGCCCCGGGAGCCATTGCATGCGCATACTCCACGTCGAGCGATGTCTCCCCCGGCCAGTCGTCATTCGGGTCAGTGCCTGGCAGAGAACTCCCGCCGTTCTGGTTGACGATCTTGAAGCTCGGGGGGGCAGCGATGCCGAAGTAGTTATCGAACGACTGCAAGTCGGAAGTGATCGTAGGGGTATTGTAAGCGTCGACGATGGCAATCGTCTGGCCCGTGCCGTCGGCCGACTGCCCGCCGAAGTCCAGGAGCGAGTTAAACCCGTACGCCTGCCGGATCGCGGGGGGGGTGAGCAAACCGTCTGGAGTGGGCGATCCGTAGGGCGAGATGGGCATGCCGATAGGGTATTCGATACCGCTCGACGGTGTGTTCCGATCCTCAAGCTGGACCACCTCAAGGCACAACCCGCGCGTCCGGGTGCGTTGGTGGGAGAACGACTTCATGCTGAAGGCTCCAGGCTGGTCGCGCTTGGACTCGGTCCGGGAGGGTAAGTGCGCGAGGCTTTAATTAAAAATAGGGATTCCCGAGTAGAATTGACCTTATCGGAGCCGCAATGGGGAAGTCAACAGGAATCTGAACTCTGGCACAGATCCTAGGGATCAGACCGGTCCGGGCGCCCGGAACCTATCGCTTGCTCGGGATGAGACTGGAGTCGTGTCAAGAACCACCGAAGGCCAGAAGTGCTTGCTCAGCCAATTCTTCCGTCTCCACCGATTGGACCTTTCTTGGGGGATCTGATGCAAAAATCGCTGGGCTGGGTTCAGACGGTTGGATGGGTTACCGTGTCGGCAATTTTTGGAGTCGTCGAAACTGACGGTCGAGCCCGTCTAAGTGTCCAGGATCGCGCTGGTCGAGCCTGTCTAGTGGATGGAGGTGGGCGTTAGCCACAGTTAGAACTTGTCCAAGATCAAAACCGTGAAGTTCGCCGAGCGTGCGAATAAGAGCAAAAACGGCCGCACTCGACGTGGCATGGCCATCCTGGCCATGCTGGGCCGACACGGGCAAGATGCCCGTGCCACCAGATTTCACGGTCTCGTTTCTGGACAACTCCTTACCACCACACGCCTACCGGGTCTTCCGAACCCAGATTTGATACCCCCGGTAAATGTCTTCGTATCGCCCGCGCATCGCTCCCAGAAAAGCATCAATTCCCAGCGCCGGGCACCGTTCCGGTTCCGGGAACTGCCGCCACCCGTAATCGTCGAATGCGAGAATTCCGCCCGTTTTCAGGAGCGGCCAGGTCAGAACCGCATCTGCCAACACGTCGGCCGCTTCGTGCGACCCATCGAGATAGGCCAGATCGAACCGTTCACCCGTCAACCCCCGCAGAACGTCCTGGCTGCGACCCACCTGCCCATAGACTCGCGACCCGAATCGGGCGGTGTTGGCCCGGAATCGGGTCTCCAATCCGGTCAGATCGAGCCCGGCGTGATCGGACCCACCGCTGAACGTGTCGACCCACATCAGCGATGCGGTCGGATGGGTCAAGATGTGGTCCATCAACCAGACGGTGCTCCGCCCCTCGAAAACCCCGATCTCCAATGCGTGGACAGGCTTCCCAACAAGCGGTGCCAGGAGCCGTTCCCATACCGGTACGTTGTACGTAAACCAATCCTGCGTATACCCATCGGCGGGAGGTGGAGCAGGTGGTGCGAGTGGGGGGAGGGGGTTCCCGGCACCTCCTCCCGGAAGATGGAACGTGTAATCCACGAACCGTTCCTTGGTACTGCCCGCGTCCTCCCACCCGTAGCGATAGGGACCGACGTGCCACAATCGAATGCGGGTGTCGGCGAACACCTTGAACCCGCACTCCCGAGCCCGCTGACAGAACGCATAGTCCTCACTGAGAGACCACGGTCCACGCGGATCGTTAACCACCAGTGGTTCGAAGTAGGGGACGAGGAGGGAGCCGAACCGGCGGTTGCAGATCGGGAGCTTGAGCCGGGTGTGAATCGTCTGATAGACCTCTTTGCGGGTATGCGTGAACCCAAACCCGCAGAATCGGATCTCCACTGGCCCGCCGCTTTGGCCAAACCGAATGGCCGGAGTGCCCGGCAGGAACTCGCAGGCGAATTGCCGCGGACCTTTCTTCGAGTACAGGCCGCAGGTGAATGGAAGACCGTGAGCACGGAGCCGGGAGATATCGTCCGGGTCAAAGACGACATCCGAATCAATCCACATCAATTCCGCAAACCCCTGAGCCAGGGCGTCGGTGGCCATCTGATTACGAGCCGCATCAACGGCCGAATATCCGCGAACACGCCAGACCCGATGGCCGCGACGTTCAAGTTCCCGCAGGGCATCGTCGCATCCTGGGTCGATTCCTCCACCAACCGGAACCAGGATCACGCACTCGGACGGGGAAGGCAGGTCAGCAGCCATCGTTACCTCGGAGCGGATCGGGATCGTGTTCATCATGGTCGGCCGCTGGCTCGTTTGCAAGGGGCCAGGGCCGTTCAAGACCCGGCCCCCAGAGCTGACGCACTGGCGATGATCTGACAGCCCTTTTGGGGCCTCAATCCCGTGGTTTTCCGCGTCAACGGGACAATGGATACTAGCCCAGGCTTCAGTTCTAGATGTGCCCGGCCCCGCGAGTCCAATCGGTGACACCTGGTGCCTGATTGATGATCAGCCCCCAAACAGGAGCGTGTCGAGCCCGCGGACCAGCCCGACCGTGTGGACCACCCGGCGAACCGCCAGGAGCGTGCCTCCGACATACGGGGCCGGGCTAGATCCTGCGTCGTGGCGGATGGTGAGCCGCTCGTGGGGCAATCCGAACAGGGCTTCAACCGCCAGGTTGTAACCTGGCAGTCGGACCGAATGGACCCGGGTGCCGGCCACTCCCGCCCCGCGGGCCGCCGGGTCGCCGTGGGTTCGTTCGATGGGCACAGCAAGCTCCCCCGGCCCGATCGCACCGAGTGCCTCGGCCAGTTCCCGCGCAGTCCCACTTGGAGCGTCTGGTTTCCCCGCCCCGGCGTAGTCGATCACCTCGCGAGAAGGGAGAAGTTTGGCTGCGATCAGGGCGAAGTGCTTCACCAGTGCGGCGGTGACCGAAAAGTTCCCCGCTGCGATCACCCCGAGCCCGGCTGCGACGGCCGCCCGATCGATCTCGGCATAGTCGGTCGCAGTCAACCCGGACGTTCCGACCACAACCCGGACCCCGCCGGACAGTGCCTCCAGGGTGCGGCCTCGAACCGATGTCGGGGAAGTGAAATCGACGAGCACCTCGGCAGGTCGGGCAAGGGCTTCGGCCAGAGTCGCAGCGACGGTCAGCCCAGTCGATGACACCCCCAGCACATCGCCCGCATCGCGACCAGCAGCCCGTCGGGCGATGGCTCCGGTGAGTTGGAACTCATCGGACGCCAGAATCGCGCGGGCGACCTCGCTACCAGTCCAGCCGCTCACACCGGCCACGCACACCCGAATCGCCATACCTGCCCCCTCATGGTCGGGTCAACTACCGCCTGCTGAAGCAGTCGGCTTGCAGGTGGCAGCTTTCGCTCCCCCGCATTGAGTCTTGCGACTCGTTGGGCCGGTTGACATCCCTTGCCAGGAGAACCACGGGTGTTTTGCCCGAGGGGCGGCCGGTGACAGAAGGGACGGCATAGGCACGGGTCGCTGCCGCTGGGGATTGCTCCCCACCTGCCGACTGTCACAAGGTAACGATTCCGGATCGACTCTGACTCACTTTTGACGATGAGTCAGCCAGAGGCCGAAGCCATGATGTCGGGGAATCGTTACCGAAACGTGAAGTGTAGTCTAACTGAGAATATCTCAGGAAGCAATGTCCTTTGTCATGATAGCTCAAAGGCCGGCAATTGCCGGGAATTGATGGATCAGCACCGGTTGAGGTGCCGTCCAGTGGCAGTGTATCCGCAGGGTTGCCTGTGGAAGAGGCGACTGGCCGCGGGTTGGGTGAACGGTGATTCGCTGACCAAATGCGAGTGAGAGTTGGTTGACGGGGCAACTGGCCATGTTGACTCTGCGAATTGAGGGATTCCCTTCTGGCGCTTCAGGCTTGTGAGTCACCATCACTGTTCGGGCTTCACAAGCCTGAAGCGCCAGCGAAGGACAGCTTTCCTTTTTTTTGTGACAGACAAGCGTAGCATCAACGGTAGGGGGACATCATGCTGGTCCCGGTGGATCTGTCCACGATTGCATCAACTCAATCACGAATCGCAAGATACGACAAGCGGACTCGAATCGATGGAAAAGACGAGATCGAGAGGGAATGAGGAGGAGAGGGCAACAGCTTCGACGGAGAGAAGCGGGAGGCGCCGGTGTCGGTCGGTGTGAGTCAGGACCGGCTGATAAGCGGTTGGTTCGCGAGGAGATCGCGAATCACACGACGGAGCATTTGGCCGGTCGTCATTCCGTGTTCGCGGGCGGTTGCTTCCAGTTCCAGAGCCTGCCATCGGGGGAGCAGCAGAGGCAGTTCGACAACTTCTTGATCCTGGCGGGCGAGATCCGCCGGAGCCACTTCAAACATTGGATGCACAACGTCACCTGTCCTGGGAATGAGGGTCGTCCTTCCACCCCGACTCGGCCGGCGGCCAGAGGCATCGGACCATTCATCCTGGAGCGTTCCCTTCGGGGGGAAATCCTACGGATTCGTCGGGTTGCAGCAAGTGGCGGACGTCAGCGGAAGAATTAGCAAGTCGCGTTCCAGATCCTTGGCCATTTTCCCTTCTCGTGATGGTGCCCCCCAAAGACGGAGGCAATCGCCATTAGCGGTTTCCTAACTCTTCCGGTAGTAATCACTTGCAGCAGCTCGATCGTGATTTCGATGACGTACCAATTCGTAGCAATTCCAATGCCACACCAGAAGAATGGGTCAGAACGGGCGGCAAGATGTCCTTCAACAGCGATTTGGTTCTGGAAAGCAGTGTAACAGGACCGGGCGGCGGTTTTTTCCCCGCCCAGTCCTGTTGCAGATCATGCACAATCGGGGGCAGATTCGCACGCGCTCCACATCTGAAAGGAGGAGCAGATCCCGTCTGCATTTCCCGCCGACGGAGAAAGATTCCCCTGAGTGAGAAATGAGGACGACGGGGGAAGCTCGGTAGGTTCCGTAGTTTCGGGCAGGCGGGAGTGGAAAACGAGGAAAAATCTTGTATAAGCGGAGAATTCGGAGACAATACAGTTTAACATTTCCGGCGAGCGAACCGTTTTCGGATGGCACTGGCCGGTTTGGCGGACTCAATCGCTCTGCGGAGTTGCATTTCATGTCGCACACGACCGACCCGACTCCGGATCCCCTCGGACACACCCCGGATCAGCCGTCACCGCCTGTTCCTGCCTTGCCCAACCCCGATGACGTGTTTGCTCTCCCGGACCTGGCCGAGCTCGACCTGGCGGCCTTGTCGGATCCGAAAATTCCGCCTGTCCCTGTGCAGGGGCAGTCTGCCCCATCGGAGGTGGGGATGGTCCCGCCGGTCGATGAGGGGAACACAATCCCGATACCTGATCTGCCGGCATCGAGTGGCAGTGCTGTGTCGTTCGATCTGCCGGCAGTGCCGGACGCCGAAGGAACCATCGGCATGGCGCTGGCCGATCTCCCGGAGTGGTCCCTCCCTCCGCCTCCGGTTGGACACCACCTTGAGGTCGAACCGGTTGACGCAGGCAATGATTTCCCGGTTGCCGAATTCTTACCGGCCGTCGAACCCCAGTCAAGCATCCTGTCGGCGGAAGTGCCTGTTGGAGAGTTAATCCCAGCCGCCGAGCCGGCATCGGACGAGTGGCTCCCGGTGGCAGAGTCCGTGCCATTTGGAGAGGAGATTCCGGCGATGGATGCATCCGCATCCAGCCTTTTTGGGCCAACAGTACCCACCGCCGAGCCGGTTTCCGCCGTCGGCGAGGCCGCCGACATCGGAAACCTGGAGGAAATCGCGCCAGTCGTTCCTGGCTCGGGATGGCTCGACTCCCAGGCAGGCGACCAGCCGATCCCACCCGAGATTCGCTCCTCCACACCTGGCCGTCCAGCGTTCGATGAACCCCGTGCAGCCGAATTGGCCCAGCCCAGACCGTCCCACTCCGACGATCTGGGGTCGAACATCTTCGGCGGTGGGTTGGTGCCAACTGCGGAGCCTGCCGATCTGTCGGATGTGATCAGCGCAACGATGACTCGAGCCGCGACCCCCGTCACACCACGCCCTCCCGTCCCCCACCCCCGCCCATCCGACGTTGCACTGACATTCGACCAACCACCCGGGGGAAGCACCACGACGGATCCGGCCGCCAGCGCCGATTTGCCAGTCGCGGAAGAATTGCCCGAGGCTTCGGATCTGATCTTCACAGCCGACGATGCGGAGGGGCCGCTCGATTCCGCGCAGCTGGCCCAGACCCCAGGTATTCAGGAGGGAACGGATTTCGGGGCCACCCCGGTAGGGGGAGCGGACGCCTCCAGTATCCTCGCCGACCTCACCCATCCTCAGGATGCACCCCTGGACTCGTCGGCAATCCGGCTGGAGTCTCCCGGGATTGATGCGACCCTGTCCAATGACCAGGAATCTGGCGGATTTGAAGACTCGCCCACAGGTTATGCCCAACTCTGGACCGATCCCGACGCGAAGCCCCGCCCGACGCCCGGCAGCGATTCTGCCGATTCCGATGACTGGCTGGAGCAGCAGAATAGTGGGTCAGACCTGTTTGCTGACGCTCGCAGCGGCCCGACCTTCGAGTTAACACCGGAGGCCGGGATCGTGGACCCGTTCGAGGACGACCTCTCCCCCGACCAACCTTCGCTGTCCTCGGCCCCGTCGAGCATCTTCTCAGGGGGACCTCCTCTCGCTGGTGACGCCAGTGGAGGATCTCTTCCCATCGCCAGTGAGGCGGACGGGACCGACGCAGTCGAATTCTCGGACCACCCGGATGCGGAGGCTGTGAGCTCGGGAAATCTGCTTCCTTCACCGGCCGGCTGGGTCGACTTTGAACAGGCGGAGGATTCGAGCCGTCCAGACGTGACCTCTCGCAGTCCGATCCCGCCCGACGGGAGTGATTCCGACAAGTGGATCTCAATCAGCGAACTGTCAAACCCATCCAAAAAGTCCCCGACCGGGAAAGAAGGCGAGATCAATTGGGGGGGAGCCGACAAACTCGATCCAACCACCGAACAAGCCTCCCCAATCGCCAAACCGATACCGAGTCTCCTCCACCCCAGTGCGATATCGGGGCTTCACCAATCCACCCAGGACATCGACCTCGACGAGCTGTTCGATGCGGCGGGCGAACCAGTCCAACCTGCAAGCGGGACGAATCCTCCAGTTCAGCCTGGCACCGGTCCGATTCCCACCCTGCCCAAAACACCGGGGAAGTCGGCACCCGCGTCCAAACGACCTCCCGGCACCAAGAGCGACCCCTCAGTCGTGGCGGGAACCGGACTCCACCAATCGACCCAGGATGTCGATTTCGACGAACTGTTTGATGAGTCCGGGTCGGGATCAGGCCCCAAACTCGCGAGCGAGAATCGTTCTCCGGACCAACCCGACACCGATTCGGTTCCTTCCCCGCCCAAACCCACTCCGGTGAAGAAGTCACCGGTGCCCAAACGACCGATCGATTCCACGAGCGACTGGTCGACCTCAAGCGACCAACTCGGGGGGACCGAACCTGCCGACTACGAAGCATTAACGGGATCCAAGAGCGATTCCTCGGTCGTGGTCAACTTTTTGGCGGATTCGAGTACGACCTCGCCGTTGGTTGGCTCTGACCCAAGAATGGCAGCCGCACCGAAGTCGAAGAAAGACCGTACTGACCCCAGCCGTACTCATTCGGGGACAGGCGACAGTGGGAGCGTGAATCGACGGGCGGCGGCCGGCGTGGCGGTCGGTCTCCTCCTCGGAGTCGGCTCTATGGCCGGAGTCTACTTCTCCGGTGTCCTTGACCCAACCCCTGCCGGCATCACGAAACCGTCCGGACCCCAGCCGAACACGAGTGGACAACCTGGACCGAGTGGGAATCCGGCGACCCCTCCCGGTGCGGGGGCGGCGGTCGGTCCAGGCACGGTGGCCGACGCCCGAACGGCCCTGGATGCCGGTCAACCCGGCGCGGCGATCACCCGCCTCGAAGCGATCGGCGCCAACACTCCCGAGGCCAAGGCCGCGCTCGGTAAGGCACGGTTCTTCGCCAGACTCAAGGAGTTGCCCCTGGCGACAGTAACGGTTCCGGCCGATGACGCGGAACTCAAAAAGGCCCGGGCTGATCTGGAAGCCGTCGCGATCGACCCCGAGGCAACCAAAACGCCGGAAGGCGAAAAGGCCGCGGTGCAATCGATTCTCCTACTCGGGCTAACGCACGAACTGGCTGGCGAGCCTGACAAGGCCCGTGAGGTGTACGCGGATGGTGTGAAGAAATTCCCGAAGGCTGCGGATGCTTTCGAGACGGCCCTCGATCGGCTCAAGGCCATTGGCCCGGATGCGGGAAAGACCTCTCTTCGGCTCACCCCGGCCGATGCGCAGCAACTCGGGATCGCATCGGTGATGCTCCTCGTGATGGCTGACCCCCCTGCCGGGGCGACCGAGGATGCACCGGAAGCCGGCCGATTCTTCTGGAAAGCCGTCAACGCGGCGGCGGCGGGCAAATACAGCGACGCTGTCGACCTGATCGCCAAGGCCAAGGCGGCTCATATCACGCGTGCCCGAGCCCTCGCTGGTCGCGGGCTCAACCCCCTCTCGGACCCGCTGGAACAGATTTTCCCGCGCTGCTGTGACGACCTGACCGCCTTCTGGAAACTCCGGGCCTCGCTCTACGATCATCCCGGAGTTGGTGAACTGTTCAAGAAAGATGTGACGAAGGCGCTCGACCAACTCGCTGCCGCCGAGAAACGATCGCTTGATTTGGCAAAGATGGCGGCCGAACTGAAGGAAATGAACGACAAGCTTGCCACCGATCTCAAGAAGGCCGATGAGAAGGCTCAGACCCTTGCGTCCGAGTACAAGGCAAAGATAGACGCAATGGAAAAACTTGCTGTACAACGTGGCGAGATCTACCGGCAGGATGTCGCAACAAACCGGAAGAAGACCGACGAACTAAGCGCCCAGGTTGAAGATCTCACCAAGCAGAAACGTGATCTGGAAACGACCGTCAGCGCAATCGCCAAGGATCTCCAGGAGGCAAAACTCCTTGACGAGAAATACGACACCGCCAAACTTCTCGGGGCGAGCAAGATGGTCACCAAACTGAACACCGGTGATCGGTTAGAACTGGCAAAGCGCCTGAACAAGGCCGAAGCCGAACTGGAGAAGGCGAACGCGAAGTATCTGGCCGCTGAGCAGAAGCTGAAGGCCGACCACGCCGCTGACCTCAAGAAAGTGGGGGAGTTGAACACCGCAGCGGCTGAGAAACTCAGGGAAGCCCATGCGGCAGACCTGAAGTCGCTGGGTCAGAAGTATGCCCTGGAGCGGAGAAAGCTCGAAGAGACATACACCACCGCGGTGAAGTTACTGGAGGATTCGCTCGCTGTGGAACGCAATACGGTGGCAACCGCCGAAAAGCGGTTCAAGGCCGACCTCGCCAATGCGATCAGTCCGGCCCAGGCCCTCGATTTGTGGCTCCCAGTGCTCGCTGACCTCCGCAGACCGGCCGACGCTGACCCGGCGATCGAGGCCGCAAACAAGGTTCTCAAGACCGCCACCCCAGGATCAGAGGACGAGGCCAAGGCGCTCACGGTCAAGGGTCTCGCCCTCTTCCTCAAGGGGGATTTGGAGGGAGCAAAGAAGGTGCTCGAGGCGGCCCGCGAGACGGTGGCTTACAAGAACGCGAAGGGCAAGGGGTGGGCAAAGGCCGCGGACGTGGGAGTGGCCTCGATCGGCGACCCGGTTGCCGGTGCCCGAGTTCCGGTCGAGACCGGACCGCGGAAGGATCTGGACGCCGCCGCCCGGTCCCTGGATGCCGGAATCGCTGCCTACAAGGCCGGCCGCTATAGGGATGCCGAGAAAGCTCTCGCCCAGGCCGCCTGGAATAACCCTGCCGACGCGATCTCCTGGTACTTCCTGGGTGCGACCCGATGGGCCGTTGGGAAGCCGGACCAGGCGAAAGACGATTTCCGGCAGGGGGCTGAGCGGGAACAGGCCCGATCGACACCAGCCCGGGTGATTGACATCGCAATCAGCCCGATCCAGGGTCCGGTCCGCGACGCACTGACCGCTGCCCGTCCATAAAAGACATTGGCCCGCAGATGACGCAGACTTCGACGCAGATGAAATCCAGATAAGACCAGAACGGTTTTAATCAAGATTTTATCTGCGTCGAAGTCTGCGTCATCTGCGGGCCAATGTATTGATTTAATCAATATTTCATCTACGGGCCATGTGTCGCGCTGAATCTCGCCGATTTTCGGAATTCGTGAGACGGGATAGGCTCGGATTGCGCCAATCCTTGAAAGTCCCGAGGATTCCGCCATGTCTGTCGACCCCCGCCGCATTAAAGACCTGTTCATTGCCGCGGTCGATCTTCCCGATCCGGCTGCTCGCCAAGCATTCCTCGACCGCGAGTGCGGGGCCGATCCCGACCTGCGGCACCGGCTCAATGTCCTCCTCTTCGCTCACGATCACCCGGAATCTGCCCTTGAACGGCCACTGGCTGCGGCGTCTGACCCTGCAACCCAGGCATTCATCCCGGAAAGCTCCACGACAGACGTTGCCCGCGAGACAGCCCAAGCTGTTGGCACGATCGTCGCCAGTCGGTACAAGCTCCTCGAAATCATCGGCGAGGGAGGGATGGGCGAGGTCTGGGTGGCCGACCAACTCACACCGATCCGCCGCCGGGTCGCCCTGAAAATGATCAAACCGGGCATGGATAGTCGTTCGATCCTGGCCCGATTTGAAGCGGAGCGGCAGGCGCTCGCGATCATGGACCACCCGAACATCGCCAAAGTGCTCGATGCGGGCGCTACCGACGATGGCCGCCCCTTCTTCGTGATGGAGTTGGTCAAGGGGGTGCCGATCACCACGTTCTGCGATGCCCGGAAACTGAGCCCCCGGGAGCGGCTGGAACTGTTCATCCCGGTCTGCCAGGCGATCCAGCACGCCCACCAGAAGGGGATCATTCACCGCGACATCAAGCCATCGAATGTGCTTGTCGCGTTACACGATGAGCAGCCGATTCCGAAAGTGATCGATTTCGGAGTGGCCAAGGCTGTCGGGCAACAACTCACCGAGAAGACGATCTACACCGGGTTCGGTGCATTGGTCGGAACCCCGGCATACATGGCCCCGGAACAGGCCACGTTCAACCAACTCGACGTGGACACCCGCGCGGACGTCTATGCGCTGGGAGTCATCCTGTACGAGTTGCTCGCAGGAAGCCCACCATTCGAGCCGGAGCAACTCAAGAAAGCTGCGCTCGACGAGATTCTCCGGCTGGTTCGGGAGGTGGAGCCGCCACGGCCCAGCACCCGGTTGAGTACCTCGCAGGCCAAGGCGACGATCGCAGCGGTCCGGCAGTCGGACCCGGTCCGGCTGGCCAAGCTCGTCCGAGGGGAACTCGACTGGATCGTCATGAAGTCGCTGGAGAAGGACCGGAACCGTCGGTACGACACGGCCAACGCGCTTGCCGTAGACGTTGCCCGCTATCTGAAAGATGAACGGGTTGAGGCCTGCCCGCCGACGCTCGGCTACCGGTTGCGGAAGGCGTACCGGAAGAACCGGGCCGCGATGCGAGCGGCCTTCGCGTTCCTGTGCCTCGTGCTCGGTGCAGGGGTCTTGGCGACGCTCCTTGCCATTCAGGCAAGACGTGCTGAGATGCTTGCCTTGGTGCAACGGGAAGAGGCTGAATTCGCGAGACAGATGGCCGCTGAGCAGAGAATGGCAGCAGAACTTAACGCCCAACAAACGAAGGTGGCCGAATCCGAGGCCAAGGTGGTCCTGAACTTCTTGGCAAGCACCATCATACAGGGACAGTTCGACGAGATATTTCATGGTCGACCGAACGGGGACACGACCTTGCGGGCTGCACTTCTCGGGGCCGAGAAGGAGATTCCCCACGCATTCCGGGATCAGCCGACGGCCGAGGCCACCGTCCGCTACATGATCGGAACCCGGTTGCTGGTCTTCGAGGAGACCGAGGCGGCGGTACGGAATCTGGAACGGGCGTATGCGTTGCGAAAGGCGAGACTCGGGCCAGCCCACGAGGACACCATTTCGACCGCGTTTAGCCTGGCCATCGGGTTGAGTGGAATGAACCAACACGACCGGGCCGTTCAACTGTTGGAGGAAACCCGGGCTCTCAGGCTTACCCACCCACCCGGCCCCCGCGGGGCGGCTGTCACCCTCGACACCATGACTGAATCGCTGGCGGACGTTTACGAGAACGCGGGCCGGTTCGACGACGCGGTCCGACTCTGGCAGTCGGTGGTCGAATCCCACCCGAAGCCCGAGGAAGACCGCGCGATGGCTCTTCGCAGTCTTGGCCACATCTTGGTCGTCGCCAGTCGCCCCCGGGAGGCCGAAACGGTTCTCCGTGAGTCCCTGGCCATCTTCGAGACCCACCAAGACAGTGACTGGATTCGTTTCGATGTCATGAGTGAGTTGGGGGAGAGCCTGTTGCAGCAGAAGCGATATCCCGAGGCCGAGCCGCTTCTGCTGTCCGCCTATAAGGAACTGAAAGCGCGGGAGGGACACGATCTCGGCAAGGGTCCACTGGTTGGGGACGACCACCTCCCCGAGGTAGCCACGCGACTGGCGCGGCTGTACGAGGCAACCGGTCGACGCACACTGGCTGCCGAGTGGCGGGCGAAAGGCCGACCGGAACGCGCTCCGCGACCACGGGAGGTGAAACGATGACCGATCGGGCCACACTCCCCGTCATCCCGACCCTGGAGGCGGGGCAGCAATGAAGAGACGGCCGGAAATGACCGACCACGTTTGTGGGTGCCACGAGCGGCTCGTCCGCCCGTGCGACGCCTTCACGGGCGGACGAGCCGCCCGTGGCACCCGATCACGATGGGAGGTTTTCTTCCACCACCTACCTTAGCCGGTGGTATCGCTACGCTCAACCACCGGTTGGCTCTGGTCGAACTTTAAACTTTAAACTGTTTAAACTTTAAACTTCCCTCATGACCAACATTACCCAGCTTTTGGAGGCTGCGACCAGTGGCGACCCTCAGGCCGCCGCGGATCTGATTCCGCTTGTGTATGACGAGTTGCGCAGGCTTGCCGCCGCGCAACTCGCCCACGAGAAGCCCGGGCAGACGTTCGATGCCACCGCCCTGGTTCACGAAGCGTATCTACGACTGGTTGGCCCGGCGGACAGCGCGAAGTGGGCCAACCGCGGGCACTTCCTCAACGCTGCTGCGGAGGCGATGCGGCGCATCCTGGTCGATATTGCTCGCAAGAAGCAAGCGGCAAAGCGTGGTGGCGGGGGGAAGCGGTTTGAGGTATCCGAAGGTGACCGGGTGGCGATCCCCGACCCAGACACCCTGCTCGCAGTGAACGAAGCCCTCGTCAGGTTAGCGGCCGAAGACCCGGGGTCGGCGGAAGTGGCACGATTGCGGCTGTTTGCGGGGGCGTCGGTCGAGGAGGCCGCGGCCGCCCTGGGGATGTCCCGGCCGACCGCCTACCGCGACTGGGCTTACGCCCGGGCCTGGTTGAGCGCGGCTCTCGCTGGTGGGTGACAGCCCTATTTGGGGGGCACAGGCACAGGGTCTGGAGCGAGCCACTCCTTCTCCCAGTATTCACGCGTGTATTCCTTCGGTCCCCCGGGGAACGCTCCGGGTTTGTTCTTGAGTTGCTGGAACACGTCTTGGATCTGGCTCCGGACGGTGAGCATGCTCTCCGGCTTTGCGAGTAGCTTGAAGGCGTGGTACATCCAGTTCAGCACGATCAACTCCTCGACCCTGCCAGCGAATTCCTGCCTCAACGGCGCCGCTGCGTAGAGCACCTCGTTCGGCTTGGCCAGTCCAAGGTAGGCCTGGAGGATCCTCAAGTTCGATTGCACATAGAGCCACTCGTCGTCTTTGGTACTCTTCTTGACTTGACGGCGGGCGTTGACATCGGCGACCAGTTGCTTGAAGAGCCCGAGCGCTTCCTCGCGCGCCTGGGTCGGATCCGGGACCGGCTGTTTCGCCTTGGGATCGGCCCGCTGGAGCAGGCACACTCCCAGCAGACAGCGCCCAACCGAGGACTGCGGTCCGGCTGGGTAATGCTTGAGCTGGGTCCGCAACCGTGCTTCGGCCGTAGCGAAATTCCTCTCACGGATCTCGATCTGGGCCAATTCCACCATCGCTCGCTCATGGTCATTCTGTTCTGCCTCGACGACCTGCTCCTTTCCGGCGACTTGCTCCAGAAGGGCGCGTCCCAGTGGAGCGAGTTTGGCAGCGAGTTGCGGAGCGAGTTTCGGGTCGGGATCGAGCAGCAATCGAGCGAGGCGGTGCCGGGCCGTGGTCGATGCTGGCCCGACCTGGAGCATCGCTTCCTCGAACGCCTTGATGGCGTCCGGTTGGTTCGCTTCCATGAGGGCGGAGGCATATTCCACCCAGAGTGGCCCGGCCTGCTCGTCCGGCAGGTTGGGAATGGCCACTGCAAGTTTGAGGGCAGTGATGGCGGCGTCTATCTTCCCGGCTTTTCGGTACAAAGTAGCAGCTCGCTGGCCAAGAGCGGCCTTATCCGTCGGAGCGGATCGCAGCGCTGCGAGGGCCTCGTACTCCGCCGCAGCGGCGGCGAACTTCGGGGCCGCATCGCCCCCGATTTTCGGGACCGACTCGGCCCAGGCCGCGAACACCTCGGCCCTCTTCTCGCGATCCCGCCCACCCTCCGCCACGGCTCGATAGGTGTTCACGACTTCGATAGCTGATTCAAACGCACCATCGGCAGAAAGAATCTGCACGGCCAGCTCAAACACGGCCCGCACCTCGTTGATCGGGAGCTGCCCCTTGTAATCTCCAGGTCCATTCACCCCCTTGACCGCAATCGCCAGGAGCCCGACCACATCCGTGTGTTTTTGGCGATCTGGCGTCCCCAGTCGGAGGTCTGCCAGTCGGACGGCTGCTGCCGACGCCTCTGGGCCGCCGGACTTCGACGCTTCCTCCAGGAGTGGCGCGGCGGCGACCGGATCAGGCGGCTTGGAGAGGAGACGACAGACCCCAAGGTTGTAGGCAGCAGACGAGCGGAGATCTGAGGGGAGGTTCTGAGATGCCCGAACCTGTTCCCATTCCCGAGCCGCACCGACCCAGTCATGTTCAGCCATCCGGACATGTGCCAGGTGAGTTTTCGCGACCGGGATCACGTCGGCCGGTGCATCCCGCCCGATCTGACTGAGCCATTGCTTGGCACCGTCGTATTCCCCCAGCAAGCGGAGCACCTCACCGAGCCGGAGTTTCGCCCGCATGATGGATGCCCGAGGGGTGGAGAGTCCCGCGTCGGCCAGGTACGCAGCAAGAGACTCCTTCGCGTTCTTCAGATCCGGCGGGATCATCCGCAGGCTGAGTTCCGCCACGAGCCGCGGAGCTTCCCCGGGCTCTTCTCCCGAGGGCGTGAATGTGAGCCGATTTCGAGTGACGAACATCTCGGCAGGCGGAGTGTTCCCTGAGAGATCCGCAGCGCGAGCTTTGGCCGCGCGGTACGCCAGCCGATCCTGATCGAAAGCGTCTGTGAGTTGGTCCGGGCGGACGCTGTCGAAGTGCTGTCGGGCCAACACCCAGTAACTGCGAGCGTCGGCCGGGTCGGGGGTGAGTTCGGCCAGTCGAACGTAGCCGCTCCCGAGCGTGAAGTGGATGATCGGCTCGTCTTCGGGGAACGATTCGGCTGCCCCGGCGATCCGCTGCAACTGGCTTTTCAATTCGATCGGGTCGGCCGGCAGTCGCTCGACCGCGGCCTTGAGGTTCGCCAGATCCTTCTTGAATTCGCTTTGCTCTACAGTCAGGCCAGACGGCAGCCATCCGGTATAGGCCGCGGTGAACGCTGCGACCCCGAGGAGGAAAACCGGCACCTGCCACAGTCGGCGAGTGGGGTCGGGTCGGGTTTTGGGGGGCTTGGGGGCGGCCGTGTCCGTGGCCATGTGCAGCATCCTGGAGGTGCGGACCGGGCGCGCCGGCCGGCGGCGCGGTTTCAGGTGCGGATTAGACCTCAAGATGGGTAGCTGGGTCAAGACCAGCCAGAAAACGAAAATGATCGCCCCGACCGGGGCGGCTCGATCACCGTCAGCCAGGGGACCGGTCCGGGTAGGGCGAGCAGGTTCTCTCCGGGAGGTTCTGGCGGTAGTGGTAGGCCGCCCGTTTCACGAGCGTCTGGTCCGGCTGATTCGGCGCAAGCTGGACTTCCCGCCGCACGGCCGGTAGGGCTTGTGCAAGCGTACAACCGACCTCCCCCGCCACTCGCCGCGTGAGCGACTCCTCCCGCTCATTCTCGAAGACAACGAAGTCTCGCCGCAGGAGAACCTGCCTGATAGCGATGGCCGCTCCAACGGCGATTGTCACCATCACAGCAACCCACGGTTCCGGCATGGCATCCCCCGTATTTCGCCCACACACCCAAAAGCTCGAACGCCTTTGATCCTAATCGACCCGGTAGACCCGGCCAAGCGGGCGGTTACAATTAATGCATGAATACTTCTGAAGCACCTCCCGTGGAACTGACTCCCGAGCTGCAAAAGGCGCTAGACGAGGCAGGGGGTAAGCCGCCCGTCGTGGTGGATCAGCGGACACAGCAGACCTACGTCCTGATCCGTTCCGAGGTGTACCAGCGTCTGACAGGGAGCCCCACCCCTGCGCAGACGTTCGTCATCCCCGAGGGCATCCGTCTATCCAAGGCTGCCCTGCGGCGAGATCTGCCCGAACTCCTGGCGAACCGCCGGACCCGCGGGAAATACGTCTGCTACCACAAGGACAAGCGAGTCGCAGTCGGAAGAGATTACCTGTCGGTGATCGCGGAGGTGGTCCGCCTGAACATTCCCGAAGACGAGTACATCGTTGAGAGCGTGGAGCCCGGTGTGGGGAGTGAGGAGGAGGAAGAGATCGAGAGCCGCTTTGTGTGACCTATGCGATTCCTCGATTGGGAATGGCTTCGAGTTGGTCCTCACAGACCTCGACATAGACTGGCTTCGGGTTCTTCCAGAGCCGAAGGCGGTACACCTGAGCGCCCTTCGGGCCGAGAGGTCCGCGCAACTCCACAACCCGACCGGAAAGCCCGTTCGAGTGCAGGATTTTGACCCGGTCACCGGGCTTAAACAGCGTGGGTACGGGCATCGGTGGTCCTTCCTACCACGGTGGCGCGCCGAGCGTCACCTGGAGTTGATTGTACATGATGCCGTCAAGTTCTGCGGCCAACGTACCACAGGAATTCCTGCACTTCTCACTCGACGCGACAACGTCTCCCCTGGTTCCCACGGTCCTCCGTGGGAACCGTTCTTCCCCCGCTCCGCGGGTGTGGGGCAACACGCCGGGGACAACGTCTACCGAATCGACGATCACGCCTCCGGTCCGTTCAGGCCAGGACGCAGAGCGTCGAAAACGGCATTCCCACGCGGAGCGTGGGAACGAGGGAAATAGTTCCAGTGAATGGATATAGATCGACCGCCGCGCGAACCTCACTATGACGAATGGGATCAATATCATAGGACGTTATCACGAGGGAGCCAAGTCGTGAAGCCACTTTGTGTTTACTGCGGGATTACTCTGGGCACAACGACTGATCACGTCATTCCGAGTTGCCTTTTCATTCCCCCGCTCCCGGTGCCCTATCCGAAGGTTCCCGCCTGTGCGGAATGCAACAACAAAAAATCGAAGAATGACTCCTACCTTCGGGACATGCTTGTGTTGGATCTCTACTGCTCTGAGCATCCGGTTGCTAAAGAGTTGATGAAGGGCAAGGTGATTCGGTCGGTTGAGAAGAATCTCTCCGAGATCGGGCGAGCAGTCAAGACACGCCTCAGCCGAAGTCCGTTATACACAGGCGCTGGGCTTTACCTCGGCGATTACCCTTCCATCCCCATCGAAGGAGAGCGGGTCAACGAGTTGATCCGGACGATGATTCGTGGTTTGTACTACGACCAACTCGGCAAGCGTTTGCCGGATGATTACGTCTTCGACATTAGGCGACAGGATCAGATTTATGTCAACGAAGTATACGAAATAATGAACACGCTCGGAGCGAATGGTCCGTTGACACTAGGCAGCGTGTTCGGTTGTCAATATCTCTTCGACGCTAAAGATCATGGCATTTCAAGCTGGTATCTCTGGTTCTATGGAGGGTTCTTCTTGAGGGTGGATACGAGGCCCGCGAAGCTAGCTGAGGCTGGATAGGCCCTGGAGCTAGGCCATAGGAGAGGCAGATCGTGGAGGATAAAGAAACGTACTCGGGGGGCGAATGAAAGGAGAGGAGGATGGCATGACTAGCGACGATCTCAAAGCACGGCTGAAGGGGATGGGTTCCGAAGAGAAGGAACAATTCAAATTTAATCTTGGGCATGGGAGAGAGAGCGACGACGTTTTCGTTTTGGCGTTCGTTGCGAGTCCGGAATTTCAAGCGAGGGTCTGTTACCGGTTGGGCGTCCAGTCCCAAGCCGACAAGGTTGCTGAGGCAACGTTCGGAGCCTTCAAGTACGCAAAGCTCGCTTTCTGGGTGGGGTTGGCCGCGGTTGTCCTGTCACTCGTAGCACTCTTTAAGTAACCTCGGCTGCGTGTAGTCCCGCCAGCGCCAGAATGCCAAGGCCGTAGAAGGTGTATTCCACATCGACCTGCTCGTCCCAGAGCCCGCCTCGGAAGCCGCCGGTGGGTTGTTCGCAGGATTCGGCGTAGTCGCGGATTGCTGGCCAGTCGAGTTTGTCTGCGGCCCCGAGTTGGTCGAGCGTCCAACTCCCGGTGAAGGTGGAGAGCAAGTCGGCTGCCGGGATACGGTCGTTCGCCCGCAACCCGCCCTCGAATGGAGACGGCAGCGCGGCCAGGAAGTTTGCCACCGCCGACCGGGCATCGTCGTCGAGTCCACCGAGGATCTGGAGCACGCCGACGCCCGCCGCCGTCGGATTGGTGCCGCTCCGTTTCATCGCCGAGATTTCGACATAGCCCCCGTCGTCGCGTCGCCGGGACTTCACAAACGCGACCAACTGGTCGGCAGCCGGGACCGAACGTTCGAGCAGTTGCAAGCACAGGGTGACGAGGAAGCTCGTGTACGTGCTCCCGTACAGGGCTCCGGGGGTCTTCCCGTACCCGCCGTCCGCGGTTCGGTAGGTTTCCAGCGTGGCCGCCACCCGATCCCGCCAGTCGGTCGGAGCGCTGGCCAGCACGTCCGGCCCACCACCCACCGGGACCAGATAGCAACTCACGACCAGGGAGAAGAAATCCACCACCGCAGCCGAGCCGCCCATTCGCTCACGGAGGAAGCCCCCTGCGTTCGTGCAGAGTGCGGGATCGAGAGCCCCGAGAACCGCTAGCGACCGCAGCGCGAAGCCGGTGTAGTACAGATCCGAGCCGCCTTCACGGCCGGAGAACCCACCGTCCGGATTCTGGCAGCCACGGAGGTACTCGGCGTGCCGCTCCCGAACGTGATCCGGGAGACGCTCGACCCCGTCGAGGAGCCGCACGGTCAGACGCGTCAGATAGGGTTCGTCAGCCATCAGACAGCCCGCCCGTCCAGTTTCGCCCGGAGTTCGGCCGGAATCTCGACCGATTCGAGATGGTCCGGCCCACCCGTTCGGCAGAACACCGTGGTGATCCGGCCCACCGCAACCGGCTCCTCACGCTGATTGTGGAAATCGAACCGATAGCTGACCGATTTCGTCCCGATCCGCTCAACCGTAACCGTGATCGTGAGCACATCCTCGAATCGGGCTGGTTTCTGGTAGTCGCACGCAACTGACACCCGCGGGAACCCCCACTTCACTCCGTCCTCCCGCCAGCTCACGGAGATGCCGAGGGTGTGGAGGAAGTCGGTTTCCGCCACTTCCATGAACCGGAAGAAGTTGGCGAAGTGCATGATCCCGGCCATGTCGGTGTCGCCGAATTCGACCCGCCGGGTGGTGCTGAAAGCAGGCATGGGGAATGCGAAAAACGGAGGGTGGGACGGCGGAAACAAACCGCACGGGGATAGTCAGGGCATGTTTTCAAATCACGCCTGGGGTGGCAGCAAAGGAACCTCACTCCCCGACACTGTTGCGGAAGGGGACGCGGTTTTGAAATATTTCTCCCCCCCGCTTTGAAAAGATACGCTTGGCGGCTCGGTGTGGCAGAGTATTTTCCAAGAGATGCGGTTTCGATCTTGGGACTCGACTCGATGCAGCACTTTGGCGACAATAGAATAGGTATGTGAGGTTTGCCGATTTTTCCATTAACACCAAGCCCTGCTTTCACTAGCCGTTTTTCTTCTGACTGGGCTGGTTGAGTGATCTCATGCCTACACCTGAGCCGGTGAGCCAAACCGTTTCTGCTCCTGAGTCCATCGAACAGAAGTTCCTCAGGCTTCGTGATCAGTGGAAGGCCGATACAGCGCACGTATCATCTACCTCTCAACTTGTCTTGCACCCGGCATACCAAGCGATTATCGGTATGGGTCCGATCGCCGTGCCCCTATTGCTTCGCGAGTTAGAGCGGCGAGTCGACTTCTGGTTCTGGGCGTTACACGCAATCACCGGGGTCGATCCATCACCTCCTGAATTTCGTGGCGATGGGGAGAAAATGGCAAAGGCGTGGCTAGCCTGGGGGAAATCGCAATCTTACTAATGACAATATCGTGGATCAAGATTACGACCGCGACTTTCCAAATTTAAGAAAATTTGGATACGTACGGACTAGCGATCCACATTATCATAATTGTATTGCGTATGCCGCTGGAGATTTTCAAAGGGCATGGTGGCCAGATGACCATCCTCCCAATTCGAGCAATTATTGGCCACCAGGTGTTCCGCATCACGAAGAGACTGTAGCGGTATTTACCCAGGCGTTCGCTACACTTGGCTATTCCCCGTGCACCGATGGCAGTTGGGAGCCTGGATACGAGAAGGTCGCCATCTACGTGTGGAGAGGACTGGTCCGACATATGGCCAGGCAGCAAGCCGATGGCACTTGGAGAAGCAAACTCGGTGGGGATGAAGACATTGAGCATACTTTGGAAGGGCTTGAAGGACCATGCTACGGGAAGGTCGAGGCTTTCTTAAGGCGGCGCATTCCCGGTACGCCTGTGCCGAGAAAACCTACCTTGCTCGATAAAGTCTATCAGGCTATCAAGCGATTCGTGGCGCGCTATAGGAAAGGCCCTTGATCCGAACCTGCCTGTCTTCAATTCGGTGGTAGAATCGTGACGGATTCTTGGGCCGAGCGGCCCTCGCCCCTCCGGCCTCCTGGTTACACACTCCGCACTTTGACGTATCGTTCCAGCACTTTCATTGTCTCCCGGGCCATCACGTCGGCCGTGAACCGCTCCCGAACCGCAGCCTCACCGGCCCGACCCGCCTGGTCGCGGAATGCGTGGTCGTCGAGGATCTGCCGCAACCCCACAGCCAGGGCGACCGGATCGTCCGGGGGGACGAGTAGCCCGCCACCGGTTGCTTCGATCAATTCCGGGAATGCCCCGTGCCTGGGCTTCACGACGGGAACGCCGTTCGCCCAGGCTTCAAGTACATAGAGTCCTTTCGGTTCCTGATAGGTAGTCGGCACCGCGAGCACATCCACCGATCGCAGGAAGGCCACTTTCTCGGCATGTCCGGGACTCAGAACGTACTCGAACTCGTCCGCCAGCCCGGCGTGTTTCAACTTGGCCGCCTGCTGGTCGAAGAACGGTCGGTCGTTCTCCCCGAGCCACCCGGAGGCCCGCAAGCGGCATGGCGGTGCTCCGGGGGTCTTCCGAAGCTCGATAAACGCATCGACCACGTTCTGAAACCCCTTTTCGGGGCAGACCCGCGCGAAGTAGCCGATCACATACGGGGGTTCTGTCTTCGTCTCCCGCGGCCCGCCGTGGCCGGCGAGGTTCAGCCCAGGATACACGACGTGGATTTTCTCCGGCGGGATTCCGAGATACCCCGCCATGAACCCGGCGTAGTACCGGCTCGTACAGATATATCCATCGACTGCGTCCCCATTTTGGCGGATCAGGTCGATGCAGGCCTTCCGGTCAGCCGCGGGGAGGGCGTTGAGGAAGATGTCGTCCCCCTGGAGGGTGACGAGTACCGGCGTTTCGACCGCTCGCCGGATTTCCGGGATGATCCCGGACAACAGAGCGTTCGAGAAGATCACCGCGTCGGGTTTCACCTCGGTGGCCAGCCACCGAGTCAGTTTGGCCACCTCTTTGCGCTGCTTCCCGTCGCGGCCCCGGAGCATCGAGAGAGTCATCTGCCCGAGTTCGCTGTATTTTGTCCTGGCCGCGAAGCGGGACACCCAGCGGAGAAGACGCGGGACATCGAGGAGCCGGTCGAAGAGCCAGGGTGTATGACGGAACAGCCACGATTTCTGTTGGAGGTAGACGTTGATCCCACCGAAGAACACCCGCCCCTCGCTGACGTTCACCTCGTCCGTCCGGATGGGGGTGTAGGTCGGGATCAGGAGGGCATCGTGACCGAGTCGGCGTAGGGCAGCCACGAGAGTATTGTCCCGCATGCAACTCCCACAGTACATGCCGGCCGCTCCGGCAGTGATGAACGCAATCCGCATGACCGGCTCCGCTGGCCCCGAAACGCCCCGCCTGTAACCGTTGGTCGGTCGAATGGGTATAGATTTTTGGTACGAGACGAGGTTTCGCGATGCGAGCCCAGGATGGGGAGTATTCCAATGGGAATACCAGCGAACCCACCTCGGCTTTCACCCGGGACAAGAAAGTTCTCTGAAACCCGCAGCTTCCCGGCCCGCAGCGAACTAAGAATTTGCTGACACAGGATTTTGTCCTCGTTCGGATTTCTGGGATGTCGGTCCCCAACGCGGAAACGCTACTGGCAGATTTCAAACGGTTTCCGCTCCTCACCCCGAGCCAGTTTGCACGGGTGGAGGCAGCGACCCGGACGGGTGCGCACCCGCCCGAACAGGTGGTCCGCCGGCTTGTCGAGAAAGGGTGGCTCACAAAGTATCAGGGCGAGGCCGTTCTGGGCGGGCGGACGTATTCTCTGATGTTCGGCCCCTACATCCTGCTCGACAAGCTCGGAGAGGGTGGGATGGGGTCGGTATACAAGGCCCGTCACCGACGGCTTGGGCGGATCGACGCGGTCAAGGTGATCCGACCGGACAAGATCGCCTCGAAGGTGGTCGCGCGGCGATTCCTTCGGGAGATTCGGCTGACCTCCGATCTCCACCACCAGCACGTGGTCCGGGCGGTCGACGCTGGGGAAGTCGGCCGGCAGTGGTACCTGGCGACCCAGTTCATCCAGGGGGTTGACCTGGCAACGGTCGTTCGCCGCTCAGGACCATTGCCGGTGCCCGACGCCTGCATGGCCATCTATCAGGCCAGCCTGGCCCTCCAACACGTCCACGAGCGGGGTCTGGTCCACCGCGATGTGAAGCCGTCGAACCTGATCCGGGAGGATCAGACCGGGAGGGTGAAACTACTCGATCTGGGCCTGTCGCGGTTCCGCGAACCGACTGGCCAGGAATCGATGGCCGGCACCTTGACCACCGACGGGGTGCTGCTCGGAACCCCAGACTTCATGGCTCCCGAGCAGGCGGTCGATCCTCACGGAGTGGACATCCGGGCTGATCTGTACGCACTCGGGTGTACCTTCTTCTTCTTGCTCACTGGCCGCCCACCGTACACCGGCTCCTCGGTCGACAAACTGCTGGCTCACAGCTCCTCGCCGATTCCGCCAGTCCAACTCCCAGGTGGGCCGACCCCCCCAGCCCTGAACGCAATCGTGGCTCGTTTGATGGCCAAGCGGCCGGAGGACCGGTATCCCACCCCGCAGGCATTGACCGACGCCCTTCTCGCTCTGCGGCCTGGCAACGAACCCCCGTCGGCTGGCCCCTCCGCCACTGTTGCCCCGCCCGAATCCCATCCCGCCCCGGTTGTGGACGAATGGCAGTCCGCATTCCACCTCCTGATCAGCCAAACTCACACTCTCGCCGCCTCACCACTCACGAATCGGCTCCCGAGCCCGTCCCCTGCTTCCAGGCTCCGGTGGCTGTGGGTGACAGTCGCAACGCTTGCGATCCTCGTGGTCGTAGCCCTTGTCGTCAGCCGGGGCAGACCTCGCGGAACTCTCGCGGTGGAATCGCCGCCCGACCACACCCAGCTCGGTTCCCCGGCTGTTCCCGAAGATGCCCCGGCCGAGGAATTGCGAGCGCTCCAGAAAGCCCTCGACACACCGGGCGAGGATCGTGGCCGGCTCCGTGATCGCGTGATCGCGTTCCGGACACGCCGCGTCGGTACTCCTCTTGCAATCGGTGCAGCAGAACTCCTCCGCCGCCTCCCCTCCCCACTGGATCAGCTCTCTCCCACCCCAGGTCCGGACGGGGGCATCTCATCAATCCAGGTGGGGAAGAGTGGGGCTCCGGTTCTCTGGTTCCAGTTCGGACCCAGCGACCGACGACTTCTCGTCGCTCGCCGCGGTGGACAGTTGGAAGAGTGGAGCCTGCCGACCCTGGAGGAGTCCGGACGGTTCATGACCCCATCCGCAGGACCAGGCCGGACGGCCACGGTATCAGCGGATGGACGGACGGTGGTGACAGCCCGCCCGGACGGGGTGTTATGTGTGTGGTCGGAGCGTGGCGGGCTGCCGCGCGAGATCGACCTCGGCCCCGGCTTTCGGGCACGAGTGGTAGGGGTTGGCGCTGCGGGCCGGGCGGCTGTGGTGGCGTTCACCGATGGGGACAAGCGGCTCGGACGCATCGACCTGGAGACCGGCCGAATGGTCGGCCAGCTCGACCACAGGTCGATGGGAGTGAATGGGATCACCGTCTCGCCAGATGGTGAGGCTTGCCTGGTGTCTAGCGATCACGACATCCTCCGGGAGATCCCTCAAAAACCTGGCCGATCCGCACGACAGTTCGACCCAGGCCCTGGCACCCGTGGAGAACCCGGGGCTGGGGTGTATGGGCCGGATGGCCTCCGGCTCTATCTGACCGGGGTGGAGACGGCGGCCGGGCGGTTCCCGGCCGGGGCGGTCACAGCCGATATTCGGTATGAAGTCCTGGCTGCCAAGAACATGATCCCCTTCACGCGGCCACGACAGACATTCCAACCCCCAACGTGTGTCGCTGTTTCCGCGGACGAGGTTTCGGTCGCCGTCGGAACGCACAGCGGAGTCGTCCGGGTGTTCGCTGCGGGGTCCGGAACCCCAACCCAGGAGTTCACGTTGTCCGGTCCGGTCGGGGCGCTGGCATTCTCCACTCACGGCCGGGTTCTGGCCGTTGGCCTTGGGGATGGGAGCGTCTTGCTGGTCCCACTCAAGGGGTAATCACAGCAGAGGTTCCAGTTTCAAGTTGAAGAGACTGAGTCAGGAAACCCGCTTCTGAAGCGTGGGGAGGGACACCCAGGATCCCAGGGCGCTCTTGCAGCGTCTCTGTAGCTGGTCTCTCATACGGGAACCCGCAGAGGCTGTCTCATTCGCGGAGCAATCATCGGTCTAACGGGAGGGCGAGGCTCCTGCCGAGCGTGAGGCTGGTCCAGCTCNNGGAGCCTCGCCCTCCCATACATACGTCCAATTGTCCTTCCGGAGATGCGACAGCCTCTGCGGGTTCCCGTACGAGAGGCCGGTCCGGGGTCACAGACCCCAGCTACAGCAAAACATCCCGTTCCCCGCCTGTTTCCCGATCGCTTTCTGACTGACACAACAACAGGATTGCACCCCGGAGTACTCTTGCAACTCTCGGACGTGGTGGGTAAAGCTCTTCCCAATACCCCGTACTGGATTCGGAAATGTGACAGTGCCGCGATTCGCCTTCATCGCGTTGGCCGGATTAGCCGCACTCGGCAGTGGATGCGCGGGCCTGGGGCATGAAGGTTTGGCGATCGAATATCACCCCGGAGAGAGACCCAGGACACTGCAAGCACCTTACGATGCCACGTACGAACTGTTTGCCATCGCTGAGCCCGTCGTACCTCCCACGCTGATCAACCACGCGGCCATTCCCCAAACCTACCACGTCGGGTTCATTCGGAACCTGGATGGCTCACTCATCGGCTACGCAGGAGGCCAAAAGATTCCCTTGCCCGAGGGGCATTACCGCTGGCAAATGATCCCCGAAGCCCAGCGGAGCAATTACCAGATCGTCATTGACGGCACGTTCAACACGGTCAAGGTGGGGGGCAAAGTGCTAGTTCACCTCGTCGGCCAATATCTTTCCAATCGGGAGTCGGACTCCAGCCGCGTACCCGGCAGCAAGAGTACACGGATGAGTGAGGAGTCGAAGTCCGAATCGAAACCCAGATCGGAGGGTGGCGGAGCTTCGGCTCGTTCCGATGTCCACCCGTCAACTTCCGAGAGCCACCTGGAGCGCAAAGACAGGGACTCTCAGTAGCAAGGGCAGGGTGGCCCAGGCGTTTGGTACACAACCATTGGGCGAACACGAGCACCGATTCGGTCATCTCGTCCGCTTTCGCGTTGCTGGCTAACCCACACCGGGTACACTCGAACGCAGGTTCGATGCGACCGGGCGGCGCGGTGGCGGCGGCGGGGACCGTGGGCTAAGAAGAGATCAATACAGAATCACGAAAACACGAAGATACGAAAACACGAAAAAGAATTGAAGTCGATTAGAACAAAATCTGAATTCATATCAGTTTTATTTCGTATTTCGTACTTTCGTGTTTTCGTGATTCTGCCTTTGTTCCCCCGGTTTCGGGATTTTTTCAAACTTTCTCGCGCGAAAACGGCCCCTGCCCTGATCCTGGTTTATCGGTCCCCTGAACCCGAGCTGCAACCATGAATGAGCCGAACGATCCGGATGTGACCGCCCACATCCCCTCCTCGTCGCTCCCGCCCGATTCGCTCGACGCCGGGCTGGTCGCCGGGTTTGGGCGTCCGGCGGCCCCGCGCTCCAGCCTCGGCGACCTCCGGCCGGTGCTGCTCAAGGAAGCCGAGGGCGAGAGCGCCCATGTCGTGAAGCCGAATTCGGATGCCATGCCGGCGAAGGAGGAAACCGGCGACCGCTACCAGCTTTCCGGTGAGATCGCCCGCGGGGGGATGGGTGCGGTGCTACGGGGTCGGGATGTCGATCTCGGCCGCGACCTGGCGATCAAGGTGCTGCTGGAGAAGTACGCGAATCGCCCGGACGTGGCCCGGCGGTTCGTCGAGGAAGCGCAGATCGGTGGGCAGTTGCAGCATCCCGGTGTCGTGCCAGTGTACGACATCGGCCGCTTCGGCGACCGGCCATTCTTCACCATGAAACTGGTGAAGGGGCAGACACTTTCAGCCATCCTGGGTGAACGCGAAGGCCCGTCTGAGGACCGTCCGCGGTTGCTGGGGATCGCGTTGCAGGTGTCGCAAACGCTGGCCTATGCCCACGCCAAGGGGGTGATTCACCGCGACCTGAAGCCAGCCAACATCATGGTGGGAGCGTTTGGTGAGGTGCAGGTGATGGACTGGGGGCTGGCCAAGGTGCTGGCCGAGGGGGGCGTGGCCGACGAGGAGCGCGCCAGTCGGGCGCACCGGGAGCCTGAGGACGTGACCCACATCCGCACGGTCCGCAGCACCGGCACGGCGGGGAGCCACGGCACCGACACCGAAGCTGGCTCGCTTCTGGGCACCCCCGCGTACATGCCGCCGGAACAGGCCAATGGGGACGTGGCCCTGCTGGACCGCCGGGCCGACGTCTTCGGCCTGGGCGCGATCCTGTGTGAGATCTTGACCGGCAAGCCGCCGTATGTGGGGCGGTCGGGCGAGGAAGTCCGCCGCAAGGCCGCCAACGGCGACCTGGCCGACGCCACGGCCCGGCTGGATAGTTGCGAGGCCGATGCAGAACTCATCGCCTTGACGAAGAAGTGCCTGTCCCCTGAAGCGATCGACCGGCCGAAGGACGCGCAGGAAGTGGCCGACAGTCTGACGGCCTATCTGAACGGAGTGCAGGAACGGTTGCAGGCAGCCGAGCGTGAGCGGGCGGTGGCGATAGTGCGGGAAGCCGAGCAGCGGAAGCGGCGAAAGGTGCAACTGGCTCTGGCGGCGGCGGTGATGGCTTTAGTCTTGGGAGGTGGGTCATTTGCCTGGTGGCAAAACGACCAGGCGAATCAGCGGCGCGAGACAGCCCTTCGGCAACAACTCGCCGACGAGCAGCGTGCGGCCGCCGACAACGCCCGCCTGGCCCGCAACGCCGAGGCTGTGGCCGCGCTGCTGGGCCAGTGCGAGGAAGCGTTGCGGGCCGGAGACGCCTCCAAGGCGACGGTCGCCCTGGAGGCGGCGAGGAAGCGGTCTGCCGAGGGCGGGGCCGAGCAGGAAGCGGAACGGCTGAATCGGCTCGATGCGGACCTGGCTCTGTTGCGCGACCTAGACGCCGTCGACCAGTTCCGCTGGACCGCCGTCGAGAGCAAATTCCCGGACCCAGCGAATGTCGCGACGCGGACGCGGGACGCCCTGAGGCGGTTCGGTGCCGATCCCGACGTGGTGTCGGTGGACGAGGCGACAGCGCGGGTGTCCGCTTCGGTGGTGCGGGAGCGGATCGTGTCGGCCCTGGATTCGCTGCTCATGCCCATCCGGGTGGTGGAGGTGGACAAACTGCCGGCGGACGAACAGAAACTGTACACCCCCCAGTTGCTGGCCGACGTGGCGGCGCTGTTGCCGAAGACGGCCGGAGTGCGGGCCGTGCTCGGGCTGGTGGATGCCGGCCGGTATCGGGATGAGGTCCGGGATGCGGTCCTCGCCGGGGACCGGGCGAAGTTTGTGGAACTGGCAGGAAAAAAGGCTGCCGAGGAGCAGCCACCGGGGTTTGCCTCCTTCCTGGGCGGCATCCCGGCGATCGGAGTGGAGCGGCGACGGCAGTTGTTGCGGGCGGCGGTGAGCCGGCGGTCGGGAGACCTAGGCCTCCTGATGACGCTGGGTGGGACGTACGAAATCAACGAAAAGGAATGGATAGACGAGCGTTTGCGATGGTATCAGGCGGCCGTTGCCGCTGCCCCTGCCAACGTCGCAGCCCACAACAACCTGGGCGTTGTGTTGTATGACAAGGGCCAGGTGGACGAGGCCTTTGCCTGCTACAAGAAAGCCATCGAACTTGACCCGAAGTTCGCCCCAGCCCACAGCAACCTCGGCGCCATTCTCTGCGATGTCAAACACGATTACGACGGGGCCATCACCTGCTTCAAGAGTGCGATCGATCTCGACCCGAAATCCGCCCATCCCCACCACAACCTGGGCACTGCGTTGCATAACAAGGGTCAGTTGGACGAGGCCATCGCCTGNNCATCGAACTCGACCCGAAACACGCCAACGCCCACAACAATTTGGGCGTTGCGTTGCGTGCCAAGGGACAGGTGGACGAGGCCATCGTCTGCTACAGGAAGGCCATCGAACTTGACCTGAAGAACACCAACGCCCACAACAACCTCGGTGCCGTTCTCTTCGATGTCAAACACGATTACGACGGGGCCATTGCCTGCTTCAAGAAGGCTATCGAACTCGACCCGAGATACTCCATCGCCCACCACAACCTGGGCACTGCGTTGCATAACAAGGGTCAGTTGGACGAGGCCATCGCCTGCTGGCGGAAGGTCATCGAACTCGACCCGAAATACGCCTATGCCCACCACAACCTGGGTAATGCGTTGAGTGCCAAGGGCCAGGTGGACGAGGCCATCGCCTGCTGGCGGAAGGCCATCACACTCGACCCGAAACTCGCTGAGGCCCACTACATCCTGGGCAATGCGCTGCATGACAAGGGCCAGGTGGACGAGGCCATCGCCTGCTGGCGGAAGGCCATCGAACTCGACCCGAACTACGCCACTCCCCACACCAACCTCGGTGCCATTCTCTGCGATGTCAAACACGATTACGACGGTGCCATCGCCTGCTTCAAGAAAGCCATCGCACTCGACCCGAAACTCGCCGTGGCCCATTTCAACCTGGGCCTTGCGTTAAAGGCCAAGGGCCAGTTGGACAAAGCCATCGTCTGCTACAAGAAGGCCATCGAACTCAACCCGCCGCACGCCGCCGCTCACTACAACCTGGGCTTGGCGCTGGCTGGCAAGGGCCAGGTGGACGAGGCCATCGCCTGCTACAAGAAGGCCATCGAACTCGACCCGAAACTCGCCGGAGCCCGTGACAGTCTTGCGCAGGCGGAGCGGTTGGCATCGGCTCGGGACAAACTGCCCGCGTTTCAGAACGGCAGCTACAAGCCGGCCAGTAGCGAGGAACGAGTCGCCCTGATCGAGTGGTGCAAGTCCAAGAAACTCCACCACACGTTGGTCGGCCTTTACGCCGATGCCTTCGCCGCCGACCCCAAACTGGCCGCTGACCTCCAGGCCGGCCACCGCTACGACGCGGCTTGTCTCGCCGCCCTGGCCGCCGCCGGCCAGGGCGAGGACGCGGCCAAGCTCGATGACAGGGAACGCAAACGCCTGCGAACGCAGGCCCTCGACTGGCTCCGCGCTGACCTGGCCCTGCACGAAAAGCAACTGGCGACCGGCAAGCCGGCCGACCGCGCCGAGGTGCAGCAGAAGCTCAGCCACTGGCAGAAGGACACCGATCTCGCCGGCATCCGCGACGCGGCGGCGCTGGCCCAACTCCCTGCTGACGAGCAGAAGGCGTTCGCCCAACTGTGGGCCGACGTGGCGGCGTTGCTGAAGGCGGCTGAGGGGCAGGGGAACCCGGGAGCAGCACCTGGAGCGACAACGGTCGAGAAGAAGCTCGATCTCGCCCCGCTGCCGCGGGAGAAGAAGTGAGCCTTTTCGACCCCTGGGGCTGGATGACCCTCGGTTCAGGATGGTATCCTGAATGTATTATCAGGGAACTTGCGATGTCCACCGGAACAACGATTCTACCGCCCGCCCAGGCTCCGCAACCGCCCAGCACACCGATGACGGCGGAGGAATTCGGCCTCAAACACGCCGGCGACCACGTCGAGTTCATCGACGGCAAGGTCAAGGAGATTCCCATGCCAGGAAGTCGGCACGGAAAAGCGTGCAACTGGTTCGCATTCGTGCTGGGTCAGTTCGTTCAGGCGAACGACCTTGGGCACATCTTTATTAACGACACCTTTGTGAAGGTACCGACACAGTCCGACCCACAACGAGTGTATGGAGCCGATGTCTGTTTCGTGTCGTACGATCGCTTGCCGAAGCAAGCCGAAATCCCAGTCGGTGTTCTGCCGATCTCGCCGAACTTTGTTGTCGAGGTTCGGTCGCCTTCGGACACCTGGACGCAGGTCTTCACGAAGATTGTGGATTACCTGGGTGCCGGTGTCCCAATCGCGGTCCTCGTCGACCCTACCACGCGCACGGTGTCCGTTTACGGCGACGCGGTCGGTCAGCGAGTCCTGAACGCCAACGAGAAGCTGACCTTGCCGGAGGTGCTCCCGGGTTTTTCGGTACCCATCGCCACGCTGTTCACTTGATCGCTGGTACTCCGCGGGAGTCCTTGCCCGCCTCCAGCAATGGTCATCATCAGAACACTTCAGTCGTTCCCAGAAGCCGCATCCCCAAAGCCCTCGACCGACTGATCGGCGGGGTGGCCGGGGTTGAGTCCTCGAAACCCCGGCAAGCCTTACAGAGGCCTCGTGTACAAGGGGTTCTCAGCGGCTGGTCTTGCTTGGAATCGAACGTCTGAGGCTGCTGACCGGGGTTTCGNNGGGTTTCGAGGACTCAACCCCGGCCACCCTGCCGCGGTAGCAAAATCGGTCCCTCGGGTTCCCTATAATTGTCTGCCTGAATTGCTCCCTTGTCACCGGTCGTGCGGCCGATTAGAACTCAGCAGTCACACGGAACGGCAGGATAACTGCCGTATTCTCTTACGATTGACCACGTTCAATCTTCCAACAGTTTCTTAAACTCGACCTGATAGCAGGTGGTGTTTCCGTTTCCGCAGAAGAGGAACGTACCGTCTGGGCTAAACGCCACCGACTGGACCGGGGAATCGAACTCCCGGACGACGAGCAACCGGCCGCTGAGAACGTCCCACACCCGGACGGTCATGTCGTCTCCACCCGAGACGAGGTAGCTCCCGGTCGGATCGAATGTGACCGTGTTGATCTTCTCCTGGTGCCCGGCCAACTCGAATACGGTTTCCTGGGTCTCCGAGTCCCAGACGTAGACAGTGTCGTTGATCCCGGCCCCGGCGAGGTATTTCCCGCTCGGGTCGAACGCGATCGCGTAAACCCCGACATCAATGACGAACCGCTTCACCTTGGTCGGCACGTCCCACAGGCAGACCGCCCCGTCCCGCTCGCCTGTTGAGAGGTAGTCGATCCCGCCGCAGGCTACCCACTGGCCGTTCGGGTGGATCGCCAGCCCCTCCAGGGTACAGCCGTCGGCGGCCTCGATCAGGATCAAGTCCGGCTCGCGGGTTTTGCAGTTCCAGAGCCACACGAGCCCATCGGCAGGGCTGGTGTGAGCGAGGACAGTCGAATCCGCCGAGAAAGTGCAGAACCCCACCGGTGGTCGGGTCGCCTCCAGGGACGCAGCCAACAACCCCTCTTTCGCGTCCCAGAGTTGGGTGAAGTGGTCGGTCCCACCGACCGCGAGCCACTTCCCGTCCGGGCTGGCGGCGACCGAAAATGCCGGGCACAGGCCGGTCGGGGCGACTTCCTCTCCGGATTCCACATCCCAGATCCGGACTGCCGGCCCACCAGAACTGACCAGTCGCAATTTCTCCCCGGGAATCACCGCTATCGCGTGGCGACCTTTCGGGTTCGGGCCGGCGACCAGTTTTCCGTCCCGCACGTCCCAGACATGTACCACCCGGTCGGCCCCAGCGCTGGCCAGTCGAGCACCATCCGGGCTAAACGCCAGACAGCGGATCTCATCGTTGTGCCCGTGAAGGACATGGGCCACTTTGCCCCCAACCGGGTCGGCCCACAGGTAAATATCGAAGTCCGAATCGGCGCACGCCACGAACTTCCCGTCCGGACTGAAGGCGAGGGTGTTCACCTGATCGGCGTGGCTGTTCAGGAGCATGAGCGGGTCGGTTTGCGGTGGCCGCCAGACTCGGGCCGAGGTGTCCCAGCCAGCGGAAACAAGCAGGGTTCCGTCCGGGCTCCAACCCAGGTCTGGAATCCGATCCGTGTGGCTTCGCAACTCCGTCACCAATTTGTGGGTGAACTCGTCCCACACACGGACGACTCGATCCTCCCCTGCGGTCGCGATAAACTCCCCGACCGGGGCGAACGCGATCGCCGACACCGCCCGTGGGTGGGCCTTGATCTCACCCATGAACTTCTGGCTTGCAGCGTCCCAGAACCGGACCTTCCCATCGTCGTGCCCACTCGCGACGATCCGTCCGTCCGCGCTGAACGCGACCGCGCTCACCCAGAAATCCTGGTGGATGCGGTGGATCAACTGCCCGGTCGCCGCGTCCCAGAGCAGGAGGTCGTCATTTCCGCTCGCCAGTAACTTCGCGCCGGGGCTGAAGCACCAGAGGGTTTCGAGATCGCTGAGAAAGTAGCGGGCCAGCAATTTGCCGTCTGCCGCCCACAATCGCAGAATCCCGGCCTCGTCGATCGACCGGAGCGACCCGTCCGCAGCGAAGGCAATCGCAGCGATGTCACCGTCGGTGTGGAACCGAGGCTCCCCGAACACCCGGTGGACCAGCGGCGATGGCTGCGGAAGGGGGTCGGGGTGGGCAGTCGGCACGGGGGTTGACATGCGGGAACCCTTCGATCCGGGTCGGCGAGGCAAATACACTGCGCCGAGTCTAGAATAGTTTTTCCTCCAAGGCGAGAAAAACAGCCATCCGGGTGAGAAAATCCCGCCTAACAGGAAAAATTGGTGGGAGATGAATTTTGACTACAACCGAACAAGTCGGTATTTTCCGCTGTCAGTCGCAAAATTTGTGAGAAAAGCTGTGCAGCCCCGCTTGGATCGAGACACTGCCCCTGGGATGTCCTCAGCGCATCCCTGTGTGATGCATCTTCATTTGAGCCTGACGGCGGATCACGATGTCGGAATTCCGCTTCATCGACTGGCTGCGTTCTCGGACCTCCGCAGACCGACGGGTACTGGTGGGGCCGGGAGACGACACAGCTGTCCTCGTTCCGCCGACACGACCCGTTCTGGTCACGGTCGACATGCTCATGGACGGAACCGACTTCCACATCTCGGAGGTCGGTCCGCGCGCGGCGGGACGGAAGGCGATGGCGGTCAATCTCAGCGACATTGCCGCGATGGCCGGTGTTCCGACGGCTGCCGTGGTGAGCGTGGCGTTGCCGCAATCGGGCGGGCGCGAGTTCGGTCAGGAACTCTACGTCGGAATTCGTGGGCTGGCCGACATTTTCGGCGTTTCTGTCGTCGGTGGGGATACGAATAGTTGGTCTGGCGGTCTGGTGATCTCGGTCACGGTGTTCGGCGAGGCGACAGCCCGCGGGCCAGTCCTCCGGTCGGGCGCCAGGCCCGGTGACTGGGTGATGGTGACCGGATCGCTGGGCGGGAGCATCCTGGGCCACCACCTCACCTTCACACCACGGGTCCGTGAAGCCCTCGCATTGCACGAATCCACCGACTTGCACGCTCTGATTGACATTAGCGACGGGCTGGCTGCCGACCTCAACCACATCCTGGAAGAAAGCCGTTGTGGGGCGGTGTTGTTCGCGGACTCGATCCCGATCGCGCTCGCGGCCATCGAGTTGAGCCGGACATCGGGAAAGACACCACTGAGTCACGCTCTGGGTGACGGAGAAGACTTCGAACTGGTGTGTGTGGTGGCACCACTCGACGGCGAACGACTTCTCCGCGACCAGCCGGTGCCGGGGGTGACGCTCGCGAAAATCGGCGTCTGTGTGGAATCGGGGTTGTGGCTGGAAGAAGACGGGCTGCGCCGGCCGCTCGCACCAACTGGGTGGGTGCATGAGTTTTGACAGTCGTCCAAGGGTGGACCGAGTCGTCGAAGCCAAGCCTACGACCGGCTGAGAACGTGATCCACGACCCAGCACCCGTGGACATGGACGCCGTTCGGGTCTCGGCAGTGATCGAGGATGTCTGGGCTCTCGCACCCGGCATCCTGGAGGGCATCCGTCAGGATCGGCATCGCGGCGAAGTCGCAGGTATCGTACATCTGTTGGGCCAGTGCGACGGCGGGTAGTCCGCCATCCGGTGATGCTGATCGTTTCGTGAAAGCTGATGATCGCTGCGCTGCCGGACGTCAAGAGTTCGGCCTCGGCGACGAAAATGAAGGAACGCAGTGCTGGGTTGCTCGTGTGTAAGTAAGATCAGGCGGCGGAAGGGTCGGTGGGCTCAGCGCGGCCGGTTGGGGATGGTGGATCAGGGGGCGGCGACGAGGCGAATTGCATCAAAAGAACGGGGGTGGCAGCCCCGATGTGGACGTACAGGATGGGGTGAAGCGCCGGGCTGTAGTAGGCCCATGCGATGATCCCGCCGAAACCAGACATGATGACACGGACGATCCAGAATGGGATTGACTTGTATCTCGACGGGAGTTTCCCCCGATGGAACGCCTGGAGGAGCATGACGAACTCCAGGGCAAGACTGCCTACGGCTCCGAGGATGAAGGCCACATGCTCGGGCGGTTGCATGATGGGGTCGTGAGTGAGGTTTAGCGAAGACGTTTGTCGCTATTGGCGGGAGCAGAAGCGGGGGTTGGAGAAACCGGCGCATAGTCCACAATGTCCCCGGCTCGTGACTCTGTGGCGAGCGGGAGCGGATGAGGAACTACGGTCGTGTCATCCGAGATTAGCATGTCTCCCGCTTCAGGCTCCACTGGAGAAGGAGTCGCAGTTGCCTGCTCCGGAGTTGTCCTTTCTCTCGCTTCTGTCGTGAGCGGGAACGGAGTGGCGACTGGTCTTAGCCGAGAGGCTGACGGCATAGCCCATTTTGGGAGAGGCTCGTTTGCCACCGCTCGGCGGAGCCACTCAATCGCCCACAACAGGCGGTTCTGGGGCTTGTCGACATGCTCCAGTTGAACCAAATTCGCCAAGAGGCGAAAGCCGAAAAGGAACACCACCAAGGGGAGAACCAGATTGACCCACCAGTAGAAATCGTACTCAGAAGAGGCGCCAGAAGGGTCAGCCAGTCGGATGCCTCGCATTCGGGCCACACAATCCACCATAAACCAAGACAACAAGATGGCGGACAGGCAGAAGGCCAGGATAAAAACTGTTCTCCAGAACATACTCGCGCGAGTTAGTGGTTGCCGCCGCATGGCAGTCCTTTCTGTTTTCAGGCATCACCCGATCAACGAAAATGCCTGAAAAACATCAACTCCTATTGTCAGGATAGCAGCAGCGGCATCATCCACTGCCCTGCGAACTTCGTCCTCGCCTGCTGCGTTATCAGCCAACCGCTCAGCGACTTCGACCGCTCGCTGGCTGCGTGGATCGGTGAGCATTCGCCAGAGATGGCGACAGCACCCACACGCCAACAGTCGGCGTTTGCGCTTGCTCGCTTTGCCCCTAAGAAACTCCAGCATCGGCGTAGGGTCGTTTGCCGTCAGCCATTCCGCTTGCGTCATCGTTCGCCCTCTGAACCGCCTGTTTCCCCGATGATACCGACTGCGGGGTTGAGAGGGTAACCAGAGGGACGAACCGGGTGTATTTTAAGTTTCTTACCGACAACTAAGGATCGACCGGAAAATAACTTCCCGGGTTCCTGGAGCAGCAGGTGAAAGCATCAGAGTTAAGGCACTTTGGGTGGGATGAGCAGCCGACGGGCCTGCCGGGTCCACCCTCCGTTTCCTGATGTCGGGAAGTTATTTTCCGGTTGGTCCTAACCCACTGAGCGGGGTTGCCGTTGCTACCTACCGCTGGCTGCCCCCGAAGTGGAAGAGGCCGTGCCAGTAACCGACCAGTGTGGGGCTAATGTCGTGCCCGTCGTTGAACATGAACCGGTCACGGTAGTTGGCCAGGGCCGCCGGGGCCGACACCAATAGTCCCCAGAACGCCTCAGCCACGGCTCGCCGTCGGTTGGCTGGGCAGCCACGCCCAAACCGCAGCTCAGCCTGCAACTCGCAGTCGGTGCAGGCGAACGGTGTGACCCTCGGCTCGCCATCTTCGCAACTCACCGCCAGCAACCCGATGTCGAGGAATTGCCACCGGACCGAGTGCCGACAGGTCGGTGGAGCGACCCCGAGGGCCACTGGCAGCCGCGCCCGCACCCACAGGGCGTTATTCCACTCCAGCAAGTTGTCCCCGTCCGGCTGAACGCCCGTCGGCAGGTACGCCGTGGAGTACTCTTCCAGCGGCTCGGGCGGAATCCCCTTGCTCCACCCATCGGCGGTCCAGAGGGCGGCCGGTACGAACAGCAGCTCTTCCCAGAGCGTTGAGTGGGTGGCCGAGTCGAGCAAGCCTGCACCATCGAAGTTGTCATCGACTGCCAGCCGCACTCTGTGGTCTCGCGCGATGTTGTTCTGCGCGTTCTTCGGGGAATCGACGGATTTCCCGCTCGAACTTGGTTCCAAATCCAGTTTTTCGTACTGGAGGAATCCCGGGTCAGTCGTGGGGCTGATGCCGCTCTTCTCATCCGGCACTGGAAGGTTCCTCCGGCCGAATATCCAGAGCCCCGAGTGCGTGCTGGGTCACAAATCCACAGTGATTACAGGCAACAATGACAGTAGGAACAACGAGATCTGTGGAGATCTGTTTCCCGGGTTCAGTCGTGATGATTGTAGTTTCGGCGACTACACCGAAATGGAGATTCCCGCAACGGGGACAGGGCTTATCGACTCCCCTGGCTTTCAGCGCCTCGACAATCCGGTTCGATCGCTCCAAATTGATCGCGATCATGTCCGTTCCCCTTTTCCCCCCATTTACGACACCGCCGCCTCGATCACCCGGCCGGCCACGTCGGTCAGCCGTTCGTCACGGCCGCTGTGGAGGTAGGTCAGCTTCTCGTGGTCGAAGCCGAGCAGGTGGAGGATGGTGGCGTGGAAGTCGTTCACCGAGACGCGATCCTCGACTGCCTTCAGCCCAAAGTCGTCGGTGGTCCCAACCACAGTTCCGCCCTTCGCTCCGCCCCCGGCCAGCCACATCGTGTAACCGAGCGGGTTGTGGTCGCGGCCTTTCCCGCCCTGAGAGTTGGGGGTCCGTCCGAACTCGCTGCACCAGACCACCAGCGTGTCCTTGAGCAACCCCCGCTGCTTCAAGTCGGCGAGTAGCGCTGCGATCGGCTTGTCGACGTGCCCGCACATTTTCCCGTGGTTGGTGTCCACATCGTCATGGGCGTCCCACTGCGTGACCAGCGGTCCACCGCCCGAATACACCTGGATGAATCGCACCCCCCGCTCGACTAGCCGACGGGCGAGCAGGAGCCGGGTGCCGAAATCGGCCGTCCGCGGTTCGTCGAGCCCATAGGCTCGCTTGGTCGCCTCGGTCTCCCGCGACAGGTCCACGGCCTCGGGGGCGTGCTGCTGCATCCGGAACGCGAGTTCGTAGCTGGCGATTCTTGCCTCGGCCTCGGCGTCGCCCGGTGTGACAGTCATCTCGTTGAGTTTCTTGACCAACTCGAACGACCGCCGGTTCTGGTCGCTGCCCACGTCTGCCGGGGGCTTCAAGTTGAGAATCGGATTCGGCCCACGACGGAGGATGGTGCCCTGATAGACAGCTGGCAGGAAGGCTGCGGTCCAGCACGGAGCGCCGCCCTCCGGGACGCCCTCCGGCTGCGGCATGACACAGTACGCCGGGAGGTTCTCGGACTCGCTGCCGAGCCCGTAGACAACCCACGACCCCAGGCTCGGATAGCCCATCAGGGTCCGGCCGCTATGCAACTCGTACATTGCAGGTGCGTGGACGGTAGAGGTCGACCAGCACGACCGCATAAAGCAGATGTCGTCGACACACCTGGCGAGGTTCGGCATCAGGTCCGACACTTGCATGCCACTTTGGCCATGCCGGAGCCACTTGCGACTACTCGGCAGGATCAACTCCTGCCCGGTGGTGAACTGGCTCTTCGGTCGGCCGGTCGTTTCGGGCAGCGGCTTCCCGGCCCACTTCTCAAGACCGGGTTTGGGATCGAACAGGTCGATTTGACTCGGCCCTCCGACCATGAACATGAAGATCACCCGCTTGGCCTTTGGCGCGAAGTGCGGCGGCCGCGCTGCGAGTGGGTTTTTCGCCGGGCCAGCCGGACCGGCTGCCTGGGCATCCCGGGCTAGCAGCCAGTTCAGGGCGAGACCACCGAGCCCGCCGCCGGAGTGGAACAGGAACTCGCGGCGAGACGCCGCTGGGGGAATGTGTGCATTCATACTCTCAGGGTAACCGGGTGTGGCCGCAGTCGCAAGAATGCGGTGCTTGCTCACCAATCCTTTAGGGTGCAACCGGTAGGGCTCGCCCCAAAGCCGAGGTT
>PLDW01000359.1 GCA_003136315.1 Gemmataceae bacterium | reverse complement strand
CTGCTACAAGAAGGCCATCGAACTCGACCCGAAGTACGCTGCCGCCCACTGCAACCTGGGCTATGCGTTGTATGACAAGGGCCAGTTGGACGAGGCCATCGCCTGTCTCAAGAAGGCCATCGAACTCAACCCGAATTTCGCCTTGGCCCACAACAACCTGGGCTGGGCATTGCAGAACAAGGGCGAGTTGGACGAGGCCATCGCGGAGTACAAGGAGGCACTCCGAATCGACCCGACGCACACGCCTGCGCGGGTGAACTTGCCCAGGGCGGAACGGATAGCGGCGGGCCGGGACAAGCTGCCTGCCTTCCAGAACGGCACCTACACGCCAACGAACAACGCGGAACGCCTCAACCTGATCGAGTGGTGCAAGTTCAAGAAGCTCCACTACACGGCGGTGGGCCTGTACGCCGATGCCTTCGCCGCCGACCCCAAACTGGCCGATGACCTCCGGGCTGGCCACCGCTTCGACGCAGCCTGTTTCGCCGCCCTAGCCGCCGCCGGCCAGGGCGAGGACGTGGCCAAGCTCGACGATGCGGCGAAGGCGAAACTTCGCGGTCAGGCCCACGCCTGGCTCAGAGCGCATCTCGCCGCTTTGACCAAACTCCTCGACTCCGGCTCACCCCAGGCGCGGCCGTTCATCGTGGAGAAGCTCAGTCACTGGCAGAAGGACACCGACCTAGTCGGCATCCGAGACGCGGCAGCCCTGGCCAAACTCCCGGCGGACGAGCAGAAGGCGTTCGCCCAACTGTGGGCCGACGTGGCGGCGTTGCTGAAGGCGGCTGAGGGGAAGGGGAACCCAGGACCGCCCCCGGCTGCAAAGCCAACCGACAAGAGAATCGATCTCGCCCCGCCGCCGCGGGAGAAGAAGTGAGCCTCTTCGGCCCCTGGCCTGGATGACCCCCGGTTCCGGATGGTATCCTGAACGCACTCTCGGGGAACTTGCGATGTCCACCGGAACAACAATTCTGCCGCCCGCCCAGGCTCCGCAGCCGCCAAATACACCGATGACGGCGGAGGAATTCGGCCTCAAACACGCGGGCGACCACGTCGAGTTCATCGACGGCAAGGTCAAGGAGGTTCCCATGCCAGGAGGTCGGCACGGAAAAGCGTGCAACTGGTTCGCGTTCTTCCTGACACAGCATGTCGTCGCAAACGACCTTGGGCACGTCTTCATTAACGACACCTTTGTGAAGGTGCCGACGCAGTCCGACCCGCAACGAGTGTATGGAGCCGATATCTGTTTCGTGTCTTATGACCGCTTGCCGAAGCAAGCCGAAATCCCAGTCGGTATTCTGCCGGTCTTGCCGAACCTTGTTGTCGAGGTTCGGTCGCCTTCGGACACCTGGACGCAGGTCTTCACGAAGATCGTGGATTACCTGGGTGCCGGTGTCCCAATCGCGGTCCTTGTCGACCCCACCACGCGCACGGTGTCCGTTTACGGCGACGCGGTCGGTCAGCGAGTCCTGAACGCCAACGAGACGCTGACCTTGCCGGAGGTGCTTCCGGGTTTTTCGGTCCCCATCGCCACGCTGTTCACTTGATCGCTGGTACTCCGCGAGAGTCCTTGCCCGCCTCCAGCAATGGTCATCATCAGAACACTTCAGTCGTTCCCAGAAGCCGCATCCCCGAAGCCCTCGACCGACTGATCGAGTTCTATACCGCAACGACCAAGCCAGACGCGGCCGCGAAGTGGCGGGCCGAGCGAGCCAAATACCCGCCACCGGTCGCGCCGATGCCGCGGGAGGTGGTAAAATAACTCCGCCAATTGGGTATACTCAAGTCATCCCACGAGAGCTTGTGATGAGCGAATGGATCACCCTGGAACTCCCGGTCGAACTGGTGCGCCAGGCCCGCGAGTTGGCGGCCGCGACCAACCGCGCGTTGGAGGACGCTGTTGCCGACTGGATTGGAAGCGCGGTCGCCGACCCGCCGGTCGAGTCCCTGCCCGACGCCCATCTTCTGGCCCTATGCGACAGTCGATTGTCCGACACCGAGCAGGACGAACTCTCCGAGTTGCTCGCACGTAACCGCGAGAATGAACTCACCGCGGCCGACCGACCGCGACTGGACGGGTTGCTCGCCGCGTACCGCCGCGGGTTGATCGTCAAGGGCCGGGCTGTGAAGGAGGCCGTGTCACGCGGACTGACCCCCCGGATCGTCCCCGGAATCGACACCCCGCTCGAACGCGCCCACGCGGGCTTCCGACTTGCTAGCCCGGCCGACGCCGCGAAGTTCGAGATGAAGGTCACTTGGGGAGAGGAGTCGTGACACCCTACGACGATCAGCATTATCAACCGCCTGCTCCTGTGGCCTTGCTCACGTTACGGACACTCGACGGGCGCAATGTGTCGATCTTAAATATACTGGCCCTTGTTGACACAGGTGCCGACGTGTGACGCCTTCACGGGCGGACTAGCCGCCCGTGGCACCCGATCCCACTGGTCGATTTCCTCTCACCAACTGCCTGATCAGTGGCTCGCGGCCGACTCGGTCGGGCTCTCCGCGGGGGGATCGGAGGTCACAAGCTCAAGAGAGATTACGCGGTATTCGTCGGGCTCACGGTTGGGGAGGATCTCAATCTCTGTCGGCGCTCCGTGGACATGGATCAGCACCGAGGCAGAACGGTTCTTGACCACCTGGAACCGTTCCTGGTGCCACTGCGCCGATCCGATTTCCTGCCACCTCACCCGGTAGTCGGCCATCCGGGTTTGTTTCGCGACGAACTCGCCGCGGACGCGAATCGCGATCGTACCGGGGGGTGCAGTCAGTCCGAATCGCAATGTTCCCGGAGTGGGTTGCATAACTGTCGACCCGCAGATTGGCTGGGTCCGGCCTCGGTTGCGGAATGGTGTGAATCCGATCCGGGTGGCGGTGTCGAAATCCTCACTGATCTTCGGGTGGTTCATGAACAATTGCCAGTCGTATCGCTCACCAATCAGTGTAGCGGGGAATCCTTCGCGAAGATCCACGGTCAAGGCGTCCACGTGTTGAGAGATCCGCGTGGAGGGTTTGAGGCCCTCAATGAGGTTAAACGGCCAGGCGACGGTCGCAAGCACGGCAAACACGACGGGAATTCCCAGCTGAGCCCATAGACCTCTCTGAGTGGCTGCCATCAAGAATGCCGCGGCCATTCCGGGGAGGAAGAGTGTCGTGTATCGTGCCACGGCCACTTCTGGCCCGCCCCATCCTCGGCCCCAGGTCAAACCAACGACCAATGCGGCGGTTCCGATCAGAACGGCCCCGAGACCTGCCGACTGGAGAGACCCTCGTTTGATTGCGGCCACCATCCCCAGGAGCCACGCGCAGACAACGGCAAGAGTTTCGATCGGCCACAACCAGCCCGTCGACGGGCCGAATGACATTCCTATGACCCGGGCGGCGAACCAGGCCAGATCGACGGGCCGTCGAGTGGGTAAGAGAGGGGAACCGGGATAGCTCGCAGCCACCAGACCCAGAAGAGTGACCACGACGGCGACTCCCGCTCCGGCAACACTGGCCCGCCAGGGGTAGCCGTGGCGAAGAAGAGCCCGGCCAAGTACGATCAGCCAGATGGCCCCCGTCGCGGAGAAGAACAGCCCCGCAGCTCCGCACCCCGCGAGCAACACCGATGCTCCGATTGAGAGTCCGATGCGTCCCCAGCTCCAATCGTCCTGTCGGCAGGCCAGGCAGACCAGACCCGCTCCCCACCAGGTCGGCAAGGTGAAGCAGAGCTGATATCCCATCAACACGTTCTCCCAGTGACCAGCATGAAGGAACGCCAGAGGAAAGAAGACGTCGGCGAGAGACGTTCGCCGACGGACCTGCCTGGCGACCCGGATGAGCATGGCGGCGGTTCCGGCGAGCAGGATCACATTCGTGACCATCGCCATCCGAAGATCGCCAGCCGCCCGAAACAGGGTGATAAAGAGTAGGCGGGGGACGGGATATCGATGCTCATGGTGTGGCGACATCACCCAGTCGGCTGTATCCGTGTCTCCCGCCAAGACCGCCAGCATGCCCCACTCATCCATCCACGGACAGTCCCGACCGAAGATCCCGACAAATGCGAGACCGGCAATAGCCAAAACGCCCCAAACTCCCCAGACGACAACGGAAGCGGACACAGATCATCTCCAGACTGCTCGGTGAGAGGGATCGATACCATCATCGGCGGCCAGGCCAAGGCCCCTGAAACCGCTCTGGAGAGACCGGCGAAGAGTCTCAACTAGTTCACCACGAAACACACGAAAAACACGAATCCGGAAACCATCTCGTCGTCGGGTTCAAATTCACCTGCGCTACCACGGCAAGGGATGGTTGGCTTAATTGGTATGACCCAGGCCACTCACGGTGAGTGAGAATGGCATAAATCCCAAGCCAGAAACAACTAGCAACGATTTAATTGATTATAGAATGAGCTTTTATCGGTTGATCACCGCTTGTCAATCTGTCGTGCCAATTGATCGTGCGATGAGACCTCCGGACGGTCACGCGGCGAGATGGCGGGCGAGTGGTATGTACTCGGGCGCTGTCCAGTACAGTCGCTTGCCTCTGCTGAAAACCGGGATGAATGACTGCACACCCTCGAAGAAGTAGTGCGTCACCTGGCTGTGACGAGTGAGTTCGGGGTTTTTTCGAGCCGAGCCGCCGTGCATGAGGTTCGCCGCCCAGATCAGTGCTTGCCCGCGTTTCAGCAACCCAAACTGCGGTTTGAACCCGAACTCGTCCAACCGCCTGGCCGCGTCGACTTCGTATTTGTGGTAATCCTGATGGTCCGGCCGTCGACCCAGGCGGACCATCGATCGGTGCCAGTGGTACTTTAAAGACCCCTTCAGCCCCTCTGGATGATCGTCGTTGAGCGGTTCCAAGATGCTTTCCGGGAGTTGGTTACTTCCCGGGTAGTAGACCAGCGGGCCGCTATCGGCATGGATGTCTTCGAGGGCGACCCACACCCCGCACATCCATCCTCCAGGGAGAGTGTTGAAATGGACTGTGTCTGCGTGAACCGACTGTTCGGTACTGACCGGGAAATTGAGGGTCTGGAACGGCCTTGGATGGCGGCCGTAGATATAGTGGAGAGCATCGAGAATGGTGGGCCACACGGCAAGCTCATGCACAGCTGGACACGACTTCCAGGCATTCGTGGTACGGGTTGGTTGGGCGAACCCCTTCCCAAATGAATGCCCTGGGTAGAGAGGTTCAACCTGATGAAGAACCGCGTCAAGGGTGTCTGGCGGAACCGCTGCGTCGAGGATGAGATAGCCGAGCTCGTGAAATGAACGGCGATTGGCGGGCGTCAGTGACATGAGTCATACTCCGATGAGAAGAGCAAACTTGACGCGCCAAACAAAAAGCCGAATTTCGTCGGAACCGGCATCAAAATCGCCTTGGTATTCCAGCTTCGGCGCTCCTGAAAGACACTTTTGTCGGGCGGGTCAATCTTGTGATTCTCCGGTTTGAACTTCTCCGAGCTTGCCAATCTCGCATCCTTTGAATCGGGCTCACACTCGACTCAACTCCAATGATTCACCTCGATCAGGTCGGCAGCAGCGGCCTACCATTTCGAGCCGAGCTTGAGTGTCCTGCATGATTTGCCCAAGTTAACATTCGGTGGGGAGCGAGTCATGCCAGGCAAGGCAGCCAAGGTTGTGATCACCGAGCGGCAACAGGAGATCCTCCGGCAGATGAGCCACTCCCGAACTTGTCTCCAGGGATCGTTTCGTCGATCTCCGTCTGCCATGTCGGACGGTTATTAGCGGAAGCCGCGCTCCAGCCGCACCGAAGGAAGTATTAGCTGAACCCTCGCCCCAAGAACCCGAGGCGTTCGACCAAGTGGTAAACGTCCGTGGGCTCGTTGGCTCCGGTCGCAAGGCACCCTGCAAGCAGATTACGGTTTACCCTGGAACCACCTCGTCGACGGGTTCAAGTTCACCTGCGCCACCACGGCAAGGGGTGGTTGGATTAGTCAATACTACGTTAGATTAATTTAGGATCATTGCTAAGGAGGGGACAACAACATGCCGCCACTTCTCCGCCTACAGAGAAATCAAGCAAATCGGGAATCTCATGATTTTTTCATCCGCCGTAACTGGCCTGGTCGCCGATACATCTCTTTACCGAGTCATCTAATTCGCAAATGGTCGTAATAATGCCATGCTATTCTGCTCACTCCAGTTCCTGCTGTTCTTCACGGTGGTGTTCAGCGTTTACTGGGCGATGCCGTGGCACAAGGCCAGAGTGTGGCTCCTTCTCACGGCAAGTTTCTACTTCTATGCCAACTGGAACTACTGGCTCGCGGCGATAATCGCCGTCTCCACCACTCTGGATTACCTCATCGGACGCGGTTTGGATGGAAGCTCGTCCCCGGCCTGCCGCCGGCTGCTACTCGCGTGCAGCCTGGTGGGGAACCTGGGCCTGCTGGCTTACTTCAAGTATGTCAATTTCTTCCTCCGGTCCGTGGAGGCCCTTTTACACGAGGCAGGAGACACCAGTTCACTTCCCGTCTTGCAAGTCATAGTCCCGATTGGGATTTCCTTTTACACGTTTGAGGCGATCAACTACACGGTTGACATCTACCGGGGCAAAGCGCCGGCCGAGCGGAACCTCGGTTACTTCATGCTGTTTATCACGTTCTTTCCGCACCTGATTGCTGGGCCGATCGTTCGGGCGAAGGATTTTCTGCCGCAAATCCGCCGGCTGAAACGCTGGGACTGGGCACGCCTCGAACTCGGAGCACAGTACATGCTTCTAGGCTTGTTCAAGAAACTCGCCATCGCGGACCACCTCGCACTCTACGTCGATCCGGTCTTTGCCGACCCTACGAAGTACAGCTCGGAGGCCGTGTGGATCGCGACGCTGGCCTACGCACTACAGATTTACTGCGACTTCTCGGGCTACACGGATATGGCCATCGGCACCGCACACATGCTCGGCTACAAGCTGGCGAAAAACTTTAACTTGCCGTACATCGCCGTGAACATCTCGGAGTTCTGGCATCGCTGGCACATCTCGCTTTCCACTTGGCTGCGCGACTACCTGTTCATTCCACTCGGCGGTAGTCGGGGTACGCGGCTGTTTGTCGCTCGAAACTTGATGATCACAATGATCCTCGGTGGCCTCTGGCATGGAGCAAGTTGGACCTTTGCATTCTGGGGTTTCTTGCACGGGGCACTACTGATTTTGCATCGAATTTTTCGTGAATTCTGTCAGGTATATTCTGAGTTCGATGTCGCGCTCCAGAGCGTACTTGGCACCATGCTGCGTCGCTGCCTGACGTTCCTGGCTGTTGCCATCTGTTGGATTTTCTTTCGCTCAATATCATTTAATATTGCCGTCGAAATGATGGATAGGCTCATCGTGCGCCATGGCGGCCTTGGATCGCCACTGCCCAGCTTGAATGTGGTCTATATCTACTTCGTTTTTGCGTTAGGCCATGTGCTATCTTATACCGGCGCCTGGAAAATATTTAGGATGCAGATGCCTGCACCGGCGATTGGCTTGAGCTACGCAGCTATGCTTTCATTGACCTTGATATTGGCACCAGGATCGAGCAAAACATTCATCTACTTCCAATTTTAATTTTATAACCAGGCTGAGGATGACGTTGATGCCGAAAGCTCGACGCCAGGTAACGAGTGCAAAAGCAGTGATCGGCTGGACGGGGCTGGGGTTCCTCCTCGTGCAACTCGCGCTGGATATTTTTGTCGTTTCTCGACATCCCGAGTTGCGGGATCCGGAATATGCGACTCGACTGGCGCGATTAAGAGAGCGGATGGCCGAGAACCCGCAGAGACCTCTGATGTTGATGCTGGGGAGTTCGCGGACCACCGGTAGTTTCATTCCCGAAAAACTCCCCGCAATATACTCCTCCGCGGGGGAGAGCCCGCTTGTGTTCAACTTCTCCCACCTCGGTGCCGGACCGGGTATGAATCTGGTGGGAGCTCGGCGGCTCTTGCGCGATGGAATACGTCCGAAATGGATGATTGTGGAAGTGATGCCCCCGCAACTCAACGATGGAACCCAAAACATACTCCTTTCGATTTCCACCCCTCATGATCTCTCGGTTACGCGGCGCTACCGGCACCCGCTCATGGTGTACTCCACCTTTGTTCGCAGCCATCTCGTGCCTTCGTACAATTTTCGACAATTTCTCGCCCACAGCACGATTCCCGGCTGGGTACCTGAAGCAGAATGGCAAATGGGAATTCCAAAGATTGATCATCTTGGAGGAGATGAAACTCTTCAGACTCGAGACTTGAATTACGAAGCGGCGCTTTCGCAATATATGACGACGGAAGCGCGTAAGGGCTATGAGCCTGCACTGCAGAACCTGCAGATCGCTGATCTCTCAGATCGTGCCACCCGCGACCTCCTCCGTTTTTGCAAGAGAAGGGGGATAACGGTTGTCTTGGTGCTCACGCCGGAGGGGAGCGCATTTCAGAGTTGGTACTCGGCTGAATCTCGACGGCGCGTCGACTCCTACTGCAGTTCAATCTGTAACGAGTATAGAGTACCTCTGATTGACGCAAGAAACTGGCTTGCAGATGATGATTTCATCGATTCGCACCATGTGAACGCACGCGGAGCAGAGAAATTCACATTGAGGTTAGGCCGCGAGGTAATCCAACCCCTGGCAAATGGGGACTTGGCGAGCCGCCAACCTTAATCGTTTGCCCCAGTCGCCAGGGGCTCGCACGGGGAGAACCGTGACAGTCACTGGAACCTCCACAGCACGTACTGCCAAGCGGCATACCGCATCAGGGTTCCGTCAGGTCGTTTCAGGGCCGGCGCGAATCGCAGATTCCCGCCGGAGCAAAGATCGTGTTCTATAGTCTCAGTTGATCGAGTTTGGGGCTCGGGGTTGTTGCCCTCCGACTGACCCAGGCGGTCACCCGAGACTCAGCCTGGACCCTGGTCCCCAGTCTGGCCGCCGCGCCATGATGTTCACCCCACACTCCGCGAAATCCGTGGACGCCGTTGCTTTGGCCGAGGAGTTGGCCAGGTGTCGTGTGATCCCGCCAGAGCGGCTCAAGGAACTGTTGGCCGAATTCTCCAGCGGCAGCGCAGCGGACCTGGCCGAGTTTCTGGTCGCCCGTCGGGTTCTCACGCCGTTCCAGGCCCAGCGAGCAATCGCCGGAGAGTCCCGCTCGCTGATTCTTGGCCCATACCGGTTGACGGGATTTCACGGTCGAGGCGCCCTCGGACCGGTGTTGCGCGCCGAGAAGACCGGACGAGCCGGGGTCGAGCGGTATGCGATCCGAGTTCTCCCGCTCCGTAGCCTCTGGCAGGCCCGACAGGCCAAACAACTGGCCCGATCGCTCGCAACCCTTCCCCTCCACCCGGCCGTTGCCCCCCTCGTCGACGCCGATTCCGCAGCCGGGTACCACTACCTTGTCTGGCCGCTGTGGACCGGCGTCGTTCTGGCCGATCAGGTCCGCACAAGCGGGCCGATTCCGGCAACTGCGGCAGTCACTCTGCTCGCTCAACTCGCCAGCGGCCTCGCAGCCTGTCACGAACGCGGCGTGACCTGTGGGCTGCTCACCCCGTTCTCCATCGGCATGGCACCGGAGTCTGGCGTTATCGCCAGACTCCTCGACTTTGGGGCCGGAACCCTGTTGGCCCTGAATCTCGCCGCTGAGGAGTCGCTCCTCGACACCCTCTCGACCGCCGTCGCTGTTGCTGATGCCCTGATGTACCTGGCCCCAGAGTCGATCGCTGACCCCACCCACATGACCCCCGCGGCCGACCAGTACGCTCTTGGTGCGGTCGGGTATTTCGCGGTCACCGGTGTTGCCCCAACTCCTGGCCGCCCACGGCCGGTGGCCGAGGCGAACCCAGCTGTCCCCGCCGAGCTAGCGGCCACCATCGACCAACTCCTCCAACTCAATCCAGCCGATCGGTATTCTGGGATGGACGCCGTCTGGGAGTTGTTTGCCGGACTGGCCGGGCACGAAGCCCTGATTGAGCTGCTCTGCCCGCCATCAGGTCTTGCCCCACCCTCCCATCGAGACGGGGTCGACCGGGTGGAACGCTCCAGGGCAAGTGCCATCTCCTGGGTTCCTGGCCCGGATCTCACCCGACCTCCCGAACGAGACGATTCCGACGACTCCATCCGGTTTGACCTTCCGGACGTCCCGCCAGAAACTGAACAGGCTGCTGCCGCGATCGCACCACCGCCCAGGGACTTGGTGCCCAGCGAGCCGGATTTCCTGACGGACACCCCCCGCAGACCTGTGGCCGAAACTCAGCCGTCACCCCCTCCATCACCACGGACTTCGTTTGAGGGTACGAGGGCGGCTTCTGAGCTTGCCACAGCTTCCGCGGAAGCGCAGAGGCACGGAAAATCCAAAACGCGGCTCCTGGATTCACTCGATCGGAGACAAGACTTTGCTCCGCCACCACAACTCCCCGCCGCCCCCCTGCTCCCAGACCCGTCGTCACCGCCGCACGGCTCGGTCAGGAGGGCGTCCGATCCTATTCCCCGACAGGCGCAGCACACACATCGACCTTTGGCTCCCCCAGCGGCAACTGCCGGAACTGGTCCCCAGCCTCCCCTCTGGAACTCACTGCGCCGGAAAATCCTGTTCTGGCAAGCCCCGACTGACACGGTCCGAGTCAGTGTGTACGGTCCAGCAGCGACCGCCAGGAGTGATGCTCCCCGACTGACAATCTTCCTCCACCCACCGGCTGCGGTTGAGAGCGTGAATACGCTCGCTCGGGCATTTCAACACGAGGCAGTCCTTCTCGGCACGGGTACACTGGCCCAACCTCTTCCACGGGGAGTCCGGCTCGCGGTCCATCTTGCCGTCGCCCACACGGTCGTAACCACACCTCTTGGGACGTTCACCTGGCGGGGCCAGCCACACCGACTGACGTTCGATTTGGTCGTGCCCTGGGAAGCCCCGACCGGACCTGTGGCGGGATTGGTTTCGGTGGGAAAGGACGATGTCCGAATCGGTAAGATGGAATTCCAACTCACCATCGCGGATCGGAAAGGGTGACCAGCGAGTCGAACGGTGTTGCCCGCGTGCTTCGGTCGACATAATTTCTGGTAGCCGCAGACTTGAGCCTGAGGGCCGAACGCCGACCGAGTTCACAGGCTCAAGCCTGCGACGACAGGTACTTAGCACCACCGGACAAAACCGCTCGACTCGGGGGCAGAGGGGAGTAAAACGGCGCTCCGGCTCCCCCTTCCTTCATAGGGAAGGGGGTTGGGGGGTTAGGTTCTGTCCGGAAGTCCTAGCCCTCCAAACCGATCCCATGAGATGCTTCGACCGGTGATGGAAATGCCGGTTACTACGTCTCTGACCTCGACCGAAGCCCATGTGTACTGGATGGTTCGGTTCCGCCGAGCACAACTCCCCTGGCAGGCGGGTAAAATGGGGGTATGACTCCCCCGACCCGGGTGACGCCCCCGGCTCGTCCGTTTCGCGTCGCTGTGACTGCCGATCTCCACTACGGCCCCCGGCACCCAGACGGGGCGGCTGCGACCCTCGGTCTGGCGTCCGAGTTGTCTCACGATCCCCCCGATCTCTTGATTCTTGCCGGAGACATCGGAGCCGGGGACGAGTTCGACCGGTGTCTTGACCTGTTCGCAGATTTGCCTTGTCTGAAAGCTCTTGTCCCCGGGAATCACGATGTCTGGGTTCGGGATAACGACCCACGCGGAGACTCTCTCACAGTCTATCGTGACCACCTCCCACGAGTTTCGGCTGCCCGCCACTTCCACTATCTCGACCACGGTCCGTTGATTCTCCCGGATGTGGGCCTGGCCGTTGTGGGGTCGATGAATTGGTACGATTACTCCTGGGGAATCGACCGACTCCGGGCGATGGCTGCGGACTGGCGGGAGCGATTGCGGACCAAGCGCTTCACGCGGGGCAGGCACAACGATGCGAACTTTGTGCGATGGGGTTATGACGACCCTGGGTTCACCCATCAGACCGTGGCAGCTCTGGGCGAGCACCTCCGGCGGGCCTTGGAGTGGGTTCCGGCGGCCATCTTGGTCACTCACCATCCACCTTTCCGGGGGCTGAATTATCCGAAGGTGGAACCGATGGACCTGGACGCTTTGCTGTGGGAGGCGTTCTCCGGGAACGCGGCCCTGGAGGAACTCCTGGCCTCTTATGCGGATCGTGTGCCGTTGGCTTTCTGCGGGCACACCCACTTTGCCCGCGAGTCTCGGCTTGGCCCGACCCGTGGGTTCAATGTCGGCGGGGACTACCACGCCAAGCGGCTCCTGCGCTTCGACTGGCCGGACGGAGCGGTCCGTGCCCTGGAGTTCGGTGGGAGCGGCGAGCGGGTAGCGTGACTGTTGATCAAGTCAAATACGAATTCGTTGGACCTGTCTCATTTTAGGGGAAGAGCATCGGTAGTACGGGAGTGCGAGGCTCCTGCCNNCTGCCGAGCCGTACCACTCACGCTCGGCAGGAGCCTCGCACTCCCGTGTGTGCGTCTGGTCGCTTCCTCGTACATATGACACCTCCAGCGGGTTCAAAAATCAGATCACTCCCCGCTCTCGCAGCCCTCGCACGGCAGTGGCGTCGAGGCCCAGGAGTTCGACAAGGATGGCCTCCGTCTGGGCTCCGAGGCCCGGTGGCATCCCGGCGGCAGCCAGTGGCCCACCTGTGAGATGAATCGGGTTCCCGACCAGATCAACGGGGTTCCCCTGGGGATCGCGAACCGTCACTTTCATCCCTCGCGCAGCCATCTGGGGCTGGGCAAAGATCTCGGCATAATTCCACACCACCGCGTGAGGGACATTTGCGCCGGTCAAGCGGCGTTCCCACTCCGCAGTCGGGAGCGACCGCATGAGCCTCTCCACACCCAAGACCACCTCCGCCCGGGCTTCGACCCTCTGCCGGTTCGTCGCATAGCGAGCGTCGGTCCCCAGATCATCCGCACCAGCCGCCGCACAGAATGCCCGCCATTGCCCATCGTTCCCGACATTCAAGACGAGCCACCCGTCGGCCGTCTCGAACAGTTGGTAGGGCACGATTTGCAGATGAGCATTCCCCTGTCGGGCTGGCACAACCCCACTCGTCAGATACGCCTGGGCCACATTCACCTGCGCAGCCAGAGCGCAATCGAGTAGGGCCAGATCGATCGCGTAGCCGTGGCCCGATCGCTCCCGGGCATGCAGGCAAGCGAGGATCGCCGTGGATGCGTACAACCCGGTGAGGACATCCGCCACTGCCACCCCCACCTTCGCCGGCGGGCCGTCAGCCGAACCTGTGACCGCCATCAATCCGCTCATCGCCTGGATCGCGAAGTCGTAACCTGGAGCATCCCTGAGCGGCCCGGTCCGGCCGAACCCACTGATCGAGCAAACAATGAGCCGCGGGTGCTGGGAAAGTAATCTGTCCGGAGTGAGGCCGAGTTTCGTCGCACTGTCGGTCCGGAAGTTCTCGATCAGCACGTCGGAGCGGGCGAGCAACTGGTGGAAGATCGCGTTCCCCTCCTCGCCGGCCACGTCGAGAGTCACTGACCTCTTCGACCGGTTACAAGAGATGAAGTACGCCGACAACGGGTGAATGTGGGAAGGGGAGCCTGTGCTGGGTTGGCCTGGCGGCGACGGGGTGTCGACAAATGGCGGTCCCCAGCCGCGGGTGTCGTCACCCTGGCCGGGTCGCTCGATCTTGATCACATCGGCCCCGAGGTCGGCAAGTAATTGGCCACAGAATGGACCGGCGAGTACCCGGGCAGCATCAAGAACCCGGACCCCAGCGAGCGGCGGAACCGTATCGGCAGTGAAGGGGAACATGGGCGGACCTCCTGTCGCATTCTACGGCAGCGGTGCTCCCACGGGCGGGGCTGGGCCGAACAGGGCATAATCACCCCATTCGATTTGGGAGTAACCGGTCAGGCTCGACCTGAAGCCAAGCTTTGAGTCCCGAAGGGATGTCAGACAGTAGCCCAGGGCGTAAGCCCTGNNCAATCAATCGTCGTCTTTGGCAGACGACCGCGATACCGGCAGCCCAGTGGGTTCTGACCGTCCGTGAATCGGAACGGCCTCGCCAGCATCCGGGGATGGGGTGGACAAAGGAGAGCCCCTGGAAGAAGGGGNNTCTGGGAGGGGCAGCTTGACCACCTGGCGTCGGGTTGTGACCGAACAGAACGGCTGTGACGATGACACCCGCCACGCCAGCCAGTAAGCCCAGTTTCGCGTCGTTCGGCATGTGTCGCCTCGCGGTTGAGCCTTTATCCTCACTATCTTTGAAAACCGGCGGGTCTGCCCCGCAACTTTGGCCTGGACCGTGAGAAACTTTCGACCCTCCGACCCACCCTGCCGATCAGATATCCTGTCCTGTGTGGTCGGCACCACCCAACCGCCGGGTCGATCCGGTATGTCCGCTTCGCATGAAGGGAACCGACATGGGCCTGGCGAGTCTGGCTGCGATCGTTGTGGTGGTGGTGGCGATCATGCTGATCGTGCGGGGCTGGGATGTCCGCCTGGCGTTGCTCGCGGCCTCTCTGGTCATCGCCGGGATCACCGGGTTAACGACCCCCAGCGATCCGTTCAAACCCCTGGCCAGCGTCGTGCGGGAGTTCCTCGGTACGTTTTCGAACGAGAAGTTCGTCGTCCCGATTTGCACAGCGATGGGGTTTGCGTATGTGTTGCGACACACCGGCTGTGAACGACATCTGGTGTTGTTGCTGGTGAAACCGCTGCGTTCTGTTCGCTGGCTGTTGGTGCCAGGGGTGATCGTCGTCGGGTTTCTCGTGAACATCCCGGTGATCAGCCAGACGAGTACGGCGGTGTGCATTGGGCCGGTGATTGTTCCTCTGATGCGAGCGGCGGGGTACTCATTCGCCACGATCGGGGCCTGCCTATTGCTTGGAACCTCGGTGGGTGGCGAACTGCTCAACCCCGGCGCTCCGGAACTGCTCACGGTGTTCAACAAGACGGGGATCTCGACCCAGAGACAGGTGAGCGAGTATCTGCCGAAACTGGTGTTCACGCAACTGGCCGTGGCGGTACTGGTCGCGTGGGTGATGAGTCTGTGGTGGGAGCGAACGAGCGAGCGATCCGCATCCGAGACAGGCGGGACGATCCCCGCTCCTCCCGTTGCGGGGACTGAGGATCTGCCCACCTCGGAGCGGATCAACATTCTCAAAGCGATTGTCCCGCTCGTCCCCCTGGTCTTGTTGTTCTGCGCGGGGCCGCCGCTCGATTGGCTTCACGTCCCCCAGCACTGGGTGGTCGCACGCCCACCCGAGGCCGCTGTGGGTGCCGTCGTGGGGTCACCGTTGGGGTATTTCGCCGAGAAGAAGCTCGAACCCTCCTACAGCAGTCGGTTGATCGGGCTGGCGATGCTGGTGGGGGTCGTCGTGGCAATGGCGACCACGCCGGGGAAGGCTCGTGGGTGCGTGAAGCAGTTTTTCGACGGGGCCGGNNTTCGGGAAGGCCATCGAGTCGGCCGGACTGGCGGCTGCACTGGGCCGACTCATCGCCGAGACTCCGGGGCTCTTGCACCCCCTCGCAGCTCTGGTCCCGATGGGATTCGCGGCGGTGAGCGGATCGGGGATGGCGAGTACCCAGAGCCTGTACGGGTTCTTCTACGACCCGGCGCTGGCTGGTGGGCAAGACCCGACGGCAGTTGGCGCGATGGTCGGTGTCGGCTCGGCGGCCGGGCGGACGATGTCGCCAGTGTCGGCGGTCACCCTGATGTGCGC
>PLDW01000417.1 GCA_003136315.1 Gemmataceae bacterium | reverse complement strand
GCGTGGGCATGAAGGCAGCCTTCCGGCTGATCGAGTACCTGCACAATAATCCAGTACGCCGCCGGTTGTGTGCGGAGGCGGAGGACGGGATTTGATCACTGGCGGCGGATGATTCGGGAATCCGTATTGGGCCGCTACGGATCGATCGGGAATCGCTGCCTGTGCCTGAGAAGTGCCTTCATGCCCACGCAAAGCCGTGGGCATGGCACCCGGCGGTGCAACACCTGCCCCACCCAGGGCTTACGCCCTGGGCTACTCTCTGACATCCCTTCGGGACTCAAAACCTCGGCTGCGGGTCGAGCCCGACCGGTTACTTTCGGATTCTTCCCGAAACCCGGGAACATCCTCTCGACTCAGTCGTTCCCCAGGTGGGTGCCAGATGCCGGTTGCCCTCCCGGCTCGGTCCGGGGATACTGGACTTCCTGCACCCCTGAGGAGTCTACCATGCTCCCCGCACGCACCCCGGCTGTTCTCCTGGTTGTTGCCCTGGCTGCGGCGGTCCCGCTCGCCGATCTCCTGTTCGCTCAGCCTCCGGCAGCACCGGGGAAGGGGCGGAAGGTTGCGCTCTTGATTGGTGTCAACCAGTACGCGAACCGGAAACTCGACCCGCTCAACTTTGCCGAGGCCGATGTGGCCGATCTGGATCGGGTGCTGGCCGCGGCCGGGTTCGAGGTGAAGACGATCCGCGGGTCGGCTGGCATTGACCCGAAAGCCAACCAGAGCGGGAAGGACGTGTATTTCGCCGCGCTGGCGGCGACCCTCAAGGGAGTCACTCGGTCGGACACGGTGCTGCTGGGGTTCAGCGGCCACGGGGTGCAACTGATCGTCAAGGAGCCAGGTCCGGACGGGAAACCGGTGGACAAGGAGTCGCCGTACTTCTGCCCGGCCGACGGAATTCCCTCCGATCCGACGACACTGATCGGGATCAACGAGGTGCTGAAGGTGCTGGACGAGCGAGGCGGAGGCCACAACCTCTTGCTTGTGGATGCGTGTCGGAACGTGGTGGACCCGCTGCGGAGCGCCCGCGGTGGGATCAACGGGAGCCGGATCGACAACTTGCCGGAAGGGACGGCGGTGTTCTTCTCGTGTTCGGGGCGTCAGCGGGCGATGGAATCCGCGAAGGCGGGTGGCGGTCACGGAGTGTTCTTCCACTTCGTGCTGGAGGGGCTCAAGGGTGCTTCCGGTGCGACCGACTCGAAAGGTCGGGTCACCTGGGACCGACTGGTTCCGTTCGTGAAGGAGCAGGTGAAGGAGGCGGGGTCCGACTGGCTGGCCGATCTGCCTGTGGGTGAGCGTCAGGTGCCATTCGCGATCGGGAGCCTGGGGGACGTGCCGCCACTGGTCACGGGGGATCTGGCGAAGCAACCTCCGGGTGGCAATCTCGAACTGAGGGAGAAGTCCGAGCCATTCGATTACGTGATCGAGGGGGTGACGAAGAAGGGGACGCGACGGGTGGTCACATTGGACATCGGTGGTGGCGAGAAAATGGAGTTCGTCCGCATCCCGAAGGGGACGTTTATGATGGGAGCGCTGGCCGGGGAGAAGGATGCAGGACTCAATGAAAAGCCACAGCGTCGGGTGGAGATCACGCGGGAGTTCTATTTGGGCAAATTCGAGGTGACGCAGGCCCAGTACAAGGCGGTGACAGGGGCGGACCCGAGCGAATTCAAGGGCGGGCGATTGCCCGTCGAGACCGTGACGTGGGACGATGCCACGTCGTTCTGCTCGACCCTGTCGGGCCGGGTGAAGCGGAAAGTGGAGCTACCAACGGAGGCGGAATGGGAATACGCTTGTCGTGCGGGGACGACGACTCCATTCCACTTCGGGTCGAAGCTCAATGGGGATCTGGCCAATTGCGACGGGAACTATCCATACGGGACCGAGGTGAAAGGGGCCTACAAGAAGACGACGGTGGAAGTGGGTTCGTACCCGGCGAACCCGTGGGGTCTACACGATATGCACGGGAACGTCTGGGAGTGGTGCCGGGACTATTACGGTCCATATGACATGATTGCGAGTCTGAAAGATCCATTTCAATCGAAAAAGCAGTCTAACGGTCATCGTGTCCTTCGAGGTGGTTGCTGGGACGAAGTTGCCCGGAACTGTCGCGCAGCGAACCGAGTCTTCTTCTTGCCCGGTTTCCGCGGCAACTCCTACTTCGGGTTCCGGGTCTGTTTCCGCCTGGACTGATGACGGTTCGGGGCACCCGTGTCCCGGTGTTGGCGTCCCAGGGTGACGGCGTCCCAGGGTTGTCACCCTGGGCGATTATCCGCCGTCCTGTTGGGACGGAAGCCCGGTCTCTTCGGCCCAACCGCCCTACAAACCGACCCGCGTTCCGGGTACGATCACCTCATCCCGCCGAATCTCCCGCCCCTTTCTCCTCTCCCCGGAGTCCTGTCGATGCATCACCTGTTCCTCGGGGTCGTACTCGCTTTCTCGCTCACGGCCGCGGCCATCGGGGCCGACTGGTCTCAGTTCCGCGGGCCGACCGGGCAGGGACATGCTGAGGGCAGCCACCCACCGACCGTCTGGGGGCCGGACAAGAACGTGAAGTGGCGGACAGAACTTGCCGGGAACGGATGGTCGTCGCCGGTCGTGGCCGCAGGGAAGATCTACCTGACCACGGCGGTTCCACAGGGTGATGGCGGACCGAAAGCGGACCAGTCGCTACGGGTGGTCTGCCTGGATGCCACTTCCGGGAGCATCGTCTGGAACGTGGAGGTGTTTCAACAGGCCGCGATGGGCGCTCCGAATATCCACTCCAAGAACAGCCACGCCAGCCCGACCGCGCTGGTCGAGGGTGACCGGGTATTCGTCCACTTCGGGCACATGGGGACGGCGTGCCTGGATGTGAAGGATGGGTCGACGGTGTGGGCGACCCAGGAACTCAAATATGCTCCGGTCCACGGGAACGGTGGCTCACCGATACTGGTCGGCGACCACCTGATCTTCAGCACCGACGGGACGGATCGGCAAGTTGTCGTTGCGCTGGACAAGACCACAGGGAAAGTGGCCTGGCGAACTCCGCGGAATGCCAAACCGGCGAAGGCGTTCTCGTTCTCCACCCCACTCCTCATCACGGTGAAGGGACACGAGCAGGTAATTTCCGCCGGAAGCGACGTGGTGATGGCCCTGGACCCCAAGACCGGTAAAGAGATCTGGCGGGTGAAATATTCCGGATATTCTGTCGTCCCGAAGCCCGTCTACGGGAACGGGATGGTCTATCTCAGCACCGGGTACGACAGCCCCGTGTTCTACGCCATCCGCGTCGATGGCTCGGGAGACGTGACGGCCACGCATGTCGCCTGGACAGCGAAGAAGGGAGCCCCGCGAAATGCTTCCCCGCTACTGATTGGCGACGCCCTGTATCTGGTGTCTGACAGCGGGTTGTTGACCTGCCTGGATGCGAAGACTGGGAAGGAGCGGTGGAGCGAGGGCTTGAGTGGAGCGTATTCGGCATCACCGGTCTACGCCGGGGGGTTGGTGTACCTCCTCGCGGAGGACGGGACGGGAACCGTTTTCAAACCCGGGTCGGCATACGAGCAGGTCGCGAAGAACAAACTCGGCGAGCGAGCCCTGGCGAGCTACGCGGTCGACGGGGACGCCCTGATCATCCGCACCGCCAAGGCCCTGTATCGGATCGAGGACAAATGACATGGGTGTGTTCACGAGTCCATCACGGTCGGGTAAGCTTCTCGGCTCAAACAACGGGTGGGGTGGCCGGGGTTGAGTCCTCNNAGTCTTCGAAACCCCGGCAAGCCAGCAAAACAAGCGTCGGGTCTTCCTTGGAATCGAACGGATGAGGCGTCAAGCGTCAAGCGGTGCGCCGGGGCTTCGAAGACTCAACCCCGGCCACACTGCCGCGTTCTGGCGAACGAGGCTACGGGTCAACTCAACTGCCTGGGACGTAAGTCGGTTGATAGAGTCAGCTAACGCCTGGATTCCTTCTCGTGCAACGGTATTGGGGTTAACCTGCTTGCCGGATTCGCAGATCCACACACGCAGCGGTGTGGCTCGCCTCAAGATCCAGAGGCACCGCCAGATCCGACCCCAGCCACAGTGGGACCGTCGGCAGTATCCGGCCGATCTCAAGTGGATTGGGCCAGGCGAGAAGTTGGTCCTCACCATCCCGGCTGATCGATCGATACGAAATGGCGGACAAGCCACCGGCCACACCGCCGACCGGATCAACCCCGAGCGCCGCGAAGAGGTCTGCGTGGAGGTCGGCCCGTCGGGTTGTGACGACATCCACGACCACCACACCGCACCCTCGCTGGAGGTGGTTGACACATTTGGCCGCAAAGGCTTCCCGTGCCCTCGGCCGGTCCTTGTTCCGTGGGCTGACCAGTTCGACCGTTGCTGCCAACCGTGGGTCTCCCTCATCGTGGAAGACTGACACTTCCACTTCGTCCGTAGCTGGCCACTCGACCGCAACCGCGAGTCCTGGGGCGGAAGGGGTCCATGAGACTGTGTGACTCGCCGCGCTCACCGCACCCGTGGCCTGAGACTCTTCCAGGGCCGCCACATCAATCTCCACCGATCCGTCGCGATCAAGGAAAGGAACTGCGTAGTATCCGGGAGGCAAGATACCATCGTTGAGCAGCCTGGCCATAGCCGCCGCCCAGGCACCGTGGAACCCCCACCAGGGGTGGGTCCGGCTCAGTGGGGGATGAAAGTGATCGAGCAGTGGCATGGATCACTCCTGCGAAGAGGCCGCAATCAGTGTAGCGGATCATACCGCCAGTGCGGCCTCAAGAATCCACACCTGATACAGGAACCCGCAGAGGGTGTCGCATCAACGGAAAAGACGCTCAGACACGCAAATGGGAGGGCGAGGCTCCTGCCGAGCCTATTACCTTCCCGCTCGGCAGGAGCCTCGCCCTCCCGTTAGACTGATGCTTGCTTCGGGAATGAGACAGCTTCTGCGGGTTCCTGTATGAGGCGACCCTCGCTCGGCGACGCTTTGCTGACTCCTGGGGCTC
>PLDW01000041.1 GCA_003136315.1 Gemmataceae bacterium | reverse complement strand
TCACCACTTATGGGACAGACACTGAGCCTGCGTCACGGGGTACACCCCCATGTAGAAGCCTTTCGTGAGCGTCACGCGATGGACCGGCTTCTCGTGAGGAGACCCTTTCTCGCTGCCCATCAGGAATGTCCCAGGCGGGCACCACGCGAACGCCATTTTCACCCCGCCGGGCAGGATCAGTTCGGTGCTGTCGCCTGCCTTGGTGGGGAGGGGCGAGGACGGTGGGCTGGCATCAAGTAGTCCGGTGAGCCCGCGGATCAGGGTGTCGACATCGCGGTGGAAGTGCGGATCACGACCGACTTCGAGGCCGTTCCGGTAGACGAGATCCCGAAGGGAATCGGGCAGGTGGGCAGCCTTGGGCATCGCTGCCTTACTCACCAGCACCGGGATGACCGGGATGTTCCGCTTGAGGGCGGTTTCGATCTCCAGACGGACGAAGTCGTGCGGGTCGTCGAGCAGGTCGGGCCGATCACTGCGAGCAACACCTGGCAGTCTTCGACCGCCTTGCGGATCACCTGGCGGAAGTCGGATCCGAACGGGATCACATCGACATCACGAAAAAGAACCTGCTTGTCGAAGTGCGCGCGGAGGCGGTCGAAAATCCGGCCGGTGACGTCGGCCGAGTCGTCGCGGCGGTAGGAGATGAAAACCCGAGTCATGGGGCGACCGTCGAACGAGGCCGGGGCGGGTTACGGCGTCGACGGAATTATAACGTCTGGGAATGCGAAGTGGCAAATCGGAGGGAGGTTTTGGAGAGCGGGTGGGAATCGCACCCAGGGTTGCGCCGGAAACCCGGCTCCACCCTGGGCTATTTTCCACCGACCCTTCGGGGCGAAAACGCGGATTTAGTGTTTATTGACCCGGCTCAGATGGCCGCGAGGTGGGGCCGGGGCTGAAAGGAGCGGGAGTCTTCTGTCACCGTCCCTCCGACCATGCGAACTACCCGGTCTGTGGCGTGGACGATGTCCAGGTTGTGGGTGACCATCACGATCGTCACCCCCTCTTCCCTGTTCAAATCGCGGAGCAATCGGACGATCTCGCCGCCGGTCTCGGCGTCGAGGTTCCCGGTCGGTTCGTCGGCGAGGAGCACCCGGGGATGGGCCAGCAGTGCCCGGGCGACTGCTGCACGCTGCATTTCACCACCCGAGAGTTCCCGCGGCCTGTGCTTCAGCCGGTGCCCCAGCCCGACCTTCTTGAGTAGCTCCTCCGCTCGTGCCCGCCATTTCGCCCGACTCTTCCACCACCCAGTCGTGGAGTGGGCGATGTAGGCCGGCATCAGGACATTGTCGAGCGTGTTGAGTTCCGGGAGAAGGTGGTAGAACTGGAAGATATAGCCAAACGTCTTGTTCCGAAGAAGATCCCGTTCCCGGGCCGGGAGGTTGTCGATCCGCTTCCCGTCCAGGGAGATTGTCCCGGAGTCCGGAGCGTCGAGAGTCCCGAGGAGGTGGAGGAGGGTACTCTTGCCCGATCCGGACGCTCCCACGATGCTCAGGAACTCGCCCGTGCGGACTTCCAGTTCCAGACCGGTTAACACCCGCACCTGGACAGCGTGGCGGCGATAGGTCTTGAAGAGTTTTTCGGCCTTCAGCATCGTCCCGGTTCCCAGTTGCAGGTTCCAAGTTGGTCAGTCCACCCGACGATTCCACGAACTTGGAACATGGAACCCTGGAACAGAGAAACTGGGAATTCAGGCAAGGGGCAGAAGAAAGCTGACCCGGCTTTGCGCTAGCCCACGCCGGGCCGCCACGGAGNNGCTGTGTAGGGGCCGCCCTCCGTAGCGGCCCGGCTGTCCCAGACGGGTGGTCATCCTCCATCTGTCGCACGCCTTACTCGAATCGCAGGGCTCGCACCGGGTGCAAGCGGGCGGCCCGATAGGACGGGAGAATGCTGAACACGGTCGCGATCGCGATGGCCCCGAGGTTCACCAGGAGGACATTCATCGGATCGATATTTGTCGGAATGTCTTTGAAGTAATACACATCCCGGGGAAACACGGCGACCCCGGTCACCTCGGTCAGGAACTTCTCGATCGTGTTGATCCGGTAGGTGATCCACAGGCCCAGCACCGTCCCAAACCCGCATCCGACGGTTCCGAGAAGCAGCCCGTACCCCAGGAAGATACTCATCACTCCACCGCTGCTCGCGCCGAGTGACTTCAGGATGCCGATGTCCCGGTATTTCTCGGAGACGATCATCGTGAAGATGGCCAGGATGGAGAACCCGGCAACTCCGACGATCATGAACAGGAGCAGGTTCAAGATACCCCGCTCCACATCGATCGCCGCCAGGAGCGGCCCCTGATTCTCCTCCCAGGTGGCAATCCGGATATCCGACTCCCCAAAAAGCTTCTTGAGTTCGGCGGTCACAAATGCCTTGTCCTGATCGTAATTCTTGAGCCTGATTTGAATCGCGGTGCAGCGGCCATCCATGCCGCGGATCTTCTGGAGTTGGTCGAGCGGAACGTAGACGAAGCTCTGGTCGTACTCGCTCATCTCGGTCTTGATGTAATCCGTGACCAGGAATGAGCCCCAGACGGGTCGGATGTTCGCTCCGCCGATGGTGGTGATGGTGACCGCATCTCCAGGCGAGAGGGCGACCTCCTCCATCACGTCCCCTGCCAGGTTCCGATAGCGGAGGTGGGCGAGGGTATAGCCGGGGATCACCCCGGACAGTTTGGCTTCCGGCATGCCCTTGTCGAGATCCATCCGCGGCGCGGGAATGGGGGCGGGTGCGTTTGGGTCAGGGATGCGAATTACGCCCGGCGGCTCGGGCTGATTCATCAACTCATCTTCCCGTTGTTGCCGCCGCTTGTTCCAATCGTGCTGGAGGAGAGCGTCCGGGCTCAGATCGAATGACGGGTTCGGCAGACCCCGCTGGCGGACGAGGTATTCCGAGAATCCGCCGACGGCCGCTCGCCGGACCGGATCGATCCCGATGAGCCGGACCGGTTTGGTCTGGGTCTGCCCGCGAAACGGAAACTGGAGGATCGCAAACACTTCGATTGTGGGTGAGACCGCTTCGATCCGATCACCCGCCGGGCTATCCTCGATCATCTTGCAGATCTGGTCGGCGGTCAGGAGTGGCCGTCGGTCGTCTTCCGCGTTTTTTGCGAAGACGAACATCCCTTCGATTCGGTCGGTGTCGATCACAATGTCCGAGAGCACCCCGTGGAGCCGATCCTTGAGCTTCGTGCTGAACCCGCTCATGACGGCGTTGACGACGATCAGTGTGGCGACCCCGAGCATCACGCTGACGATGCAGATGAACGCCAGGTAGCGGGTCTGGAGGTAGCGTAAGCAAAGGAGCAGCTTATACACGGGACAGATTCCTTCCCGGTCGGGTCGGTCACGGACACAGCGAGTCCGGCCCCGGCGGCTGTTCGGGGCTTGGCTTGTAGCACGATCAGCCGACCAGGGAAAGGGGATTTCTTGAGCCCACATCGGGCCGCAGCGGAGGGCGGCCCNNGGGCCGCCCTCCGCTGCGGCCCGGCTGTCCATGAGAGACGGTATTCCTTCATCTGCCGGCCGCCTTACCCTCTGGCTTGGTCGGAGTGATCTGTAGGCTCGCCCGCCAGCGCCCGGAACAATGGCCCCAGATGGGCTGCGTAGCGTTGCCACTGTCCCACCGAGGTTCTGTAAACGGGTTGCCTGACCTGTGATCGGCTCATCGTCCGCACTGGCCGACGGTTCTCGTGGAAGTCCCGACACCGGTCTTCCCAGGGTAGGCCGCAGAAATCCACTAACTGGGGAATGACGGTATCGGTGTTGGCGACCAGTTCTTCGTAGACGACTTCATGGATACGCAGCGGCAACACGGTCGCCCAGTGAGCCATCAATCGTTCATATTCGCGGTAATTCCGACCCAAATCGTTGAGATCCCAGGCAAAGTACAGACCATCAAAAAACTGCTTGAAGCAAGACAGGCAGACATCCCGGGCATCGCGGCGGCAGTGGATCACCCGCGCCCGCGGGAACAGGGTCGCGATCAATCCCAGGTGAAAGAAGTTTCCGGGCATCTTATCGGTCACCCGCTCCGCCGTGGGACTCAAGCGGGCCAACCGGCTCAGTTGGGCTTCGGCAATCTCACGGCTTTGCGTCACATCAAGCCCACCCAGCCACTCGCAGAACGTGCGGCCGATGCCCGATTGTGACGCCAGCCTGGCAACAATTCGACCGATGTCTTTGAGTTCACCTGCCCCATAGACTTGAGAATGGCTCGACAAGATCTGCTCAACAAGTGTCGTGCCAGACCGCGGCATTCCGACGATGAAGATGGGAAGTTCGTTGAAGACACCAAATCCTTCTGTTTGGTTGAAATATTCCTGCGTGAATTTATCGATGATACGCTGGACTCGTTGAGTGTGATCCGCAGCGTTGAATCCACAACCGCTTCGTTGGAACAGAGCACGCCGCGCTGAATTGCCCTGGCGGAAGTGCTCGAACGCTCGGTCGATTTCCCCCGCTCGATCAAGAATGTAAGCTGCGGCAAAGTGGAGGTGACTGATGGCATCCAAAGAGAGCTTGGGCTCGCGAAGCCGGGCCTCAATCTGGTTGACATCGGGATCGCCGGGGGTGAGCGAGCCCTGTTTGGCGAGGCCGAGGAGGGCCCGATAATCGCCGGGGCTGGTCTGCAACGCAGCGTGCCAGTGGGCATTCGCTCCCGCGGAATCACCCACTTCCAGAGAGGTATCCGCGAGGCCATTGTGGGCGGAAGTCGAGCTCGGTCGAAATCGCAACGCCTGCTGATAAGCGCCGGTCGCGCGGGCCATCTCATGGCGGTTCCGAAACGCGCTACCGAGATTGAGATGGGCCTCGACATAGGACGGTTGCAATTGAATGGCTTGCTCGAAGTGCGAAATGGCCTCATCAGTCTCACCTGCCGCGAGCAGGAGAATCCCGAGATTGTTATGAGCCTGAAAAATCCCCGGCTGGAGTCGGAGAGCTGACCGATACTCAACGATGGCATCATCGGGTCGATACTGTGCGCGATAAACGTTACCCAGCCTGTAGTGGGCTTCGGGGGAGTGTGGGAAGCGAAGCAGACATTCTCGCAGGCAATCGGCCGCCCCCATCAAGTCACCCTGTTGTTGGAGGGCATCCGCGAGGGAGAGATGGGCCGTGATCCAATTCGGCAAGAGCCGCACCGCGTTCCGATAGTGGGGGATGGCTTTGTCGAGTTGGCCCACTTTTTCGAGGGCGTTTCCCAGGGAAAAGTGAGCCTTAACGAACTCAGGCTTCAACCGGAGAGCGTGGCGGAAATGCCCCACGGCATTCACCGACTGCCCGAGTGCCAGGCAAGCCATGCCGAGATGGTGAATGATATCGACCCTGTCCGGTTGAAGCCGGAATGCTTCTTCGAGATACCTCAAGGCTTCGTCCGGCCGCCTGGTCTGAAGACAAATTCGACCAAGCAGGTGAAGAGCTGCGACGTTTGCTGGTTCAGAGGCGAGGATTGGTCGACATTGGGCCTCGGCCTCGGTCAGGTTACCCGCTTCGTGGACGTCCCACGCTCGGCGGATCGCTTCGTCGTTGATGAGCATCGGGCAACTCGGTCCATGCTGGGTAACGGGTGAGCCAGCCCTACAAGAGATGCGGTGATCCCGTCCGAGGGGGTGTGATTGTTATAATTTATCTATACGTCTCTGATTGCAAGATATTGATCTATCTCCCTCGTTCCCGGCGTATTGCCCCACCCCGCGGAGCGGGGGAAGACCGGTTCCCACGTGGAGCGTGGGAACCAGGGGTGATGCCGTCGCGTCCAGCGAAAAGTGTCCTTTTTTCTGTCGCCTGGATAAACGGATCATTTCAAAGCGCGTAGCCACTTCTCGAATTCCGGGTAGTGGGCGTCGACCGTGCCCTTGGGTCCGCTGAGGCGGACGTGAGCGGCCTCGTCCCCGTCGAACACGATGGCCCAGATCACCCGCTGATCCTCCTTCAATTCCTCCTTCGATTTCGGGTCGAATGGCCGCTCCTTGTATCGCCAGGTTCCGTTGACGTCGAGGATGTCGATTGTCGCGCCCTTCACACCATCGAGCTTTTTGACCTTGCTGATGTCGTCCGCCGTCTTGCCCTCGGGCGGAACGAACTGACCTTTCCACCGCGGGAAGACCTTCTCCGCCTTCGGGTCACTCTCTGGCATCACGACCAACTCGGCATCCCCAGACCCTCCCTTTTCACCTGCGAGTTTGAACTGATACGACCGCAAACGGTTGCTCGGTTTCTCGTTCACCCACCCAGCCGGGGCCGGGGCGGAGAGTTTCCCGAGTTTGACCGGTGTGGTCTTGTCGTCGGCGTGGGCCAGCAGTGGAAGGACGAGAGCGAGGGCGATGGCGGGCACAGCGCGCATCGGGAGGGACTCCAGGGAATGGTTGGTGGCGTGGGCGGGACGGCCCTGGCATCTTATGTGGAGCCGCCTTTCCGTTCGACGCTTGGCAGCGAACGAGGTTCCCGAGGAGAGTCGATTCCTGGGGAATCCTTGTGAGGGGGGGAGACAACCCGCCGACCTCCGCTGGCGTTGATTTGGATGGCCCACGAGACGGGCGAGTGCCTCTCCTCAAAGGCAGTCTCCTAAACAATATGCGTCTGCCCCCTCCTCTTCTGGAGTTTGTCGAGTTGATCGGTTTCGTTTATTGCGTTTAATCGGGATCGCGATATATTGCCAGGGGGGATGCAATATTGCCAGGGGGCAATCTGCCGGCGGAAAGCGGCCGATGCAGAGCCACGCATTAGGGAGTAGGCCATGTCGGCAATCGGAATTCTGGATGCGGTCGAGCCGAGCGAACTCGACGCAACGGTCGCGGCGGAGTCTAGCCGTCGGCTGGCAAAATACGTGGACCGGTCGAAGGCGTCGGTCAAAGTCACGGTGCAGGAGAACGAACACTCCGAGCCTGCCGTCACGATCCCGATGGCCGCGTTCCGGTTGTTTACCGAAATCCTGACTGCAATGGCACGAGGAGATGCGGTCACGATCGTCCCGCTTCACGCTGAACTGACGACCCAACAGGCAGCGGATTTGCTAAACGTCTCCCGGCCTTTTTTAATCGAACTTCTGGAGCGCAAGCAGATTCCCTACCACAAGATCGGGACGCATCGACGGGTACGATACCAGGATCTGATGGCGTACAAGAAGCAAATTGATGCCGACCGCGTCCGTACACTGGATGAACTCGCTGCGCAGGCCCAGGAACTCGACATGGGCTACTAATCGTGGCATCCTTCACTGCGTTGTACGATGCCTGCGTTCTCTACCCCGCTCCGCTCCGGGATTTCCTGATGCAGTTGGCGCTCACGGATACGTTCCGGGCAAAATGGACGGGCATGATTCACGACGAATGGGTCCGGTCGGTGTTGCGGGACCGACCCGGCCTGAAGCCTGAGCAGTTGCAACGGACTCGAGATCTTATGGACGCCCATGTCCGAGACTGCCTGATCACCGGTTACGAGGATCTCATTCCCGCTCTCACCTTACCTGATCCGGGTGATCGGCACGTCCTCGCGGCGGCCATCAAGGGTGGGGTAAATGTCATCGTGACGCTGAATCTGAAGGATTTTCCTCTCGCCACGCTCTCCCCATATGGCATCGAAGCGCAGCACCCAGACGAGTTTGTCACACATCTTCTCAGTCTGAATCCCGGGGCAGTGTGTGAAGCGGCCAAGAGGCAACGAGCAAGCCTGAAGAATCCACCGAAAACCGCCGAGGAATACCTTGATGGACTCGCACGGACTGGGCTCAACCAGACAATGGTCGGTCTTCTTGGATACATCAACGTGATTTGATTGCAACATTCGTTCTTGGACTGATCTTCGGCGCGGTGGGGTCACCATCGTGCAATTACCACACCCGCAATCCATCGGGTTGCCCACATCGCACCAGACTGAGGCCACGCCAGCACCGTCGGAGCCGAGCGCACCCACCCGCCTCGGGGTGACTGATCCAACCCAATGCCCTGACCCGGCCGAGGAGGAAACGAGGAAGGCGCTGCCCGATACGGAGTGGACAGGTGACGATCAGCTCACCAGGACTGGCCGGCAGAATGCTCCAGTGTGGCCGCGGAAGTTGACGGGTAGACCCATGTACTGCACCGGTTGGGGAAGCTCAAACGCCTCGGGTGGGAATCGCAACTCCTCGACCACCCACACCCCGGCGCCGAGCAGGATCGTGTGAACCCGTTCGTTAGTCGGCTCGGTTCCCCCACCGATCGAGTAATGATCGATCCCGACCCCCCGGATCTTCTTCTTCACCAACCACGTTGCCCCATCCTCGGACAGGCACGGCGAGTGGCGAAGCCACTCGTCGGTCTTCGCCCGCTTCTCGCCCCATCCGGTTGCCAGCAAGACGATCGCATCGGTCAGGTCGGCTCGAAGTTGGGCTGTGAGCATATCAGCGGTGATGTGCCCGCTGGCCGCGATTCCGCGGACATCGGCAATGAATGCGGGTCCGCACCAGCGTTCGAGCGGGATGTCGTCGAGGCTCGCGCCGCCTGCGATCTTGTGGAGCGGGGCGTCGACATGGGAGCCCGTGTGACTCGCCAGGGTGAGCAATTCCACCCGCCAGCCGCGTTCCGGATGATCGCAAAGGATCTCGGATTTCACCGGCGGGTGAGCCGGGCAGTTCGGGCTGTCGTGATACACCGGCTGGGAGAGATCAATCAGTCGCATGGCGAAAATCCAATAGGGTTGACCAGAGAATCACCCGTCCTGGTCACTCACACCTGTCGCGTTTAGGCGCAATACCGTT
>PLDW01000446.1 GCA_003136315.1 Gemmataceae bacterium | reverse complement strand
TCGCCCTCCCGTTAGACCGATGAACGCTCCTGGAATGTGACAGCCTTAGCGGGTTCCTGTATCAGTCCACGATCCCACCGACAGCGCGGGCCGGCTTCCGCTGCTGATACAATTCCAGCCGCGACCGGTAGTCCGCCTCACGCTCCGGTGTGCTCACCAGTGAGATCGCTTTTTCCTGCCACTGCACCGCATCGTCGAACTCGCCGCACTCCGCGCAGGCCGCTGCCAGGGTGTCGAGGTACCCCGGCTCGGCCCACTCGGTCAGCTCGCAGGCCCGGGTGCCGCATTCCTTCGCCCGCTGGCCGTTCCGCACATCCGGTTCCGGGCAGGTCGCCCACACCCAGCCGAGCTGGTTGAACGTACCGGCGTGTCGGGGATCTCGCTTCAGGGCTTCCATGTGGTCCCGGACCGCAGCCGCGTAGTTCTTTCGGGCGTAGTGGACCCCCGCCCGGTAGTTGTAGACCATCACCGACGCCGGCGCGAGCCGGATCGCTTCATTGAAATCCGCCTCGGCCGCATCCAGATCGCCAAGGTACTTGTGCGCGGAGCCCCGCAATTCATATGCACGCACTATCCCCGGAAGCAGACGAATGGCAGCGCTGCAATCGGCCACCGCCTTCGCGTACTCCTTGAGGGTGAAGTGACAGACGGCCCGACCGAGGTGGGCCAACCCGTGGTCCGGGGCCAGTCGTAGCGATTCGGAAAAATCCGTGATTGCCTCGCTCGAATTGTTTCTCTGCTGCAGAACCGTCCCACGGACGAAGAACCCCTCCGGCTCGGCCGGATTGAGCTGGATGGCTGCGGAGGCGTCGCTCTCGGCCGTGGCCAGATTCTCACAATCGAGATGCAACCGCGCTCGCCAGAGCAAGTATCGGGGAGCGTTCTCGGGGTCGCCGGCGATGGCCGCTGCGAAATCGGCGAGGGCATTCTCCGTGTCCCCTCTGGCCGCGTGGCTTTGGCCACGAAGAGCCTGAAGGGGTACCCGCCCGGGGTCGAGCTTGAGCACCCGGTCGCAATCGGCAACCGCCTGGTCGTATGCCTTCTGGGCGTAGAGTTCAGCCGCCCGGTCAGCATACGCCTGCACGTCGTCGGGTTTGAGCCGAATCGCTTGATCGAGGTCGTTGAGAGCGCGAATGCGGTCTCCGAGTTCGAGATAGGCATATGCCCGGTAGCGATACCCAGCCGACACGTCCGGACGAAGCCGGATCGCCCGGGAAAAGCAGTCGACAGCTTCCTGGTATTCGCCCGCCGAAAGGGCCTTGTGCCCACGACCGAACAGATCCTGGGCGTCTTCGGTATTCCGCTCGCGTGCCATGGCATGTCCCGACAGTCACCGAGTGACAAGTTCAGGAGGAATGTTAGTCCGGCGACAAGCCGCGTACCAGTAGCGCCCAGGAAGGCCACCCAGGGCGTTGCCCTGGGCTGAGAGATCTCAGCCTTTCAGGCTGAAAACCGATCGATGCAGAAGGCCACCCAGGGCGTTGCCCTGGGCTGGGAGATCTCAGCCTTTCAGGCTGAAAACCGATCGATGGAGAGACCGTGGTCTGAACTTCTTCACACTGAAGGCCACCCAGGGCGTTGCCCTGGGCTGGGAGATCTCAGCCTTTCAGGCTGAAAACCGATTCATGTAGAGGCCACTGTCAGGCTGTATTCACCCTGAAGGGGTGAGATCTCTCAGCCCAGGGCAACGCCCTGGGTCGGCTCAGCCCTGGGCACCCAGGCGATACCGGGCAAACCCACACTTCCCGGAAAAGCCCGACCGAGATCGTGTGTCAGGGGAGATTGCGGCTGATAGCTTGATCCCATAATACCGGCGACTTCTTTCCACCGTACCTTGCCCACGGGAGCCCGTTCCGACCACAATCCCTCTACCAACCCGCACCACTCCCGAGGTCTCCCCATGACCGCCCCGGCCGAACGTGCTGCCGAACTCCGCAAACAACTCGATTACCACAACCACAAATACTACGTTGATGCCTCGCCGGAAATCTCGGATCGGGAATTCGACCGGCTGCTCGAAGAACTCACCCGGCTCGAAAAAGACCACCCCGAACTCCGCACCCCGGACAGCCCGACCCAGCGCGTCGGTGGTACACCGATCGACGGGTTCGAGAAGGTCGCCCACCGCGTTCCGATGCTGTCGATCGATAACAGCTACAACGCGGGCGACCTGCGGAAGTTCGATACCGATGTCCGTAAGGCAGTCGGCCCCGGCGAGCCGGTCTCGTACACCGTCGAACTCAAAATCGATGGGGTCTCGATCTCGATGGTCTACGAGGACGGCCGGTTGGCGGTCGGTGCTACACGCGGCAGCGGAGAAGTTGGGGATGACGTCACACACAACTTGAAGACGATCGGGGCCGTCCCGCTCCGGCTCGACACCACGACCCCACCCAAACTCCTCGAAGTCCGCGGCGAGATTTTCATGACCCGGGCCGAACTCGTCCGGATCAACCGCCAGCGGGTTGAAGACCGGGAGAAACCCTACGAGAATACCCGAAACCTGACCGCCGGGACACTCAAGCTGCTCGATCCGAAGGAGTGCGCGCGAAGGAAACTGACCCTCTTCGCTTACGGGGTCGGTGCTTTTGAAGGGATTGACCTGAAGACTCAGACAGGACTGCTCGACACACTCAAGACATTCGGGTTCCCCGTTAACCCGCACACCCGGCACTGCCAGACGATCGACGATGTCATCGCTTACTGCGACGAGTGGGACGAGAAGCGGCACGATCTGGCCTACGACACCGACGGAATGGTGGTAAAGGTGAACGACTTCGCCCAGCGGCAGCGGCTGGGGGCCACAGCCAAGGTGCCACGATGGGTCAAGGCGTACAAGTTCGAGGCTGAGCAAGGGATCACGCGGGTCGGCGGGGTCGAGTTCTCGCTCGGGAAATTCGGGGAGCTAACCCCGGTCGCCCTCCTCGATCCGCCCGTTCGGCTCTCGGGAACGACCGTCAGCCGGGCGAGCATGCACAACGCCTCGTGGGTGGAAGAGAAGGATGTCCGTCTCGGGGACACAGTTGCGGTCGAGAAGAAAGGTGAGATCATCCCGCAAGTCGTGAGTGTGGTGACCGATGCGCGGACGGGAAGCGAAAAGAAGATCGTCTGGCCGGACAAATGCCCAAAGTGCGGCGGGCCAGTCGTTAAGGAGGATTCGGCCACAAGTTACAACTACGTCTGTGACAATCCTGGGCTGTGCCCGGGCCAGGTGGCCAAGCGGATCGAAGGATTCGCTCGCCGCACGAGGATGGATATTGATGGGCTGGGACGCGAGGTTGCGATCCAGCTAGTCGACTCCGGGCTGGTCCGCTCGGTGACGGACCTGTACGGGCTGACGAAGAAACAGCTTCTTGCTCTCGAAGGGTTTGCCGACCTGAAAGCCCAAAACCTGTTGGATGGGATCGCCCGAAGTAAGGACCGCGGCCTCGCCCGGCTGATCGCTGCTCTAAGCATTTACATGGTCGGGGACAACATGGCGGAGGTGCTCGCCGAGGCTTTCCCGAGCATGGACGAGTTACTCGGGGCAAGCGAGGAGCAACTGTCGAAAGTCAAAGGGTTTGGGCCGAAGCGAGCCAAGTTCGTGTCGGATTTCTTCCACAACCCTGTTGGTGAGAAGCTCGTGCAAGAGTTCCGTGCGATCGGCGTCAAACTGACGCAGGACCGGAAGGCCGCCCCGGCCGGTGGCCTACCGCTGGCCGGAAAGACATTGGTGGTGACAGGGACACTCACACGGCACGACCGGACCGGGATCGAAGCCCTGATCAAAAGCCTGGGCGGTAAGGCAACCGGGAGCGTCAGCAAGAAGACCGATTATCTGGTGGCTGGGGAGAACGCCGGGAGCAAGCTCGACAAGGCGCGGGAACTTGGCGTCGCGGTCCTCACCGAGGACGAGTTCGAGAAGTTGATCGGGAAGTAGGGCCAATCATGCGGAACCGGCCGGCTCCTGCTGGGTCATGCAATGGAGCGTCCCGAGGCCCCAGACGAGATCGACACAGTGGATGCCGACTACCTCCCGATCGGGAAACAGGTCGGTGAGGACACCGAGTGCAACACGATCCTTCGGGTCATTGAACGTCGGCACGATCACCACCCCGTTCGCGATATAAAAGTTCGCGTAACTCGCTGGCAGCCGCATCCCATCGAACACTCGTGGCGAGGGCATCGGCAAGGTCAGGACATCGAGCCGGTTCCCGTCCAGGTCTGTCATCGCCCGGAGTCGTTCCAGGTTCTCCTGAGTCGATAGGTAGTTGTCGTCCGCTGGGTTTTCCTCCAATACTGTGACGACGGTCCGAGGGCCGACAAAACGGGCCAGGTCGTCAACGTGTCCGTGGGTATCGTCGCCAGCGATCCCACGACCGAGCCAGTGGACTTTCTTCACGCCCAGGTAGTCCGCGAAGACCCGCTCATAGTCGGCATGATCGAATGGCGGGTTCCGTTCCTGAGTGCCACTCAGGAGGCATTCCTCCGTGGTCAGCAGCAAGCCGGAACCGTTGACATCAATGCTGCCCCCTTCGAGCACCACCCGCCACCCCCGGAGTCGAGGTTGCCATCGCCGCAGACCGAGTTGGTCGGCCACGAAAGCGGGAATGCGGTCGTCGTGGGTCCAGTCGGGATACTTCGCCCAGGCGTTGAAACGCCAGTCCAGGGCGGCCCGCTCGCCGGGCTCGTTCACGACCAGGATCGGCCCGGAGTCACGGACCCAGGAGCGGTCGGTCCGGATCTGCCACAGCCCCACGCAAGAGAGATCCACCCCAGCTGAGGAGAGGGTCTGTTCGACCCGAGCCTGCGTCTTCGGTCCGCCGACCAGAAGGTTGACCCGTTCGTGCCGGGTGAGCGCCCGGACAATTTCCGTGTACACCCACGGGATGGGTGAGAACTTTCCCGGCCAGTCGGAGCGGCGGTGCGGCCAGGCCAGCCAGGTGGAAGCATGTGGTTCCCACTCGGCAGGCATCCGGAAGCCCAGCGGGATGTGAGAGAAGGTCGAGGGGGGATCGGTCATGTTGAGGGGAGGGCAGAATATCCGGTTGTGGCGACAATGCCCGAGGCAATGGTCGGATCGGAATCACATTCCAGTATGGTTGTATCGATTGGGGACACTCAGAAGAGTGGGGAATGATTGCGGACAGACTCTCCCCGTGCTAGAGTATACTCCACTCTCAAGGATGAGTCTCGAGTCGGGGTCCGCAAGCAACGGAGTCGCGCAATGGGGGAATCCCGTACCGTCCTGTTAGTCGAAGATGAGACCGAGTTCCGCGATGCGGTCATGTTTGTCCTTCGCCGACATGGTTACGCTGTGAGCCCCGCCGCAACCGTAGCTGAGGCCGAGGCCCGACTTACCAGCGGTTTGCCTGACCTTCTCCTGGTTGACATGATGCTCACGGGGCAAAGTGGTTTCCAGATCCTTCGGCTGGTCAAGGAACGGTCCGACGGCCGAGTTCCGGCGATTATGATGTCGGGGTATGTGTCCGTCGCTCACCAGGATTACGCCCTCGCGGCCGGGGCGGAGTTGTTCCTCCCGAAGCCGTTCAAACTCACCCAACTTCTGGAGGCGACGGATTCGCTCTGCCCACTGCCGCGTCCCACTTCCGTTCGCCCGGTCATCCCAACCGTCGCAACTTGTTCCTGACCCCGGCACAGCCCCACAATTCCGGTGACACATTGACGGCCACCCGTTCAGGTCTTAATCTTCCTCCAACTGCGGATCTACCGCTCGCCCCACGAGCGATGAAGATGCTTCCCCAGGAATTGACCGTGTCCCGCGAACGGGCCATCCTTGACGAGTGTCAGGAGGCGATCGGCTACACCTTCCAACGGCCGGAACTCCTCCGGGCCGCCCTGACGCATACCTCGGGTGCAAACACCCGAGCGGCGTCGAATGAACGGCTCGAATTTCTCGGCGATAGCGTGCTTGGATTGGTGACGTGCGAGCAACTCTTCCACCGATTCCCGGATTATCAAGAAGGTGACCTGACGAAGGTGAAATCGGTGGTTGTCAGCCGAAAAACGTGCGCTCGCTTCAGTAGTGAACTCGGGCTCGGGGATTTCCTCTTCCTGGGCAAGGGGGTCAGTACCTACGGTGAGATTCCCTCCAACATGCTGGCGGACGTATTTGAATCGCTCGTGGCAGCGATCTTCATCGATGGCGGCTGGGTGGTCGCGAAGCAGTTTGTCCTCCGATTCATCGAGCCAGAGATCGAGCGGGTGGCTCGGGACGCCGTCGGGGCAAACGCGAAATCGCAACTCCAGCAGGTGGTCCAACGGTTGTACGGCGGAACCCCCCGCTATTTCCTCCTCGATGAGCAGGGACCGGACCACGACAAGTGCTTCAAGGTGGCGGCAGAAGTGAGCGGCCACCAGTTCCCGCCTGCATGGGGGCGGAACAAGAAAGAGGCCGAACTGAAATCCGCTCTCAATGCCCTGGCCCAGATCAACGACGAATCGCTACCGTACCCGTCGAACTGACGGCCGTGGTCTTCCCGTCGGGATCACGTTATGCCGATGCCTCACTACCCCGTGTCGTGTTCCGCCCCGGGATGTCCGCAGCCAGCAGCGTTCAAAGTTGCCGCCAGGTGGAACGATGGCATTACCCATGAACTGAAGACCTACTCTCTGGCCTGCCTCAACTGTCTGGGAACTCTCTTCGCCAGCGCCCTCGTCAAGTCGGCGGCCTGTCGTCTTGCACCGGGGGAAGCACTCGAAACACCCGGTATCTATGAACTTCATCGTGGCGGCCGGGACAAAACTCTGAAGCGCCGGGCGGATCTGGAAGGACCATCTGCCCGGCGTCCAGAGGTGGAGTGCCCCGATTCCTCGGACCCACACCCCTGCTGACGGCCTCCACGGAACCGATTCTGGACCTCCAGGACCGAGGCCACCGCGCGGACTGCGTTCTTCCGTTCGTTAGTCCAACACACCCGCGAGGCAAAAGTTTTCCTGAGTTCTTCGATGGAGGGAAGGAACGCTCCCGACAATTCGGAGATGGAGATGCCTTTTCAACTCATTTACGCGAGTGCCGCGGCGGTGCCATTCACACAGGACGACCTGGAACAGCTCCTCGGCAAGGCGCGGAAGAGGAATAACCAACTGGGGATCAGTGGGTTGCTCATTCATCACCGCGGGTCGTTCCTACAGGTTCTGGAAGGACCGAAAACAGAGGTCGAACAACTCTATGCCATGATCGCCCGCGATCCACGACACACCAAACACGTGCTCATTCGCCGCGCGTATGTCGATGAGTGCAGCTTCGATGGGTGGAGCATGGGCTTCGTGAACACTCGGGGTCGAACCACTCCGCTGGTGCCTGGCTATCTCGATTATTTGACGGATATTCACATCACACCCGAGCTTCTCAATTCCGACCTGGCCTGGTGGGCGATCGGTGAATTTCGCAAGGGGAACTGGCGGCAGCGAGTCATGTTAGATGCGTTCGGTGAGATTCCAGCCCCTCCTCAGCCGCTCGCCAGTGGGCCATCTCGCACTCGGCTCTTCGAGCCCTCAACCGGGGCTTGAGCGGAGCGACACCTCACAGTCTCGATCCCGTCATGCCAACTCTGCGGGGTCATTTCGACGGGACACACCGATCGTACCCCCCCCAGTCCCCGTCTCTCATCGGGCTTGCGTCACTTCCTTGGCCCTGGTATCGCGGGTGAGTGGGTTCACGCCGCAGGAGGATGACCATGCCCGGGTGGGAGATTCTTGAGGCAAAGATCATCGGCGTGGTTTTGATCGCCCTGGCGCTGAGGCACGCTCTGCTTGCGGTCAGCCACTGGTTCTACACTGAGCCGGTGATCGTACCCTACTTCTCGCCCAAGGGTGGGTGTACTGCGGCCCTCGTCGCAGAACTGGCCACCGCCCGGCGAGAGGTACTCGTCCAGGCGTACTCGTTTTCGAGTCCGGATATTGCCCAGGCCCTCATTGCCGCCGCTGCACGACGGGTCCGAGTGGTTGTCCTGCTCGACCGATCCAATGAGGCGGAAACATACTCGGAACTCGGTGACCTGGAGAAACACGGGATGGAGGTGCTGATCGATGCCTCCCACGCCATCGCCCACAACAAACTGGTCGTGATCGACAGCCGGACCGTCGTGACCGGGAGCTTCAACTTCACCCGTCAGGCCGAGCACGAGAACGCCGAGAATATGCTCATCCTTCGCGATCATCGCGACCTCGCGACTCGCTACCGGGCAAACTTCCACACCCACCGCGACCACTGTCACGCCCCGGGGACCAGCAAACCGGTCCACACCCACACCCGGCGAGCGGCAACGACAACCACATGATCCAGGAACCCGCTGGGGCTGTCTCATTCCCGGAGCGATCATCAGTCTAACGCGTGGGGGAGTCTCCTGCCGAGCGTGAGGCTGGTGCAGCTCGGCAGGAGCCTCGCCCTCCCATTTGCACGTCTAATCGTCTTGCAATAGATAATCAGCCGCATCGGTCAGTTCAGTTCCTCCAGACACGGTCCGACCGAAGTGCTGTCCAATTGGGCGATTAAAGCCAAAACCTGCGATTCGATCTGTGGCAAAGCCTCGGCCGGGGTGGCGAACTCGACGTCATGCACGCCCCAGTAGATCACCTGCTCGACCCACGAGGGGAACCGCTCCGCCATGAGCGGCTTGTGTTCCGTCTCTTTCAGTGCCACAACCAATTTGGCTGCATGGAGATCGGCCTCCGTCACACTCAGTGGGAGCCGGAGGTACGGGTCGTGCGGGATGCCAAGGACAGTCAGCCGCGCGAGCGTCGCCCGGGCGATCAGGCCGGGGTTCTGAACGCCGCGCTCCAGTGCGAGCCCCCGGGAGGTAGCTCGCCAGGCGAGTCCGCTAGTGGCCGCGTGGTGATTGAACACCGCCTCGGCGTGGCGGGAGCGGTAATAGTTCCCCGTACACAGGAACAGGACCGTCTGGGTGTCGAGTCTGTCGCTTGATGCATTCACTGAGTTCTCCCTACATGCCTCTCGATGGCCTAGAGATGGTCGAGACCAATGCCACCTCCGAAGAGTGGTCGCGCCAGGAGTCGACGATTCGTGATCGGATCGCTCGGGTTGCACGGCACGGGCGGGTCGGAGATAATCCACTCTTACCGGATTGGGATTCCGCCTGAACGGCTGAGATTTCTCGGCCCAGGGCAACACTGGGGAGCCGACAGAGAACCCCGGTACAGAATCCCTTCTGACCACCTGCCGGGATCTTTGTCATGTCCAGGAGCAATCCATTTGCAAGGTCTCCGGCGAGGTCCGTGCCGAATTCATATAATATTCTGGTAGCCCGGGGGTGGGTCTTCCACCCCGTGGCTTTTGTCGGGGCTGCCCTGGCGTGGCAGCCGGGTTGATGCTTGCCTGAAGGCACGGACCGAACACGTGATCCGTCTTGAGGCGGAGCATCACCCCCCCACTTCCTGAACCGAGTGAGACGCCTTTGAAGGACATTGTAACGGCCATCGACAAATTCCTCGCCAAAGTGGAGGTCTGGGCACCCGGGCAGTCGATTCGCTTTGCCCCTGCCCTGGACGACCTGATCAAGTGGAGCGAGGAGAACGCCTGGGGGGTGCAGTTCACCCACCATGCAGGCGTTCATCATCTGGTCAAATACTGTGTGCCTGGTGTCAATACCCCGTTCTGGTCGGCTGTGCCGCGGACGGGCGACGGAGCGCGGTTCACTCTCCTCAATGAGCCGCACCAGCGATTCCCGGAAGCGCTGCGGAACGAAGCTCGGGAAGAACTTTGCAGGATCGGTGGAGTGAAATCGTCGTCGGAGGGAGTGCCCGAGGTGGCGTTCACCAAGCTGATCTGGGAACCCTACCGGTTGCGAGTACTGGACCTGATGACAAAGATGCTCAATGCGGTCCACGGCCGGGTCTGATCCACCGCGTTTGAGCGGGAGCTGCGAATGCTCGAAGGTGTGTGGCTGGTCCATCCCGACGATGCGATGTGCGAGGCGTTCCAGCGGCGATTTGCTGGTCTTCGTGGCGTTCGTGTCGTTCGGGGCCGGTTCGAGGATCTGGAGCCACACGACTGCTTCGTGACTGCTGGTAATGCGTTCGGCCTCATGACGGCTGGAATCGATGCCGCGGTGGTCCGAAGGTTCGGTGTGCCACTTATGCAGCAGATCCAGCACCGCATCATGGACCAGTACTTCGGTGAACAACCGGTCGGAACAGCGTTCATCCTCCCGACCGACGACCAGACCCTCCCTTTCCTGGCCCACGCTCCAACGATGCGAGTGCCAGGCAACATTGAGGGGACCGACAAGGTTTACGCTGCAACCTGGGCAGCGCTGCTGGCCATACAGTCTCACAACCAATCCGCCACAGCCAAGATCGAGATCGCTGCATTTCCGGCGATGGGCACGGGGTTCGGTGGTATCCCATTCGACGAAGCGGCCCGGCAAATGGCAGTCGCCTACCGGCACTACCTGGAGCCCCCGCATCGGCTCGACTGGGACTTCGTTGCCCAGCGCCAACTCGCCATTTGCTACGACGGCGGGCGCCAGGTCGTGCGCTGACGTGTTCCCCGCGAATTGATTGTCGCGACCGCCCTTCTCACGCTGTCAAGGTGGCTGTGAGGAAACGGTAGGCCGCACTGTACACCCCTTTCGACTCCGTCTCCCGCGGGCCAGCCACATTCAGGACCAGTTCCGTCAGCCCAAGTCCGGCCGTGGTGTGGGCAATCCAGTCCCGTGTTCCGGAGGGGTCAGAGGGATCCCGGATATCGGCCACGAGACACGGCCGAAGGAACACGAGCCTGGCCATGATGTAAGTGAACTCCGACCCACCGAATGCAGTCACATCGGTGCCGGGGATCAGGATCAGGCTCGCGTGGGCATCCCGGACGTTCCAGGCGGTCCGCTGTTGGGTCCGATCGGACGGGGTTTCAGTCAGGAAGGGGTAGTCCTTCCGGATTCCGGGGCCGACCGGCCGATCCTCGGCCCACCCGCCCCTGGGGCACCAACCGGTGTACGGCAACCCAAGGTGGATGGCTGTGTCGAGGGCTGCGCGGTCCACACCGGTCTGGCCGCCGGTCCGGAGCGTCAGGACTGGGAACGGATTCATGGTCTGCTCGTCCGGGCGAGAACCTAACCCCCCCAACCCCCTTCCCTGGAAAGGAAGGGGGAGCCAGAGGTCCAACAGTCATATTGGATCGAGAGCGTTCGGTCAGACAGCAGCGAGTTCGGCCGGGTTATGCGCCAGATACCAACCCGGGGTGACGATCCAGGCCAGGGTGCCTTTCCCCTTATCGGGATCACTCTCGAACTGAACGAGGGCCACCGCTCCCTTTTCCAAATGAATCTGCTCAGGCTCCGTCCCCAGGAGCCAGGCCAGGTAAGCCTGGAGATCCGGGTTGTGACCGACGATCGCAACCGCCCCAACCCCGAGTTCGGCAAGATCTTTCGAGAGTTTTCGTCGCCGCAACGAGTCCGGAGCGAGCCAATCGCACGGCTGTGGGGGTGGGCCGTCGGGGGCAGCTGCCGCCTGGAAATCCGTGGCGGTCTGCATGGTCCGTGTGAGTGGGCTGGTCAGCACGGCATCGACCGATAACCCCTGCTGCCGGAACGCCTCCCCAAGTGCGGTGGCCTGTTGGTGTCCGAGAGAAGTGAGCGGGCGGGTCGCATCGTCTCCGTCCCACCCCTCGGGTTTGCCCGCATCAGCGTGGCGAATCACGTACAGTTCCATAATGACCTCAAAATCCCGGCAGCCAGCCGCCAAAATGAACGATGAAGGCCGGCACCCCTGCATGACCACAGAGGTGATGAGGGGTGGGATTCGGACCCCCGCTTCACTCAATCTACACTTCCGTTGCCCTTCCGGCCCCTGAGTGAAACTCCTACACTAGATGATAGTCTGGTTCCCGGCCCGTCGCTCCCGAGCCCCGGCTCGCCTCCCCGGCGTCATCCCCGGGACCGGAACGGAAGAAGTAAGTCAGCTCCCGTAGCTGTCTTCTGACCCCTACCTGCTCCTTACAGGCCACCCACGGCTTCGCCGCCGTGGCCGAATTGAAGATGAAGCGGCTCGATATTCGCAACGTGGCGGTCATCGCCCACGTCGACCACGGCAAGACGACCCTCGTCGACCAGATGCTCCGGCAGTCCGGGCAATTCCGGTCCGAGGAGTTGGATAAGCTCGTCGGCGGCCAACACGGCCTCATCATGGACTCCAACGACCAGGAGCGTGAGCGCGGTATCACCATCCTGGCCAAAAACTGTGGGATTCGCATCGGCGACGTGAAGGTCAACCTCATCGACACCCCCGGGCACGCCGATTTCGGTGGCGAAGTCGAGCGGATCCTGCGGATGGCCGATGGAGCGTTCGTGCTGGTGGATGCAGCCGAGGGGCCGCTCCCACAGACCCGGTTCGTCCTCCGCAAGGCGTTCGCGGTCGGGCTCAAGCCGATCGTCGTGATCAACAAGATCGACCGCCCGGACGCCCGGATCGATGAGGTCCACTCGTTCATGTTCGACCTGTTCATCGAACTCGGAGCGGACGACGAAACGGCCAACTTCCCGGTGATCTACGCCAGCGGTCGCAACGGGATCGCGACCACCGACATGGCCGTCGAGCCGAAAAATCTCGGACCGCTGTTTGATGCGATTCTGGAGAAAGTTCCGCCACCGGATGTGGACCAAACGGCCCCGCTCCAGATGCAGGTGATGGCGCTCCAGTACAGCGAGTTTGTCGGGAAAATCGCCGTGGGCCGAGTTTTCGCCGGGAAGATCCGCAAGAACCAGAAGGTGACCGTTGTTCGACAGAAGGACGGTTCCACCTTCCCGGATACGGTCGTTCAGGTGCTTGAGTACGACCGGTTGGCCCAGAGAGAGGTGGAGGAGATCCGGGCCGGCGATGTGTGTGCAGTGGTTGGGATCGACGATGCCGAGATCGGCGACACGATCTGTGAGTTCGACAAGCCCAGGGCTCTTCCACCACTGACGATCGACGAGCCGACCCTGGACATGCTTTTCAAGGTGAACGATTCCCCCTTCGCCGGGCATTCGGGCAAGCCGCTGACCAGTCGGGAACTGCGCGACCGCCTGGAGCGGGAACTTCACCACAACGTCGCTCTGCGGGTCAAACAGGGGGACCGGGAAAGCGAGTTCATCGTCTCCGGTCGCGGGCTCCTCCACCTGGGTGTGCTGCTGGAGACGATGCGACGAGAAGGCTCCGAGGTCGCCGTCGGCAAACCGCGGGTGATCACCAAGGAGATCAACGGGCAAAAACACGAACCGTTCGAGCATTTGGTGGTGGAGGTTCCCAGCGAACACCAGAATTCGGTCATGCGCCTGGTGCTGGAGCGGCAGGGCGACTTCCAGAAGATGGAGAATCACCGCAATACGACCCACATCGAGTTCCACACGCCAGCCCGGTCGCTGATCGGGTTGCGGACGAGGATGCTGACCGCCACCCAGGGAACGGCGATCATGCACCACAACTTCCTCGAATACCGGCCTGTCAAGTCCGGGATTCCCGGGCGGTCGGCGGGTGTGTTGATTTCGCTCGAAACGGCCAAGGCGACCGGTTACGCGATCGAAGCCCTACAAGACCGGGGGATGCTCTTCGTCTCTCCGCAGGACGCGGTGTACGAGGGGCAGATTGTCGGCGAGCACTGTCGTGATAACGACTTGACCGTGAATGTGACCCGGATGAAGAACCTGACCAATATGCGAGCGTCTGGATCAGACAAGACCGTCTCGCTCAAACCGCCGAAGACATTCTCGCTGGAGATGGCCCTGGAGTACATCGAGGACGATGAGCTCGTCGAGATCACCCCGGACGCGATCCGGATGCGCAAGCTTTATCTGAAGGAATCCGACCGCAAGAGGCACGGGCGACGGGAAGGATAAGCTGGCCCAATCGTTCCACCAACTTCACCGCGACCCCGGTTCGGCCTTGGCCGAGCTGGGGTTTTTCGTTCAATCGCTCCCGCTTCTTAAGACTGGGGGACCACCTCCACCCGGGCAAGCGTGGCACCTTTGAACCCGGTGGCCGCCTCACGCACAACGTCGAGCATCTTCCCTAGTCGCTCCGCGGTCAAGGTGCTCACGAAGCCTGGCTTCAAAACCACAACTACCTCTCCGTCTCCCGCACGGGACCGCACGGGATCGACGACAAGACGGAGTCTCCTGTCCGCGACAAGAACAGTAGAAATGAACCGGGCCGTGGAGAGGACAAGCTGGCTCCGATCAGTGCTGGAGTCGATTTGGATGGTGACCACGAGTTGCACCCGTGGCACCGGGTAGCAATCGATGATCTCGGCCGGCGATGATGGCCCGTCCATTGGCGAGGGAACGGGCAGTCCGGGCTCTCCGGGACGACTCATGGCAGTCTCGTCAGCATGAGAAATTCGGATTTGAGGGATTGCCGTCGCAGTGGCTTCACCGCCCGCAATGAGATTCGATGCCGCCCCGTTCCCTCGATCGGAACATTGTGGAACCGGAACACGACATCCCGAACGGATTCTCCCCGTCGGAATGTCACCCGAACGGGTCCGAACGTCTCAACCGTTTTCGCTCCGTTGGGGGCATCGAGCCACACCACCGGGATCTCGAAATCGACACTTCCCATCCCACCCACAAACCGGCCGAACAGATCGAGTCGGCGTAACTCCCACGGGAACTCAGCGTCGGGCGGGATGGTGTGAGTATAGCCGACCTTCAAAAGGTCGTAGAAATTATTCGGCCCGGCTGGAGGCACCACTCGGGTCTCCAGGCATGCTACCCAGTGCTGGACTCGGAGCCGACGGCTCATTCGGGATGACTCCGGGGTTTCACCCCGGTATAGCATACTCCCCGCTGCCCACTCCTCACAAGAGACTCCCCACCACCGTCCCCGACTACCGCCGATCCGTACAATCTCCTGTGCTGAATTCCCCGCGCGGGAGGCTGCATGGCATTAACTGATTTGAGCATCCCGCACAGCGACGAGGGTCTCCCCACCGATGCTCGCCGCCTCATTCGAGTGGCCGAGAAACGGATCGACGATTTCCAGATCTGGAGCCGGATTCCGGCATTCGTCCCGGGAAATTACGAGGGTGCGTTCCGGGTTCTGCGCGCTCTGGCCGAGAACCCGCTCAGCCGAGGGAATCGGTTTTGCGAGTGGGGGAGTGGATTTGGGGTCGTCACCTGTCTGGCCGCGATGCTGGAGTTCGATGCCTGCGGGATCGAGATCGAGGCCGAACTCGTCGGCGAGTCCCGGCGACTGGCCGACGACTACGCCCTGACGGCCGAGTTCGTGATCGGCAGCTTTGTGCCCCGGGGCGGCGAATCGCGCGTCTACGCCGCCGGGGAATACGCCTGGATGACCACCGACAGCGATTATGCCTACGAGGAACTCGGTCTCGACCTCGACGATATGGACGTCGTGTTTGCCTACCCGTGGCCAGACGAGGAAGTGGTGACCGGTGAGCTGTTCGACCGCTACGCCGGACCCGGTGCGGTACTCGTCACACATCACGGGGGGGACGATTTCCGGTTGCGACGGAAACGGGCCAAGTCGCCTCGACGGCGATAGGGATCTTTTGTACAGTCACCCCCGGTGACGCTTCCACAATCGATCCTGAAAGGAACTCATCCGTGACCGGGAAAGACGCAATCCAATCCGCCCTGGCTTCGACCAAGAGTTACCTCGAATGCTATGTCGGCGATTACACCGACGCCGACCTCCTCGTCCGTCCGGTGCCCACCGCGAACCACGCTGCCTGGCAGATCGGGCATATTATCGCGGGCGAGTGGTACATGGTCAGCTCCCAGCTCCCTGACGCCAAGTATCCCGAGCTGCCCGCTGGCTTTGCTGAGACCCACGATAACAAGAATGCCGGGGCTGATGGGCCGGCCGGGTTCCTCACCAAGGCCGAATACCTGTCGCTGTTCGATCAGGTCCGCGCAGCGACTCTGGCCGCCATCGCCGGGCTGTCCGATGCCGACCTGGACCGCCCGACGACGGGCGGACCAGCCGCGTATGCCCCAACCCTTGGGAAACTCCTTCTTTTGGCAGCGGACCACACTCTGATGCACGCCGCGCAGTTTTCTGTGGTTCGCCGCAAACTCGGCAAGCCGATTGTGTTCTGACCCGGGAACAAGCTGTCGGCAGGGCAGGTAGACGCCCTCCCTGCCTACACTGGCAGTGCCCACATCCCCGGGGTACACATGCCAAACGAGACGTTTACCTTGCGGTCGGCGATGCCTGTCTCGGCCGACGAACTGTACGCCTGGCACGCCCGCCCGGGGGCGTTCCTCCGCCTCAACCCACCGTGGGAAACGGTTGAGGTGACGAAGGCGGAGGGGGCGTTCGGCATCGCTCCCTACCGGGTGACGGTTCGGACACCGCTAGTCGGCCCGTTCAAAACCCGTTTGCTGTCCGAGGCTTATGACTTCCGCCCCGGCGAGGGGTTTCGCGACCGGCAACTCAGTGGTCCGTTCGCCGAGTGGGTTCACTCTCACCGCATGATTCCCAACGGCCCGGACGGATCGTTTCTGGAAGACCACATCGAGTATCGCCTACCTCTCGGCCCGATCGGAGCGGCCTTCGGCGGCGGACTGGTTCACGATCGACTGGCGGCCATGTTCGCCTACCGGCACGTTGTGACCGCCAGCGACCTCCGCCGACACGGAATGTATCGGGATAGGCCCCGAATGAAGATCGCCATCACTGGGTCACGCGGCCTGGTCGGCACAGACCTCGCACTCTTCCTGACAACCGGCGGACACTCGGTGGTCCGATTGGTCAGCGGTTCCGGCCCGCTCCGCCCTCCGGCGTATGACGACAGCACCCGTTACGTTGGCTGGAATCCGCGAGAGACGGTCGCACCCTCGGTGCTGGCCGGTTGTGATGCCGTCGTCCACCTTGCAGGCGACAACATCGCTGCGGGACGTTGGACCTCCGCCAAGCGACAGCAAATCATCGAGAGCCGCACTGTCCCAACTCGCCTCCTCGCCGAAGCAATCGCGGCCTTACCCGGTGACCAACGGCCGAAGGTGTTCCTGTCCGCCTCGGCGGTCGGGATCTACGGCAATCGGGGGGACGAGGTGTTGACCGAAGAAGCCGCGCTCGGAAGTGGATTCCTGGCGGACGTCTGCAAAGTGTGGGAAGAGGCGACCATGCCGGCTGTTGCAGCCGGAGTGCGGGTGGTGGACTTGCGAATCGGTGTCGTCTTGACGCCCAGGGGCGGAGCGCTGGGGAAGCAATTACCGGCATTTCGGGCCGGCGTGGGGGCAGTTCTCGGCCCGGGAACACAGTGGATTCCGTGGATCAGTGTTCATGACCTGATTGGAGCGATCCACCACATTCTGATGAACGAGAGTATCATCGGCCCGGTGAACATGGCAGCACCAAATCCGGTGCCGAACCGTACCTTCACAAAAACACTTGGGCGGGTGCTGGGCCGACCGGCCTTTTTCTGGCTGCCCCGGCCGATTTTGAAGGCTCTGTTTGGAGAGATTGCCGACGCTGCTCTACTCGCGAGCATGCGAGCGATTCCAACGAAACTCCTCAACACCGGCTTCCGGTTCGATCACCCCGACCTGGAACCCGCCCTCCGGTTCCTGCTCGGTCGAGCGTGAAAGCAAAGTCTTATACAGAACCCGCAGAGGCTGTC
>PLDW01000461.1:1387-4119 GCA_003136315.1 Gemmataceae bacterium | reverse complement strand
AATAAGCTTGGACACCGGTTTGACCATCGTTCCCGATGGCGGCGCGACCCTGGCCCTGTTGGGTTCCGCATTTGTCGGTCTGGCGGGCATCCGCTCGAAATTCGGCGTTAAAGCCTGATTTCGGATACTGACTCGTTAGTTTAAAACCTTGCAGGAGGCGGAGTTGAATAAATTCCGCCTCTCTTNNAAGTAGGCAAAACCCTTAATCGACCATCGGGGCAAATACCTGCAAACAAGCGACTTGCGCATTCGAGAAATTGGACGAGCTGTTCCCTGTCGGCCAAGTTTACACTTTGCGACGTTTTTAAAATCCTAAGCAGATTGGTAAACATAATTAATTTGAGCCTCTTAAAATGTTACATGTCATGATCTTATGAGCAATATCCATTGCCTTAAGGGTGTCCGGACACTTTTTGGCATATGGAATGCGGCATATTTGACGAGGCCAAATGTGCCTTAAGGCACAGGAGGTAAGGACAAACCCATGAAAACATAACTTGAGCAGAATAGACACGATATGAAAACTAAACCAATTATAAAGAAAATGGCTATGGCAGGAGGGTTCCTGCTGACCGCATCGGCCGCAATGGCAAATGCCAGCTTGACCGCCGCTTCAGGCGCGCAAAGCTTTTCGATCGGCGGGCCCCAATACGGAGCGACGACCTTGAGCGCGAGCTTCACCGATGGCTGGACGATAAGTGTAAGCACGGCGGATGTTTCCGGCGGATCCCCGACGGTTATTGATCTTGATGAGTCGGCCAGCGGCATCACCTCGGCCCCTTTGACCATTACCTTCACGGACAGCACGTTTGGGATTGGAGGACCGGCGGTCTTTTCCACGACAGGCAGCGCCACGAGCGATTTGTCGATCAGTGTCAAAATCGACGGCGGGGCTGCGAGCATTCTCGCGCCCACGAAAACGAGCGATGGAGTTTCGCAATATGGAACCCTCGTTGCCAGCACCATCCCGGCGCCCTTGGGAATTTACACCGAGACGATCACCATCACTCCTTCAACGCTGGAAGCGCAGCAAGTGAGTTTGGATTCAGGATTGACGGTTACCACCGTGCCGGACGGCAGCGCGACCCTGGCTCTCTTGGGTTCCGCATTCATTGGTCTGGCCGGCGTCCGCTCGAAGTTCGGCTCCAAGGCCTAATTTCGGATAGTAATTCGCTAGTTTGAAAACAGGTGAGAGGCGGAGTTGCACAAACTTCGCCTCTCTTTTTTCAATCTGTGCAATGCCGGGGAACAAGTAGATATATGGCCCACGTGCCGAAGGCACGGTGGATTCCTTTGCTACGAGCGATAATCTTTAGGAGTGAATTCAGCCGTCCCTGCGGGACTTTTGGAACCTGAAGCTGATTTCCCGGCGATAAATCGCCGGGCTACTTTCGTGGTGTTCCTGCCGGTACAAGACATTCCGGACTATAGCGTCAAACAATCCGGGCTTTACTGCGTTCCACTGAAAACAACGAAGAACCGGCAGAGCGAAAGTCTCTTGAGCGCTGTTGACCCATTCGGAGGTTAGGCAGTACTATCCGTTCCCAGTCTCTGGACGACACCATCCGTGCCCACAAAAAAATATGCGTACTGGGACAAGCAATGCGTCCCAGGCAGCGACGCCCAAGCCAGGCGGCGCGCCTTCACGCTCATCGAGTTGTTGGTGGTGATCGCGATCATTGCGATCCTCATCGGCCTGCTTTTGCCCGCCGTTCAGAAGGCACGAGAAGCCGCCGACCGGGCGACCTCGACCAACAACCTCAAGCAGATTGCGCTCGCTTTCCAGAACTACCACAGCGCGTATAACCACTTCCCGAACAACGGCTATCAGGGAGACACCGTTCCCAACACCTGGCCGCAAATCTGGAAGGCGACCCAGAGCACCACACCGCCCAAGGGGGAAATCATCGTCGAGACTTCCGGGGCAGGCTGGCCCGCACCCTGGGCCTGGGGGTACGGCTCGCCGACCCAGAGTGACCGGTATTCCCTGGGTTCCTGGGGCTATAGCGTCCTGCCATTCATCGAACAGGATGCGACGTTCCAGACCCAGGGGTATAACGTCGCGGTCAAATCGTACTACATGCCAAATCGTCGAGCAGCCATTCCGATTGCTGTGCCGACCAATGATCCGATTTATCCGGGCTGGCAGTATCTGATCGTCCAGCCTCCGCCCAACTACAGCGTCTTCGGGAACTCCTGGGGTCATAGCGATTACGCGGCCAACGATCAGATCATCTACCCGGGGGACGGTGCCATTGGTCAAGTGATCAAGATTACACAGATCACCGACGGTTCCTCCAGCACTATCTTGGCCGGGGAGAAGGCCCTGGACGTCCGGGCGGTCGCTGCTGGCGGCTGGTACTGGGATGAACCCCCCATCCTCGGAGGAACAGGGGGGCTCGCGCGTTGCGGCCTGGGCATGTTCCGCGACGGTAATCTCGGAGCCCTGGTTTCCGGGCCGGGGACATCAAACGGCTGGCCCGACAACGCGAACCAGTTCTGCGGCGGTGGCAACTGGGGCTCGCCTTCGGCGGGTGGGGTCCAGTTCGCCTTCTGCGACGGCAGTGTTCGGATGTTGTCCTACGGGCTGTCCGATCCGAACTTCACCTTCACCACCATCATGTGGCAGTTGATACGACCGACCGACGGCATTCCCATCGCCACGGGCGACTTCTAAGGCAGGTGCCAGGAAATGACCTACCACGATTATGGGGGGGGTGCCACGGGCGGCT
>PLDW01000461.1:0-1317 GCA_003136315.1 Gemmataceae bacterium | reverse complement strand
TTTTCTCTCACCAACTGCCTAACATGCGGGTACGCAGTCCGGGGGTTGCGGGGCAGGTGGCCCCACACCCGGTTCTGCCAGTGAGGTGTTTCCGTCTTTCCGAGGCTTGACGATCATGCGGACTCTCTTGGCACTGGCTCGCAGCGTGACGGTTGGTGTGTTTTGCCTGGCTTTTCTTGTGGGTTGCGGTTCGTCGGATGGGGGCGGAGCGAAGCTTGCCCCTGTCACGGGGAAGGTTCTCTTCAAGAACGAGGGGGTCACGGCAGCCTCGATCTACTTCCACCCGGACAAAGAGAAAGGGAACCGTGGCGAAATGGCCACGGCGGTTCTTCAGTTGGATGGATCGTTCACCATGACCACCTACCCCAAGGGGGACGGAGTTGTCCCGGGGTCGTACAAGGTGTCATTCGATCTCGGTCGTCGGAATGAGAAGGAACTCGTGCCGTATCGCAGCGAGAAGACGACACCCCTGAGTATTGATGTTCCCGAGGAGGGTGTTGAGGGTATTATATTCGAGTTGAAGTAGCCGCGAGTCTACCATCGGAGGCGGTGCCGGTGACAATGACGCAAGCACGGTAACCCAAACGACCTCGGAAGGGTCGCAGCGATTAGCCGNNTCGGTCACGATGTGCTCGATGTCGTGACCCCAACCGCCCCGCACGGTGACGGCCAGTCGCCCACCGACCTCTCCAGAGGCGTGAAAGCTAATCCGGTCATGCCCTCTCCCACCAAACTCCTTGATGACGGCCGAGCCGCCCTTCGCGACGGACCCCATGGTCACCGAATCCCGATCGGCACCAGCTCCGTCGTGCAATCTCAGCGTGAGGTGCCCGTCGCTCCCGACCCCGGCCGAGAAGTTGAACGTGGCCTTGTCCGAACCTTTCCCAAGCCAGGCTGTGATTGTCTCGGTTGTCGTCAGTTTCGCCGTGAGATCGTAGGTCAGCGTGTCTCCACCGCCGCCGGTGTCGATCTTGATGTGGTGGATGTCAGTGGCGGTGAAGTGCTCAGTCCCGGCATTGACGGTGATCGTGCCCTTGCCGTTGTCGGTGATGGCGATTGTGTCCGCGTGCCCGTCGCCGACCACGTGCAAAGTGTGGTTCACCTCGAAGATGTGGACCGCAGGAACCTCGCGGGCCTCCAGCGATTCGAGATTCGGTGCGGTGGAGTTCGGGATCTTCCTCATCACTTGTGTCCTTTCGATACGGAGAGCCTGGTCGGGCGAGCACAAGGCATCGCACCCGCGAATCGGGGGGAAATACCAACGCTGAGAGAAGCAGGGAAGATCAGTTCGGAAGTAAGGCGGTGGGCAGGAGAAAG
>PLDW01000170.1 GCA_003136315.1 Gemmataceae bacterium | reverse complement strand
ATTACCCCAGATTACCCAAAGTTAGCGCTGGCCCTGGGGCCGACGGCACCTCGCAGATGCAGACGTTCAGCCCGAGTCCGGCAATCTCGACCGAGATCCAGAACTACTCAGGTCAGAATGGAACCGGAACTCTCACAATCGCGATTTACGACTGGACCGGAGAAGGCTCGCAGATGCAGACATTTATAACTCTGTCAACAGGTGATTCCGTGACATTTGTGAACTATGCTGGCTCAAATGGAACCGGCCTCGTGCTAACCGATCAGTAGGCAGCGAGTGTGGTCGCGGTCAAACCAGGTAACGCTCAGGGACCTTCTGCGAGGTGCCAAAGCGGATCCTAACTTGAAGCAAGTTGCAGCAGACTCCATGCGATCTGTGCGATTGACAGGGTTCTGTGCGATCTGTACGATTCTAAAAGAGGTTGAACCCCAAGGTTTTTGCTGCAAATTCGCGGATCGTATCCTGAATTGGGGTGCAAGAGGTCGTGGGTTCAAATCCCGCCGGCCCGACTCGATGACCCCCGGTGACTCCAGATGTCACCGGGGGTTTTTCGTTGACAGGACAAGCACTTATGTCGCTCTCCCTGCTCCCGTTTTCTTGTTCTCACAATCTTCCTTTGTTGCCAGGAAGTGACCCCAAACGACCCTGAATGTACCGAGTTGGTGCAACCGGCGGTGCAACCGAATCCGGCCCGCCCGTCCCAGTCCGAAGGATCGCTCCCCCCGCACTCGGGGTCAGATCGTCAGAAAGTGGCAGTGCCGGGAGCCGGTCCACCGCTCCCCGGACATCGAGCAGCCGAGGATCGGTATAGACACCTATTGTGAGCTTAATGTCAGAGTGTCGCATTGCGGCCTGGGCCGTCCGTGGGGAGACACCTGCTCGACTCATCAGCGTCCCGAAAGTTGTTCGCATCGCGTGAACGTCCACGGTCCGGCCCCGGTCGTCACGCATCGGAATACCCGCCGCTTTTAGATCCCGGTCGAGGATTTTTTCCAGCCGGGCCGGCACGTCCAAGATTCGCGTATCAGGGGGAAGCCGGAGCGGAATCGGCTCACCCGCTTCCCGCGATTCGGCCTGGAGGATGGCAAGTTTCTCGTCGAGCCACCCGCGGAGGTCCGCAGCGAGATCCGCGCGGATCGGGACCGCGTTTCCCTGCCGGTTCTTGTCGTCCCCGGCCTCCAGTTGAATGTATTCGGCCCCGGCTCCAAGTTCAGGTGGGCGACCGTGAGAGACGACAACTCCCCCTTTCGCAACCCTGTCAGCAGAAGCGTCTTATAGATCAGCGCTCGCTCCCGCCCGAGGCGGATGAGACGCATAACTGTTTCCGGGCGGAGGTCAGCGTAGGATTCCCCCTTCCGTTTTCCCCGGCGGACAGTCCGGGCGTCAGTCATCGGACGAACCGCTGCGACCGCCAGAACGCGCGTGAGTTCCTCTGCCGTCAGCGCCCGGCGCTGTCGCCGGGGGTCGGCCTTCTCATCTGCCTTGGGCACTCGGTCGAGATCGTGGGCCAAGAGGCGGCGGGTTTGTACGCACCAGTTTATACTCTACGCGGCCAGGAGTGAGACATCGTCAAACACCTGGAAATTGAGCGTCATCAGCGACTTTAGGTCGCTGGCGTGTTTCGTGGGGATGCCCTCCAGAACATTCTGGATGGCCGCTCGGAAATCCGCGAAACTCGGGTAGTATTTCCCGTATGCAGCCTGCCGCTTGGTGAACCGCCATAACCTTTCGATCAGATTCAAATTCGGGGAGTACGAGGGCAAAAACAACAGTTCGATTCCCAGTGCCTTGGCCAGTCCCTTCACGATGTCGTTTCGTTGATATCGGGCGTTGTCCAGAACCAGAGTGATTGGCCCGACCAACCCCCGACTGGCCACGGCTTTCAACAGCTCGCACATCGTGTCGGTGTTGACCACAGTGGTATTGGTGATCGAGATCAACTCCCGGGTGCAGGCCTTCCAAGCCCCGAGGACATTGAACCTTTGCCGTCCCGACGCCGCCCGCACCACGATTCGGGCGATCGACCACATCGAACACAAAAACGTCCCGAAGACGAAATGGGCGGCGTCCACAAACAGGACGTTCCGTTTCCCAGCTACCGCCTCATCCAACCGCGGCCTCAGTTCGGTGACCAAGAACGCCTTTTGATCCCGGATGTGCTCGGGTAAGTTTTTTGGGGCGGAATTGGGACCGCCCGGGTCCGCCGCCACTTGAAGCCCAGTCCCTTGAGGAACACCCGGACCTGACTCGGACGGCGGGTCAGGCCGGTCAACTTCTCGATCCGCTCACACGCTTCGGCCACGGTCCGAACCGGAGTGGTGGTGAGAGAGTCGCGGATCGCGTCGGTATGAGCGGCCAAATCTCTGACAGGGCCGCTCACATCCCATTGCCGCAGTCCATCCAAACCGCCGTTGCGGTACGCCGCGACGTAACGCTGGACGGTCGCTCGGCCGAGGCCGGCTATGGTGGCAGCCAGTTCCCGGGTGACCCCGCAGTGGAGCAACCAGAGGACGAGCATCTTGCGACGGACATGAGCGTCAGGGTGGGAATCGCGTTCGGCGTTCACCACTTCCTGCTCTTGAGTCGACAAGGCGATCCGATACCATGCCATCCGGAACTCTCCGTCTCAGACCACCAACACAGGCAGTTCGCGGAGATGTTGTATCCCGTCATGGCAAACGGTCAAAATGGCTCATTCAGCCCCGAGCGAAGTATAACAAGCTAACAAGCGATTGCCGATAATAATTCCGGCTGCGGGCGCTCATCCCTTCGCCGATTCGGGCCGCCAGCCAGTTTTCGACCGCCTCCCGGTTGAAGGCTCCCAGGGTCAGAAATCCGCAGTCCGTGGAAACCTTGCGGACCGCCCGGAGGACATTCTCACGGTAGACGTCCGACACCTCGGCTGCGACCAACGACCGCTCATAAGTTGCGAGGTGGTCTTCGAGCGGGGCACCCGCCAAACGAGACACGTCGAGGGACTTCCGGTCCAGTGTTCCGGCCTTGATCTGCTCGACCTTACGTTCCCACTTCTTCAACATCTGCTCCGCTGCTTGACGGTCCCGGCACCCGGTCGGCACTATCTGGAGCACACCTTCCGCATCCCGATACTTGGCGAAATAGGTCGAGGATTCGGTCACAATTCGATCAACGCCACCTTCCCGGGTCGTCAGCGGGGCTGTCCGGAGTTTCCCCCGAACTCCCCAACGCGCGACCCGCGACCCGCCCTTCGTGACGATCTCCGCCCCAGGCGGAACCTGCCGCGTCGTCTGTTTCTTGAACACCGTTCCCATGATCTTCATCCTTTCTGCTTCTTGATCGGGGTCAAGGTCAGCTTGAAGTAGACGGCCAGTTTGTCTGCCATGTCGAGCCGCAGGGACCGCTCTCCCCGGACAAACCGGGAAATGCTCGCCCGCTGAACCCCGGTCTCCTGTTCGATCCGCAAGAACGGCAGCCCGCTGTCGAGTATCGCTTGCCGCAGAACATCAGTAATCGGGTTGTCAGTCGCCATCGTGTCAATTGTCCCAGACGGCAGTCGACAAGTCCACCTCGGTTTTGTCCGCGGCGGTCGCATCTGCGGACGGCCGCTTATGGTCCCATTCTGGGATGGCGGAAGTACGCTTCCGCGGGTTTTGGAAGCCTGCTTCCGGTTACAGCCGGAAGCCTGCTTCCATTTAGCCGCCCCGGTCCCGGTTCCGCCCGCGGACCCGGTAGGTCGTCGGGCCGACCCCGAGCCGACCTTTCCGCACGACACGCAGTAGCCCCCGCCTCGGCGAGATCGGCCAGCGCTGCCCGAACCGCCCGATCGCTCATCCCCGCCCAGCGGGCGAGGTCGGCTTGCCCCGTCCGGGCCGTCCCATCCGGGTTGGTGTCACGCCACAAAATCAGCCAGACCGCTACCGCCGCACGGGTCAGGTCGGCGAGGGTAAAGTCGATGAACCCATTAATCTCGGCGAAACGGTCCCCGGCTGGCTTCCTCCCCGCCGAGGACTTCCGGGCGGGCGCAGTGCCAATCGGCGGGAGCATCCCGGCCCCGGGCAGTCCACCAGGCGGTAGGGAACCGTTCGCCCGGCTCACCACTCACCCCCTTCTGGCTCCCCGGTCTGTTGGTTCCACACGTCACGAACCGCAGCCGATGATGGTACGTCGTCTGCCTGGTCGCCCGCGGGGTCGAATCGCTGCACGGACCCGGTGAACCGAAGGGGAATATCGAGAGTCTCGCCGTGCCGACTCTTGACGTGTTTCAAGGTGACCGCGGCCGGGTCGTCGGGGTTCTCCGCCACAAGGAGAAAAGCGTCGTCCGCCCCATACTCCAGTTCGCTCGACTCCCGGAAGCTCGCAAGGTTGAGCCCTGCGTATCCGCTCCGCCCTTCTCGTCCCTCTGCCGGCCAACCGCGGCCACCACCACGGCGACCCCGCAATCGGCCATCCCCCGGACGAGTTCCATCGACGCATCGACCGCAGCCTTCTTGTGCGAATGTTCTCCCGGTGGGGCGAATCTCTGGAGGTAGTCGAGGACGATCATATCGGCCTCGCAGTCCTCGCCCGCCTTGGCGACGTTCTCCAGGCTGAACGGCATTCCGAGGAACATCAGCCGGTCCATCAGGTCGGCGAGGATATGCAATCCGTGTCCGACCCTCTTGCTGTGCTCGGGCTTCAACTTCCGGTGTCGGATGGTGTGCAGGTCAATGCCGGAGAACCGGGCGAGTTGCTGGTCGAGGAGCGAGGCCGGAGGCATTTCGACATTCGCGACCAGCGCCTTCAACGTCGGGGTATGCCGGAGGGCATCGACGATCAGTTGCATCACGAACGCGGTCTTCCCAACCCCAGGAGGACCGCCGAACATGGTGACCATACCCGGGCCGATCTAGATCCGGCCGAGGTCGCCTTCTCCCCCCGGGTAGAAGGTTGGGGGCGTCCTGGAAAGCACATCCTCGCGCCATACGGCGAACAGATCGGCCGCGAGAGTGAAAGATGGCAGCTTCATGATGCACCCCCGGTCTGGGCCGCCTGACGCTGGCCGTGTTCGATCCCGCAGCGGATTTGTCGTTCGACCTCCGATGGGGACAACCCTGTGTCGAGGGCCGGATCGGTCAGCAGGGCGTGAATCAGACTATCGAGTCCGCGGACCCCAGCGAGTTCGGCCATGTCCGCGGCAGCTCGAAATAGCCGCGGGTGACGCTCCCCTTCCTCGGCCCCACTGGTGAGGAACTCCGTTGTCGCCTGCTGCAACCGCCCAGGGTGGGGGCGTCCGATCCGTGCAGCCGTCTCCCGCCCGATCGCTTCGCCTGCCTCGTGCCAGTCGGATTCGAGTTCTGCCGACATCTCCCCGACCCCTGGCACCTCGAACGGGGCAGGTTCCTGGGCCAATTCGACGATCCGGGCCGAAGTGGGCCCGAACAGCTCAGCGTGGGTCAGCCGTCGCTTGTGGAGCTTGGTTTTCGGGTGGGTGCTATTCGCTGCCCGGAAGCACCGCACCCGGTCGTAAATGGCCGAATCAATTCGCACACCTGCCGAGGGCGCGAGCCCCTCGGCCAATCGCCGGGCGATCAGATGGAACACCGGGGACGGGTCCGGATTGTGGACGAGCGGAACCCCGATGTGATACCCCTTCCGCCCGGAGAAGAAGTAAAGCAATGCCTCCTCGTCCAGCGTGGGGTAACGCTCCAGCACGAACCCGGCGAGCTTGCGGGCATCGCGCAGGGCGGCCTCGATATCGTCGGGGTGGTCGAAATCGAACCAGAGCCACGGGGACCAGCACGAACCGGCGAACCCCTTCGTGGTCCTGCGGGCTTCAAGGTACTCGCGGAAGTCGGCCCCGAATCGGAAAGCTGACAGGTAGATTTCGCAGTGGGGGTCTGAGCGGGGATCGGCCCCGCAGTGAGCGGAGAACGCGGCGGCAGCATCCACCAGCCGCCGCGTTTCCGACACTGGCCCGACGACCTGGAACCCGAACAAATAGTTCGGCCGAGTCACGACGGTGGCCCCCCGTTGGCACCGAAGGGAAACTCGTCGGTCCCGTTAGTCCCGTCGGTCCCATCGGTGGAAGGTGGCGGGGGTGGCGGTGGGGGAGACGGGGGAGCGAAGGGGTCCGCCTGCGGCTCCTCAATTCGGATGGGTGCAATTGCCCCTGCTACACTCGACGAGCCGGCGTAAGAGCTGAATTTTGAAGTAGTTCGGCCTGATTGCTCGGTGCCGATCAGAAGAGCCTTGCGTCCATTACAGGCATTAATGCCGGAAAAGGTGACAAGAAACACCTGGGGCATACTCCAAACCGTATCAGCCAAACGCGGTCGGGAGGATGCCACATGAAAGATAACACTAAGCCCAATAACACCGATTGTCCAGCCCTCGACGCCGCCGCGCCCGACTGCACAACCGCCGAGTCCGACGAGCGGGATTACTTCGAGAAGGTGCTGATCTTCT
>PLDW01000294.1 GCA_003136315.1 Gemmataceae bacterium | reverse complement strand
GGCCCAGCATGGCCAGGATGGCCATGCCACGTCGAGTGCGGCCGTTTTGCTCCTCTTCGCACGCTTGGCGAACAACACGGTTTTGATCTTGGACACGTTCTTACCAACTGCCTCAGCCCGTTCCACTTCTGCCGAGGCCACGGTCAGATTGAAGAGACTCTAACGCAGAGCCACGCGACTTTGTCAGGGCACCCTCCGCGAACGACTATCCGCGCGGATCGAACGACAGTGCCCCTCGGCATTGGGTGCCGTCGGCCCAGCCAGGTCGAACGGAGGAGCGGACAATTACCCGACGAAAACCCCATCGGTCAGGGCTTCGTCACTGAACGGACTGAGGAGTTGGCCTCCGGTCGGCTCTGTCGTGGTACCGCTGGTGAACCCCGTCCCCGGATACACCTCGGCCAATCCAGGCATCAGCCGCCCGGTCCCGACTACCACGTTCACCTGGTCCCCGACCCCTGACGCGGCCACCGCCACTCGCAGGCCCGCCCCGGCTGGCCCCAAGTCGCTCGGGGTGAACGCGGAGACCGGATTGGCGATCGCTTGTACCGCCCCGTCATTGAGGAGTTGCGTCCCGCTGAGAACTTCCACCTCGGCCGGACCCCCGGCCCCCGGCGATAGGATCAGATCCTGCTGACCATTGCCAAGCACGTCCCCGATTGCCAGGTAGGCCCCGTCTCGCAAATTCGAGTTGAACGCAAAGAAATCGCCGATGAGGTCATCCGAGGCGGTGAATCCGTCGGTCGTGGGGACTTTTTTCCCGTTGATGACCAGGACGGCCGGACCGCCCCCAAAACCGGCGGCAATGGCCAGGTCCGGGACTCCGTCTCCATTCAGGTCGCCCACCGCGGTTCGGGCACCACCGCGGAACTCCGAGTTGACGGAAAAGAAGTTGTTGATCCGGGTCAGCCCGGAACCCGGGTTCACCTCCTCGGTGTTGACCCCGACGGGGGTATAAGGCTGTGACGTGGCCGCGGCCGCCCCGTTCATGTCGTAGATGGCAACGCGAGGGCCTCCTGATTGATCGGGGGAGACGACAATCTGGTCCCGGCCGTTGTCCAGGAAGTCGCCGGCCGAGACGAACCCACCGGCTGTGAACACGTCCGTCTGGGCTGCAGGTGGGGCAGGAAGGAACGGGTCGAACGGAGCGACCAGCACCGCATTTCCGGGTGCTCCACTGAGGACCGTGACCTCGAAGGGAACGCCCGGCCCGGTCGCGAAGATGTAGTCCGCGATGCCATCCCCGTTCACGTCGCCCACCGCTGTGCGGATGTCGGCCGAGATCGGGCCGAACGGCTGGAGGCTGATGGGTGGTGTGCTGTTGTAGGAACCGTTGGCTCCAAGGCTGTACACGAAGACGATCCCATCCGCCAGCCCGGACACAAGCACTGGCATGGCCGTCAATGAGGGAGGTTGGATCTCGACCGCGCCGATGTCCACCGCTCCGTTGACGACAAGGGAGTAGCCGACCCCGCGCTGATCGTCGAATGGGATGGACCCGCCGAAGTTGGCCGCGGTCAGGACAGCTGTACTTCCGGTACCAATCGCCGGGCTGCCGGTCTGGGGCAGAAGGGTCTCGGTCGACCCGCCGTTGTTCGCGAGGGCACCGAGGTCCGGGTTGGTGACCGTGAACGCGGTGCCCGTCACAGTCCCGGTGCTCAGCAGTGCCGTGGAAACAATGTTCGGCCCGGTTGCTTTGACAGTCGCGCTGCCGTTTTGCTGAACATTGACAAAGTCTTCCGCAGGGGTGGTATTGGCCACGATGGTGTTGGCCACGGTGACAGTCGCGGCATCCGAGAGAGTCGGGGGGCTCGTGAGAGTGATCGACAGGTTAAAGACCGCGCCCCCTGCTGAGCCGCCCGTCCCAGCGGTGTCGGTATTTCCCGCGATGGTGTCGTTGGTCAGTGTGACCGACCCGTCGAGGTTGAAGATCCCGGCCCCTTCTCCGCTCCCACCTGTGGCTCCGGAAGCGGTTCCTCCAGTGGCAGTGTTCGCGCTGATGGTGGTGGCGGCAATGACAACCGTCCCACCCTGGTTGAACACCGCACCACCCAGGCCGGCACCACCGCCACCGTTGCCGTTCGCACCGATAACGGAACTGCTCGTACCATTCGAGCCGGCGCCGCCTCCAAAACCGCCGGCGCCGCCGTCCCCAGCGTTAGCGCCGGTGTTACCACCGCCACCGCCACCACCGCCGCCTCCAAAACCGCCGGTTCCACCTGGGGTACCGCCCAGACCGCTGCCGGCGACACCGACGCCACCACCGCCGCCGAAACCGCCATCTCCGCTGGCATCACCACCACCACCGCCGAAACCGCCGTTCCCGCTACCAGTCCCACCATTGGGCGGGCCGCCATCACCGGTCGCATCAGCGGGACCGCCGAGGCCGCCGCCGCCGCCATCAGCGGTGGTGGCGTTGTTTGATCCACCAATCGCCTGATTGCCGGTGAGAGCGCTGTCAAGGATGGTGAGAGTCCCCTGGTTGTAAATCGCGCCGCCAAGGCCCGCCGCCCCTCCTCCCTCGCCTGCCCCTCCGGCCCCGCCCTGGGCGATGCCGTTCGAGAGCGTCAGGTCTTCCAGGGTCAAGTTGCCGGTCGGGGTCACCGCGAACAGCCGCATGGCTGGTGTACCCGATGCCAGGGTAATCGTCTGCCTGGTGCCCTGAATGGTGACCTGGTTGTTGGTGATCAGGAATGCGGATGGCCCGATGCTCGTATCCCCGATCGTGCTCAGGGAGATCGTCGCGTCGGCCAAATTCGCAGCGAACACGATCGTGTCCGGGCTGGTATCGCTGATCGCCTGCGTGATCTCGGCCCGAAGACTGCCCGCCCCGGAATCCGCAGTGGTCGTGACTGTTAACATGGCTGGCGTGCTTCGGTCCTCAAGGCATTCCAGTCGAGAGAGTCCGATCAAGGATCGACGCGGAGAATGATGGGACATGGTAATCCACCAGGTCAGGGGTAGAGGTTACGACTCAAGACACCGATCAGGTTCATCCCGATTGCGAATCAGGGCGGACAAAAAAGGGAGGCAAATCTTTGCCCAGTTCTGGAAACCCGGCAGAGATACAGAACTGATGCAGGCGGCCGCAGAGGCTGTCTCATCCTCGGGGCAAGCATCGGTCTAAAGGGAGGGCGAGGCTCCTGCCGAGCTTGAGTGGTNNGTGGTACGGCTCGGCAGGAGCCTCGCCCTCCCTTTTGCATGTCTAAGCGTCTTTCCTTAGCTCCGACAGCTTCTGCGGCTTCCTGGATGAACGGCTCCTCAGCGAGTGCCCCCGCCGCCGCCACTGGCTCCCTCGTGGGCAACACCGGTCGAACGGGGTACAACCCGTTTGCGTTCATCTCTTGCCTCTGTTGTAAATCCGATATTTTCCAGAACTTTGCATCATTCTATTGATCTGCGCGATGATGTTTTTGAGGCAGTTCTCGGGCCAAAATGAACGCACGTCGATGGCGATCGCGCCGCTCAAATGACCCAGGTGGATCATATTACCGCAATATGGGATGTCTGGCGAATTTAGCGAGAATGATTTCTGCCTGCCAACTGGGCATCGTCGCCGCGGTTCTGCTTGTGATCGATCACATGAGTCGCCCGAACCGGGAAGGAGAGTGGTCCTTATTGCATCCCGGAACGCAGCGAGCCCACCCGCAGGGGCGGGTGGGCTCGGGGATGGTCCATTTGCTGCCGTGGACTACTTTGCCTCGCCAGCCACGACCGGGCTTGCGAGGTCGGTTGTCCGGGCGGCGTCGAACGTCAACTTCTTGTCACCATCGACCTCGGTCACCCGGACGGTGATCGTGTCCAGGCCGTGGAAACTGCCGCGGAGGAGTTCCTCGGAGAGCATATCCTCCAGGTTCTGCTCGATCGCCCGTCGTAACGGCCGGGCTCCGAATTCGGTGCTGCTCCCCTTATCGATCAGGTAGTCCTTGGCCTCATCGGTCACCACCAGAACCAGTTCCTTCTCCTTGAGCCGCTTGGCGACCTTCGCCAGTTCCATGTTCACGATCGCCTTGAGATCCTCTTTCGTGAGCGACCGGAACACAATGATGTCGTCGAGGCGGTTGAGGAACTCCGGCCGGAATTCCTTCTCCATCCGGCCCTTGAGCCGCTTTTGCATCTCCTGGTAGGTGGTCTCGGCGTTCTGGCTTTGGTGCTTGGTGAACGTGGAGGTCATGGTGTCCGACTGGAGGATCGTCTCGGCCCCGATGTTCGTGGTCATGATGAGCATGGTGTTCTTGAAGTCAATGATCCGGCCCACGTTATCGGTCAGCCGCCCTTCCTCCATGATCTGGAGCAGCATGTTCCAGACGTCCGGATGGGCTTTCTCGATCTCGTCCAACAGCACCACCGAGTACGACTTGCGGCGAATCTTCTCGGTCAGTTGGCCACCCTCTTCGTACCCGATATAGCCGGGCGGGGCACCAACCAGACGCGAGACATTGTGCTTCTCCATGTACTCGGACATGTCGAGCTGCACGATGTTGTTCTCGTCGCCGAACATGAATTTGGCGAGCTGCTTGGCCAGCAGTGTCTTGCCGACCCCGGTTGGGCCAGCGAAGATGAAGCTGCCGATCGGCCGTTTCGGATCTTTCAGGCCAGCGCGGCTCTTGCGGACCGCCTTGGCGATCGCCTTGATGGCCTCGTTCTGGCTGATGACCGTGCCGTGAAGCTCGGCCTCCATGTTCAGGAGCCGTCGGGTTTCGTCCTCGCCGACCTTCTTGAGCGGCACCCCAGTCATCTTGCTGACGACCTCGGCGACCACCTCCTCGTCGACCACTCCGTCTGTTTCCTTGGCTTTCTCGCGCCATTCTTTGGTGGTCAGTTCCTTCTTCTTACGGAGCTTCTCGGCCTGATCGCGAAGGTGAGCCGCCTTCTCGAAGTCCTGCTCCATCACTGCCGCTTCCTTCTCCTGGTTGAGCTTCTCGATCTGCTCATCCAGTTCCTTCAGATCTGGCGGCCGGGTCATGGCCTTCAGCCGGACCCGTGCCCCGGCCTCATCGATCACGTCGATCGCCTTGTCCGGCAGGCAGTGGCCGGAGATGTACCGTTCCGACAACTCGACGGCGGATTTGAGCGCGCCGTCGGTGATCTGCACCCGGTGGTGGGCCTCGTAACGGTCGCGCAGACCCTTGAGAATCTCGACGGTCTCGGCCATGCTCGGCGGGTTGACGATAATCGCCTGGAACCGGCGGGCGAGGGCGGCATCCTTCTCGATGTATTTGCGGTACTCATCCAGGGTTGTGGCCCCGATGCACTGGATCTCGCCACGGGCCAGAGCTGGCTTGAGGACGTTGCTGGCATCAATCGCCCCTTCGGCCCCGCCTGCCCCGACCAGGGTGTGCAACTCATCGATGAACAGGATCGTGTTCTTGGCCCGGCGCACCTCGTTCATGACCGCCTTGATCCGCTCCTCGAACTGCCCGCGGTACTTCGTCCCGGCGACCATCATCGCCAGATCGAGGACCACGATCCGCTTATCGCGGAGCAGTTCCGGAACGTTCTGATCGATCACCAACTGGGCCAGACCCTCGACGATGGCGGTCTTACCAACCCCGGCCTCGCCGAGCAGGACCGGGTTGTTCTTTTGCCGGCGCGAGAGGATCTGGATGACCCTTTCGATTTCGTTAGCCCGGCCGATGACCGGGTCGAGTTTGCCCTGACGGGCCAACTCGGTCAGGTCGCGACCGAAGCTATCGAGTGCCGGGGTCTTACTCTTTCCGCGGCCAGCCGCCCGTTCGGTTCCGCCGCCGCCGCTGCCGCCGCCGGATTCGCTTTCGTTCGGCATGTTGTGCCCCAACAGGTTCAGGACTTCCTCGCGGACATCCTCGAGTTTTAGCCCCAGGTTCATCAGAACCTGGGCAGCGACCCCCTCCTGTTCCCGGAGTAGCCCCAGGAGCAGGTGTTCGGTGCCGACATAGTTGTGGTTGAGGTTGCGGGCTTCCTCGACCGAGTATTCGATGACTTTCTTGGCCCGTGGTGTGTGTGGGAGCCGTCCCATCACAACCTGCTCGCCGCCGGGGCCGTGCTGGACAATCTTCTCCACTTCCAGGCGGATCTTCCGCAGATCGATGTCCAGATTCTTCAGGACATTCGCAGCGACCCCCGAGCCCTCCTTCACCAGCCCGAGCAAAACGTGCTCGGTCCCGATGTACTCGTGGTTGAAGCGCTGGGCCTCCTGATTGGCCAGTTGCATGACCTTCCTGGCTCGATCGGTAAATCGCTCGTACATCTCAGCCGTCTCCCGTGGTGGGCTGGGTCACCCGGCGGACGGTGCCCGCCGCGGGTGACGGTGACCCGTCGTCCAGGCCCATCATATGCGTGACCGCCCGCGCCACCAACCGCGGTCGGACCGTCGTGCTCGCGCCTCGCTGGAATACTCCTGCGGGTTCTGCAACCCACCCTGAGTTGGAGGGCGGGGGTGGTCGGGTGAGTTCAGCAATTCGCTAGATCCGTGGCTGCGGCGGCGGGCGGGGTGGGGTGAGGAGAGGAACCCGCAACGGAGTCAGCAGCCGCCAGAGGCCGTGATCAGCTAGTGGCCTCTAACTTGCGGAATTCTAGTCAGTGACTCCGGGGGAATCAAGCCGACCGCCAGACGCCTGAGAACCCGCATCCTGGCGTTTCAGAGTCTGCTGTGGTGAATTGAGGGCCAGGCCGAAACTTGGTTGGCAGATTGAGGGGGTGGGGTCGAGGCTATGGGAGACCCGACTCCCACAATCGTAATATATTTATCAGATAATTACTTGATCGAATCGCTGAGAGCCTGGTTGTTGCCATTGGAGGTACAGACTCGCTCGTGGCCGATGACACCGGGCAACTCCTCATCGCAAATTATAGACCGTAGCGTTTGCCCCGGTTCAGGTTCAGTTCGGGCTCGGAACGGGGAGTCACTTGCAGGTCTAGCGAATGTAGGGAATTTGTAGGCGACGGGTGTGATTGCGATAATCAGCCTGCCTCAGCTCACCACGCCCGATACCAGGTTGAAGATCATCTTCACAGAGCGCATCGACCTCGCCGCGATTGATCACTTCCGGGGGCTTCAGCCCGCCGAAGGCGGCGTTGGGTGTGTCAAGCCATTAGGGAATCGCATCAGCACCCACCACTTCGGCCAGCCGATCACGCAGGTGCGTGGTTAGAACGCCCACCCTTCAGGGAGCTGAGTATTGGCGAAGATCGATCGGGCTTCCGCCAGGATTTCCCGCCAGCCATCCGGTTGGTAGCGGTCCGACAGGTGGAACAAAATGAGACGCCCGACCCCAGCTGCGGCTGCCATCAGTGCGACCTCGTCCGCAGCCATGTGCCAGTTCCGCTCGGCGAGGTCACGGTCGGCAGCCTGATACTGAGACTCGCAGATCACCGTGTCGACGCCTCGGAGATGCGCGGCAAGGTAGTCCCGGGCCGCCGCATCCATCCGGAAGTCTGTGAGATACGCGACCGACTCCCCGGGGGTGGTGATGAGTAACTCGTCCTGGAGCGCAACCAGATCCCGGTCGATCCCACCCACCTCGACCATTTCCCCAGGTGCGGCCCGTGGGCCACGAAGACGCTTGACCCACGGCCCGGGACTGAATCCTGTCGCTGCGAGTCGAGCCGTGTCGACGTTCACCCGTTCTGACTCGCGGACAACGTACGCAACCGACGGCGTCCCGTGGTTCATCAGATGGGCTTCAACAACCACCCCGGTCCCTTCGAGGATCACGCGGTTCCAGTCTCGAGAGCCCTCGGCGTGAGCCGTCTCGAACGCCTCACGCAGATCGAATCGGGTGGTTCGAATCTCGCCAGGGTGGATGTCGTGGATATGCCAGGAGACCGGTTCCGCATCGGCGAGCAAATTCCACAGGAACCCGCGAAAGCGATGATGAAGGATCGCAGCGGTGTCGGCTGGCCCCCAGATGTGGTTTGGCCGCAGCGTGCGGTCGTGATTCGGCCGGAAAAACGCATCGAACCCGCCGACATGGTCCATGTGCAGGTGCGAGAAGAAGAGGTGATCGATCTCGATAACGTCCCGATAGGAGAGAGCGTGCGGACACCCGTCCCCGCAGTCGAACAGTAACCGGGTGATGTGCTGGCCGGTGTCCACCTTGACGAACAGGGCATTGTCCCGGCCAGGCTGACCGAGAACCTGAATTGTGAGTGCCATGACGAGGCTCGGGACGAGCGCGGAACGCGGAGTTCGGAACGCGGAACGGAAAACACTGGGTTGAGTGCGACCGGAGAGGCCCCCTTTCCCGAAGGAGAGGGGAGTCAAATCCGCCTCTGACTCCCCCTTCCCTCCTGGGGAAGGGGGTTGGGCGGTTAGGTTCTCTCCTTGGCCTCTGACTCCCCCTTCCCTCCTGGGGAAGGGGGTTGGGGGGTTCGGTTCTCGCCGGTCGTTCCCTGGAAGAGACCAACTCTCACTTCGCCAGGTTCACGCAGATCAACTCCACGTCGTTGCGGACGAAGATGCACTTGTTCGCATAGGCGGGGTGGACCCAAATGACCTTTCGCCCGTTCCCGGCCATCGTGTTGGTTGGGTCGAGAAGGTGAGTCCGATCGAGTTCTTCGTACCCTTTCGGGCTCAGTTTTGCAATGATCAGGTCACCCTGCTCGTTGAACAGAAAATACCGGTCGCCCTGTGGGGTCAGGAAGGCGTTGCTCCACCGCTCGCTGCTCGCCGGTCCAGGCTCGTCGGCGATTTTCGCAGGGGTTCGGGCTCCCCGCGTGGCCTGCATCGTCTCCCACACGCGCTTGCCCGTTTTCGCCTTGATACACCGCAATTGCCCGTAGCTGCATACACCGTAAATATAATCCCCATCAGTCATTGGGGAGGCGATGATCGAGCTCAGGTCGGTCGTTTGGTTGGCCAACTCGCCCTTCGCCTTGCTTTTCCACACCACCGTCGCCGAGTCCGCCCCGACCTTGAGAAACAGCGAGCCGTTGTAGAACGACGTGACGAACAGACCGTCGTCGCCGACTTTCAGCGGTGTCGGGGCGGTGAGGGCGTACCTCGATTCAAAATCGACCCGCCAGATCCGCTTGCCGGTTTCCAGATCGAGTCCGAGGACGGCCCGGCTGTGCCAGATGATGAGTTGCCGCTTGCCGTCGAACTCGAAAATCATCGGCGGGCAGTAGCCGAAATCCCCCTGGCAACTCTCCACCGCCCAGAGTTCCTTCCCGGTCGTCTTGTCGAACGCGATCACGAGCCGATCGTCTGACCCGCCCGCGAGGCAGATGAGCTTGTTGCCATCGATCACGGGATTGGAGGCAAACCCCCACACGGGCGTCTTCGCAGCGTAGTCCGTCACGAAGTTCTTCGTCCAGTAGGGCTTGCCCGTCGCCGCGTCGTAGCACCGTAGATCGCCCATCGCTCCGAGGGTGTACACCCGGTCGCCATCGACCGTGGGGTTGCACCGTGGGCCAGCCGGGTAACCGATCGCGTACGACACCGGATACTCCGCCGACCACGCCTCCTTGCCAGTGGTCGCATCGCGGCAAATGATCCGCTCCTTCCCAACCAGCTTCCCCTTTCCGCCGAACCCTCCCGAGGGGAGTGTTGTCCCCTCACCGGGCACGAAATCGGTCACGAACACCTTCCCGCCCGCGACGGACGGACCCGAATACCCTGTCCCGATGGGTTGGCGCCAGAGAACCTTCGGACCACCAGCCGGGAATTTCTCGACAAGTCCGGTCTCGTGCCAAATCCCATCCCGTTTCGCCCCAAACCACTGCGGCCAGTCATCGGCGCGGGCGGTCAACCCGGCCAGAGCCATTACCAGAATCGCATTCCAGCGGATCATTCTGTTATCCTTAGTGTTTAGTGTTTAGTGTTTAGTGTTTAGTGTTTAGTGTTTAGTGTTTAGTGTTTAGTGTTTAGTGTTTGGGACCAGCGGAAGAAACTTACCCCCTGGGTCGAATGCCCTCGGCCGTTGGGTAAGGAGACCTGCCAGGTGATCCTAAACACTCAACACCAAACACGAAACACGAAACACGAAACACGAAATCCGGATACCGACGAGATCGGCGGGCCTTTCAGTCCTGTTGAACCGGGGCTGGGATTGTCTTACAGTAACGACCAGTCGTGCCACGCATTTCCGGCGTCGGCCCCGGCGTCGGAGGGCCGGCACCCAGTTATCCCCTGACGGTGCTGCATGTTTGAAGGCGTGACCCGTTCGCTGAGTGAAGCGTTCAAGAAACTCCGTGGTCGGGGTCGGTTGACCGCCGACAACATCCGGGAAGGGCTCCGGGAAGTCCGGCGGGCGTTCCTGGAAGCGGATGTCAATTTTAATGTTGTCACCGATTTTATCGCTCGGGTCGAGACCAAGGCTGTCGGGCAGGATGTGCTCGCCCGTGTCGACCCGTCCGAGCAGATCATCAAGATCGTCTACGAGGAACTCGTTGCGCTGATGGGTCCGGTCGACCACAAGATCCCGCAGCGGGCGGACCGGCCGGTCATCATCATGTTGTGTGGGCTCCAGGGATCCGGGAAAACGACGACCGCAGCCAAGCTGGCCCTCACTCTCAAGGGGCGAGGCCGCAAGCCGATGTTGGCTGCGGCCGACTTGCAGCGGCCCGGGGCTGTCGAGCAACTCCAGACCCTCGGCGAACAGATCGGGGTGCCAGTCTACAGCGAGGCGACGAACCCCGTCGATGTTTGCCGCAATGCGGTCGGCCAGGCCAAGCGGACACTCTGCGACACGGTCATTCTCGACACCGCCGGCCGGCTCCAGATCGACGAAGAGTTGATGGAGGAGTTGAAGCGGATCGACAAACTGGTCCACCCGGACGAGTGCTACCTCGTCGTCGACGCGATGATCGGTCAGGAGGCCGCGAACGTCGCCAAGGCGTTCAACGATGCCCTCGAACTGAACGCTTGCATTCTCACCAAACTCGACGGCGACGCTCGGGGCGGCGCCGCCATGTCGATCAAGGGCGTTACCGGGGTGCCGGTCAAGTTTGTTGGGATGGGGGAGAAGGTCGACAAACTGGAGGAGTTTGTCCCCGAGCGGATGGCTGGCCGGATCATGGGCCAGGGTGACCTGATGGGGATCGTCAGGAAACTTGAGGATCTCCACAAAGATCTCACCGAAGAGGAGTTGAAGAAGCAGCAAGAAGCGGTGCTCAAGGGAAGCTTCACGATCGAGATGTTCCGCCAGCAGTTTGAGATGATTGCCAAGATGGGGATGAAGGACATGATCAGCCGGATGCCCGGCATGTCCGACATGATCCCGGAGGGCGAAGACCCGGAGGAAGCGCTCAAGCGGGTTCAGGGAATGATCGATTCAATGACCAAGAAGGAGAAGGCCGACCCTGATCTGATCGACACCAGCCGTCGCCGCCGGATCGCCAAGGGGGCGGGGGTCGAACCGCACGAGGTGAACCAGTTCCTCAAGCAGTTCGATCAAGTCCGGGTGCTGATGAAGCAGATGTCGCAGATGTCGCTCTGGCAGCGGCTGAAGATGGTGACCGGGCTGGGCAAGGCCGGTGCGTTCATGCCCGGCGGGATGGACAATATGAAGCTGAAGGGCGACACCGGCCACCGCAAAAGCGCCAAGGAGCGGGCCGAGGAGCGGAAGAAGAAGAACAAGAAAAAGAAGCGGTGAGCGGCATTTAAAGTTTCAAGTTTAAGGTTTAAGTCGTTTAAAGTTAAATAGGGTTGAATTGATCACCAGTCTGTCTTTAACTCTAATCTCTTCAACTTTAAACTGTTTAAACCTTAAACTTGAAACTGGTTCGCTGTCCAGGTGCCCATCAATCGGCACCATTCCGCCGGGCCAAGATCCTTCCCGACATACCCGGCGAAATCCGTCACCGCCTTCCCCGTGGCGAAGTCCGCCACGTATCGGTCGACGGTCTTCTTTGGCACTCCCGTTGACTCGTGGATCGCGGCCGTGTCCATCCCCTGGTGGTGAAGAGCGAGCACCATGTGGGGTTTCCCTTTCGTGAGTTGCCGGGGTTCGGTCAGGTAGCGATACGGTCGCATCACATACCGCGGAGCATCTGGGTTCCGGGTCCGCTTCAGCGACAGCCCGACCCGGGCGGTCGCCAGAACGACGGAGGTCCGCTGTGGCACCGCATCCCGAACCACAAGCGGGGCAGATGAATCCCATGCCGCACGGGCAGCGATCATCCCATCGAGTGCAGCCACGTTCGCCGCTCGGGTACAGGCGAGCAGGTGATCAACGGTTAGTGATGGGCCATCAATCACCGTTCCGTCCGGGGTGATGATCGCGCGGATCAGTACACCAAAGACAGCCCGGCCGTCTCCGAAGGTCAGATCCACTCCTTTGAAGGATCCGCTCCGGTAGACTCCGGCTGTGCGATGGAAGTACCACCGGCCATTGAACGCCTGGAGCGGGTCGCGATGGGTGAACGGATCGGGGTGACCCTCCCCGTAGTAGTACGCTTCCAGTTCGGCGAATCGGTACGGCTGGCCGTTCACCACGAAATCGGTTTGGTTGAGCAGTCGAGCAGCCAGAGAGGCGAACCACGGCCCGAACTGGTCGTCGGTGCAGACGTGTGGTGGCTTCGCAGCCAGTTCGGCGAGGGGGGACATCGACCGGGCTCCGGCAAAGGCAACGGTCACCCGGATTCAGGGTAGGCAGGCGGGAAGTTCGGACAACCGGGATCAGGCGGAGTCGTCGGCGGCCGCGTGGGCGGTTGGCTGAGCGGGGGCGGGGGACCACGGCGAGTGGTAGTCTTCCCAGTCGTCACAAACCCGATAGTGGGGAACGGGTAGGAACCCGGCTTCCCAGAGATCCTCAGGCGAGGCGAACTCCCGGAATCGGGTCCGCGAGTTTCGGGCTTGACCGAGGACCGGCCGACCAACCGTCGGCCGACCCGGTCGTCCGAATCGGGCGAGAAGGGGGAGAATTTCCAGGTAGACTGGGTCGGCCTCTGGCCCCCCCTCGGATGCCGGGTTCTCCCCCAGGAAGACAAAGATCGGTCGGTCGTCCTGGGTGTCGACCACGAGATAATGCAGGGTCTCCGGGGTGGCTTCGATCATGGTTCATCCCTTCGGGGCGAGCAATTGAGCGATTCGGTTGACGCTTAGGATATGGTCCAGGATAACTTCCCGAACATGCCCACTCAAAGCAGTGCGCATGGCACCCGGCAACTGTTCGAGAGATCCCGCTTGCCACTCACGCCGGGTCACGGGTGCCATGCCCACTGCTTTGAGTGGGCATGAATACAGCAGTACCGTGCTGGTTCCACTATAACGGATTCGGGAAGTTATCCTGAACCAGATCCTTAGCTGGGGATCTCGGGGGCGACTGTGGGAACACGCAGAGCTCGCTGCTCGACGGTCCCGCTTCCTCCGTCAACGCGAGCCCTCGGGGCAACTCGATTCCGCCCCGACCGCTTTGCCTCGTACAATCGTTCGTCCGCCTGGCGGAGCAGATCCGCCACCAACAGTTCCGACCCGTTGGGTCGCACCCCAACTCCCGCGCTCACAGTTACCGAGTACACCCGGCCATCGAACGTAAACGGAATGTCAGCGACCGACCGTCTGGCCCGTTCGGCGTATGCCAGTGCCCCCACCAGATCCGTCTCGGGCAGGATGGCAAGAAACTCCTCGCCGCCGTATCGAGCAAGCAGTTCGTCTTTGCGGGTCGATTGCCGCAGCCGCGATGCGAGTTCCTTCAGGGTGATATCGCCGCCGAGATGACCAAGTCGGTCGTTGACCTGTTTGAAGTGGTCGAGGTCGAACAGGACAACGGTCAGTGGCCGGTCGTAGCGAGCGGCCCGATCGACCTCTCGGGCGAGGAAGTCGTTCACCGCCCGGCGGTTGTGGAGCCCTGTGAGCGGATCCATGACGGCCAAGCGATGGATCTCCTCGTGGTAATCGGCCTCCACATTCCCACTCGCCAGGAATCGATAGATGCACGGGCCTATCCGGAGGTAATCCCCATCCGTGAGCGCTCGGACCTGGGTTCGGGCATCGTTGACGAAAGTCCCGTTCGTACTTCCGAGGTCTTCGATGAGATACAGACCGTCCGGTCTGCGACTGACCCGGGCGTGATGCCGGGATACAGACCCTTCCGGGATCGTGATGGAACAATCGGATTCGCGTCCAAACAAAAGTGGTTCGGTTGTGATTGGATAGCGGCGGCCGAGGGTCGGGCCAGTCGGGTGGATGTGGACCAGGCACGCATCCGGGGGGAGCGTGCGAGTCGTCTGTGAGGCCGGCAGAACGTGGGTATCGCTCAGCGCATTCCGCATCCGACGGAGGTTGAGTGTCTCTTCGGGTGAGGTCGTCATCAGCTCTCCGCTGGGGTCTGGCGAGCCGGCCGGTGAGCCGGCCAGAATGATTGCTCTGCCCCTGTGAGGCGTGGATAAGGATCAGCGGAAGAAACCTGACCCCCCAATCCCCTTCCCTGGGTGGGAATGGGGAGCTGGATCGGAACCTAACCCCCAACCCCTGCCCTAAAAAGGAAGGGGGAGCCGGAGGGCGGTTGCACTCCCCTCTCCCTGCGCGGGAGGGGTTGGCGGAGAGGGTCTCTCTGATGGTCCCAAGAATTCCGAGTTATGTTGGTGGTTGAAAACCGTTCCCTTGGTTCAGTAGCCCGTTTCAAGCCTCAGCCTGATCGGGCCGCCGCGTAGGGCGGCCCCCGACGATGCGGGGGCACATTTGGGAGGGAACGCAATACAGGCTAGAACGGCGCGCGGAGAAGTCAAAATCGGATTATCCGGCATAACAGAACACCACCTCCGACAACGTCTTCGATGCGGTTCGTCGCGTCAATCGGTGTGGTCGCCTTCACGACCGCCGTCCACGCCCCATCCACCCACCACCCCTCTTAAAGGCTGGCGTGAATGCGGCCAACGGTTGCGGGCAGGCGCCCTGATGGAGGCGGCTTTTGCCCGTCCGAAGAAATCGCACAACCTTACAGTCCCCTCACCGAATCGCGATGGAGAACGAACCGGTGAAACTCGCATCAGTGGAGGGGTGTTCATCTCCCCTGCCAACTCACCCCGGGCTACCTGAATTCGTCCCGCGGCATAAGTTCACGAGTTTTTTTCTTCAAGAATTGGGATGTGATCTGAATTCTGGTTGACACATCAGGCACGTCGGGTACGCTTAGTAGCACCCGTTCATCCCCTCGGATCGTCGCAGGACGCCCGGCCAGGGAAAGGGCCGACGCAGCCTGGCTCCCAGCCACCCCCCCTAACCGGCTGAGAGGCATAGCAGACATGACCAAGACCGATGCCACGCCGCAACCCGCGGTTAAGCCGGAAGTTTCGGCTGAAATTGAGGATCGGACAAGCGAATCCGGTACAACTGGATTCCCCAATGATCGGCGGAAGCGAAACATCCCCGTAGCGAAGGATCGCCGGGCCAGTAATGCCGCCGAGAAGCGTCGCACCAGCGAGCGACGTCGACTCATTGACCCAACCACATGCGAACGGGACTACAACGACGAAGAAACCGAGTTTATGAAGGCGATGGACCGGTACAAGCGGGAAAACCGCCGGCCGTTCCCAACCTGGAGTGAGGTATTGGAGGTTCTCCGCTCGCTCGGATACCGCCGGGTCGCCGAGCCGACCGCACTACCGGGCGGGAAGAAGGAGGGGTCTGGCGCGGTTGCCGCTCCGGCGCTCGCCGCTGTTACTGCCCCAACTTCCGGTCCGGTTCCTGCCCTAACTCCCCCCCCGATCGGGGTGGCCACAACTCCTCCCCCCCCCGATCGTCGGTCGAAGGAGCTTCCTGTTCCGCCGGAACGCCGCATCCCGAAATGACTTCGGAACCAGTTTAAAGTTTAAGAAGTTTAAAGTTTAAAGTCGAAGACAATGGGTACCGACACAGGCTCCCAGCATGACCAAGCGTTTTCAACTTTAAACCTGTTTAAACTTTAAACCTTAAACTTAATTGGCAAGGACGCCTCATGCATCTGTTCATTAGCGCTGGGGAGCCGAGCGGCGACCTGCACGGTGCGAACCTGATCCACGCCTTGAAGGCCCGCGATCCGGGGATTCGGATCAGCGGGTTTGGTGGCGATCGGATGGAGGCTGCGGGGGCGAGCCTACTCTATGCGCTCTGCCGCCTCTCGGTGATGTGGTTTGGCAGCGTGATCGCCCACATCGCCACATTCTTCCGACTGGCTCGACAGGCCAAACAGCACTTCCTCACCGAACGACCGGATGCGGTCATCCTGATCGACTACCCCGGCTTCCACTTCGCCCTCGCCAAACGGGCACACGAGGCGGGCATCCCCGTCTATTTCTTCGTCCCCCCACAACTCTGGGGGTGGGCCGGGTGGCGCGTCAAGAAAGTTCGTCGGTGGTTCACGGGGGTACTTACCGCTCTCCCCTTCGAGGAAAAGTGGTATCGCGAGCAGGGCGTGAAGACCCACTATGTGGGGCATCCGTATTTCGACGAACTTGCCGCGCAGCGACTCGACGAATCGTTCCTGGCCGAACAGAGGGCCAAGCCTGGCCGGGTGGTGGCTCTTCTTCCCGGTTCGCGTAACCAGGAGGTGGCGAAGAACTTCAAAACCATCCTGCGGGCAGCGTCGCGCATCCACACCGAGCGCCCGGACGTGCGATTCCTGGTCGCTTCCTTCAACGAACACCAGGCCGCCGCTGCGAAGAAAATGGCTGCCAGGTTCGACCTTCCGATCGAGTTCCACGTCGGTCGGACCCCGGAAATCATCGAACTGGCCGAAATGTGTGTGTCGGTCTCCGGGTCGGTGAGTCTGGAGCTGATGTACGGGCTGAAGCCGACCGTGATCCTCTACAAAGCCAGTTGGCTGGTGGGGGTGTTGGGGACGTTGTTCCTGATGATGGTCAAGTACATCACCCTGGTGAACCTGCTGGCCGATGACGAGGTGTTCCCAGAATACCCGACCATGATTGACCGGTCCCGGGAGATCGCCGGGCATATCGTGAAGTGGCTCAACGACCCGGTTGCACTTGCCGAGCGGGTGGAACGTCTGCGCGTGTTGAAAGACAATATCGCTCGCCCCGGAGCTTGTGGTCGGGCCGCCGCATTCCTGGTCGAAAGCATCAAGGATCGCTCAGCCAACCGAGCGGCGGCCTGACCCGATTGCGTCCTTTCACGCATTCCTCTCCCCAACTCATCTCTCGGTCCGATAGGATGGTGGGGATTGTCGGAATGTCGATTTATGGACCGGGAGCGGGGTGTCGGGCATGTCCGAGCAGCCATCGCAGGCGGTCCAGGACTATTTGAAGATTATCCACCGTCTTGGTGGGTCCGATCAGGTCGTCTTCCCTGTCGACATCGCCGCCGCACTCCAGGTCAAACCCCCATCGGTAACGGGGATGCTGAAGCGGTTGGCCGAGGCCGGGTGGATCAGCTACAAACAAAAATCGGGCGCCCGGCTGACCCCCTCCGGTTTGTCTGAGGCCCTGCGTGTGATCCGGCGGCACCGACTCGTCGAACTCTTCTTGACCCAGGTGCTCAAGCTCGACTGGAGCGAGGTCGATGCGGAGGCAGAGGCTCTCGAACACGCCATCTCCCCGCGGCTGGAACAGGCTCTCGCCGATTACCTTGGCGAACCCGTCGAAGACCCACACGGTCACCCGATCCCATCCCGAACTCTGGAACTCCGCCAACGGGATCTCGGGCGGCTCTCCGAATACCGGGACGGGCAAACGGTCGTGATTCGTGAGGCCCAGGACGACAACCCGGCCCGCCTGCGCCACTGGCAGGAACTGGGGCTCACTCCTGGTGCGACCGTGCATATCCTCCATTACCAACCGCTCGACGATCTGTTCGAGGTGGAAGTCGGGGGACGGCTGATCCGCCTGGGGAGTGAAGGTCTCTCGGGCCTCCGCGGCGAGCTTGTCGCGCGGCAGGCCTCAGCCGGAACCTGAATCCGATCACGACTTCTGCTACGGGAACCAACTCCTTTGCCGAGGAATGGGGTAGTGCCGAAAATCCCAACAGTACGACCCCGATAACCCTCCTCTTTTCTCATCGGGTTTGGTTGACCGGGACGCAGTGTGACGTAGTGTTCTGACGTCTCCGGTCGCCAACTCGACCGAATTCACAAGCCTCAACTACTCGCGACGATTCATGTTGTGTCGCCCCCAATGGGGTCATTCTCCTATGTTTCAGTTAATTGCCTGCAATCTCGCGTGCCTGATGATCGCCGCCTTGTATTACTCATGGCGGGACGTCTACCTTCACCGCAAGAAGCGGGAACAGCTCCAGGAACGGGTCGCCTACATGCTCTGGGTGGCGGCGGCCCGGGCGGCGTGAACCCGGCACGATTTCTCTTCGCCCCGGCCCGGTCGTCCCCGCGACCGGGCCGGGGCGTTTGCATAAAACAGGCGGTGAGAGAAAATCGACCATCGGGATCGGGTGCCACGGGCGGTTTATCCGCCCGTGGGATGCCTTCAGGGGCGGACAAGCCGCCCGTGGCACCCACAATCGCGGTGTTTGTGTAACCGATCCACGACCCCTCCGGGGTCGGGATGACAGGCAGAGCGATGAGGCGAACTTCTCTTTCTACCTCATTTATTAGGAAGCCTGACAATCACGCAGTCGGCCTCGGTCGCGGTTCGGGCCTTGGGTCCGCAACCGAGGATGAGTTTTGATCCATCCGGGGTGATCGCCAGGCTGTGGATCGGGCCGAAATCACGTTCCGCCCCCGACACTCGCTTCCCATCGGCCACGGTCCACACCGCCAGATACCCCTTGTATCGCGGGGCTGGCCCGACGCTGACCAGGAACTTCTCGTCCGGTGTGAAGCGAACAGCGTGAACCCACCCCGGGTGCGACGGGGCCGGCTCGCCCGGCAGGGTGGATTTCTGATCCGGATTCGGGAAATCGCGAATCACTTTCCCCGCTGCCACGTCCCAGAGCTTCACGGTCCGGTCACTGGAACCTGTGGCGAAGAACTTCCCATCTTTGGTGAACGCAGCCGAGAACACCTGATCGCGGTGGCCGACAAGGTCTTTCGATGGCTCCACCTTCGACCCCGGTTGCGAATCTGGAGCAGCCTTGAACTCTTTCACAAGGTTGCCGCTGGCGACATCCCAGAGCTTGATCGATTTGTCGTAACTGGTCGTCAGGAGTTGTTTGCCCCCGGGCGCCCAGACCACGCAGTAGATCGGGTTCGGGACGTTCACCGGCATCGTCTGGACGTGCGCGGTGATGGTTTTCAGTGGAGTCGCCTTGGCCACATCCCAGATTCGCAAGATCCCATCGTGACAGCCAGTGGCCAGTTGCGTGCCGGTCTCGTCGAATGCCACCGCATCGACAAGGTTCGGATGAGGGAGATTCTTCGTCGGGAGGTCAGAGGCGATCCGAAACCGCCGGGCCAGTTTGTCCTCGGCAGCAGTGAAGAAAACACCATCGGTTTGGAATGTGACGCCCATCACAGCGGCCGGGTGGGGGTAGGTCTGGATCGAGCGCCCGAACTCCGCGGGGACGGACTGGCCGACGGTGAATGCCACGTTCCAGGCCACCACCAGTTTGTTCGCAAGCACCCCGACCAGTGCGGGGAGAGTCGGATGAAACGCCAGATCGACGACCGCGCTCCCCGCCCCGAAGGAGCCAACCAGCTTCCCGTCAGCGATTGTGTACACCCGCACAGACCCATCGCTCCCGCCGACCGCCACACGCTGTCCGTCCTTCGACAGCGCGGTCGCGGACGCTGACCCGCCAGCCTCGAACGCCTTCTCCTTCACCCCATTCCCGGTATTCCAGCTCACCGCATCCTTGCCCGGTCCGACAGCAATCACTCGTTCCCCTCCGGGCGAGACCACAACCCCTGCGGGCTTCCCCGACCCGAGGACGATGGCCCGCTGGATTGTGATCGGGTGGACAAGAATGGTTTTGTCGGCACTCGCTGTGATCGCCTGGGCTTGAGCCGGATGGAGGAATACCCCCCGGACCGGACCGGTGTGGGTGAATGACTGGAGGACGACCCCGGTTGCCACCTCGACGAGAACCGCCTGATTGTCCGAGCGACCGATCAGGACGCGGGCCTTGTCGGCCGAGAACGCAACCGCCAACACATCTGCCGGTTGCAGGAGTTTTGCCAAGGGTTTTCCATCGGCCAGATTCCAGAGAAGCACCTCTTTCCCGGCGGCCCCGGCCAGAGTCTGGCCGTCGCGGCTGATCGCCAAAGCGGTCACCGGCGCAGCAAGCGGGCCGATCTCACGGACTGCCTTGACCGGTTGAGCCGGATCCCAGATGCGGACGAATCGATCCGCTCCGGCTGTGAGAACCTGCCCGCTGGTGGGGTGGATCAAGGCGGCCGTCACCTTCCCGGTGTGGGCCTTGATGACGAACTTCGCTGCCTTCTCCTTCGGCTGCTTCGGATCGATCGGCAGGTTCCACCCCTTTGCAATCCCATCTGCCCCCGCAGCCAGGACCACCGGTTGCGAGGGGTGGAACGCCACGGCCGTCACGCCGCCTGAGTTCGATGCCACCTCGGCCTTCACCTTCCCCTGCCGGTCCCAAAGAATCAGACTGCCATCGGCCGACCCAGCAGCAATCGTTTGCTGGTCAGGCGAGAGCGAGACCGATTCGATCGCCCCCTTGGCACCAGCAAAGCTCCCGGCCGGTACGCCAGTTGCAGTAGGGAAGACTGTCGCCGTCTTGTCGGCGGAGGCGTAGAGGACGGTTGCCCCATCTGGGGTCACGTAAAGGGCCGTGATTGCATCCTTTGCCGGTGGTGGTGCTTTCGGTAGGGGAGGGGGAGGAACCTGCCAGAACTTGAGCACACCGTCCGCCCCGGTTGTGTAAAGCGCCTGATTGTTCGGGTTGACGGCGAAGCCCGTGAGGTCAGCGCTTCCAGTGCCGTAGCTCGCGAGAGCTTTCCCGTCGGCAGGTGCCCAGAACCGGATGGTGCGGTCGACCCCGGTCGAGATCAAGAACTGGTTGTTCGCAGTGAATCCGAGCCCGATGACGGCCCCGACATGCCCCTTGAGTTCGAGAGCGCCCTTCTCCTCGCCCTGCGGAAACAGTTTGATAACGCCATCCCCGCCTGCAAGAGCGAACATTTTCCCATCGGCCGTTACGGCTACGCGGTTAACCGCTCCGGAGTGGGCAAAAGTCTTGCTGGGGGTACTGACTGGCACGTCCCACACCTTGGCCGTGTTGTCGGCACTTCCGGAGGCAAGTTGGTCCCCTTTGGGGCTGAAAGCCACGGCCAGGATTTGTCCCTGATGACCTTGTGGTCCACCGTAGGTCCGGATCTCCTTGCTGGAGGCAGTGTCCCAGAGCTTGATGGTCTTGTCGAAACTCCCGGTCGCGATGAGGGTTCCGTCCGGACTCACCGCGACGGCATCGACCGCGTCGGTGTGACCTTTGAGGACTGCGAGCACATCCGCATCGGGAGGTTGCGCGGTGAGTCCGCCGGAAATCGCCAGCATCCCGGAGACGAGGATCAGCGCGGTGAGGAGTCGGACAGAAGGGGAGGAAGTCATGGCGGGGACTCTTGTGATGGGATCAGGGTGGCAGGAGCGTGCGCGGCTGAACCCGCAAGGTGGGCAGATCAGCTACAGGATGTGCAGTTTCGCATCCCAATTGCAGTTCGTCAACGAATCGACCTTCCATCAGGGGGGCGAGATTGGATAACAGGGATGTCCAGTTAAGGGTGAGCGCTTCGGGTGACTGCTCACCTCGCCGAACCGGAATCGCACCGCACCCTTCCCCTCAACCGGCCAGACCAATACGTGTGTGGCCACGGAGACTGCTGAATGCCGTTGCGCGACCCGGTGAGTTCCGCTTCCCACCTGCTGACTGCTGTCTGGGCCGCGTACGCGACGCTGATCCTGATCCGTCTGACTCCGGCCGGGCAGGGCCGTCGGTGGGCAGTCACGGTGTTCGGCCTCTCGATGGTTCTACTCTATCTCGCGAGTGGGACGTTCCACGGTGTGCCCTACACCCGGGCCGAGAACCCAGATGCGTTCCGATTTTTCCAAAAGATCGACCAATCGGCCATTTTCCTGCTCATTGCCGGGACAAACACCCCCTGTCTGCTTGTGTTGCTGGGTGGGGCGTGGGGCAAGTGGTTCCTTCGGCTCATGTGGGGTTTAGCGCTGACTGGGATCGGCTGCCTGTGGCTCCTCCCAAAGGCCCCTCACTGGCTGGTTGTGACCGACTACTTGGCGGTCGGGTGGTTGGGTGTCATGCCGGTGGTTCAATACTATCGAGCCGTCGGCTGGCGGGCGATGAACTGGCTCTGGCTGGGGGCCGGCTTGTACACCGTCGGAGCGATTTGTGAACTGTCCGAGTGGCCAGTGATTCTCGAAGCGCCCGTCCGGGTCGGCTACCACGAGGTTCTGCACCTGTTCGACACCGCCGCAACCGTGGTGTTTTTCGTGTTCATCGTCCGGTTTGTTGTCAACTTCCACGCGGCAAAAGAACCAGTGCCCGACTCGGTGCCGGACGTCGAGGAGAAGGAAAAGGAACTCGTTGAGGTGTGAGCCAGCCCAGAGCTAAGAACGGCAGCCGCTATGCGGCTCAAAACCCCTTTGATTCCAAGGTGCAGGTCGGTTGTTCTGGGCCCCGGATGGGGCGTTCGTTCTGAGCCCAGGGCGGAAGCCCTGGGCTCTCCCGCGACAGAATCATCTATCGGTCGATCACGATCCGAGCCGCTTCACCACTTCGTCGTGGATCCGGCCGTTGGTCGCAAGCAACCCCCGCGACTGAGCGAAATCCGGGGCCTGATAGGTGATCTCGGCCCCGGCCAGATCGGTCACCCGGCCACCCGCCTCGGTCACGAGGATGTGACCGGCGCAGATGTCCCAGTCGCGGAACGTCTCGTAGGTGTTCGCGTAGATGTCCGCCTCGCCGCGGGCCACCATCGCCAGCTTCACCCCCCCGGAATAGGTCTCAATCACCTTGGGCGGTGCGAGTGCAACCACCGGGCGGGAAGGTAGTCCGGGCTTCGCCCAGCTCTGGACCAGCACACCTTCGGAGACGGTCGCTCGCTGCGAAACCCTTGATCGAGAGGCGGTTCCTTCCGTACCCACCTTCCACCAGCACCCGCCGCCGAGCCAGGCGAAAGTCGTCAGATCCTGGGCCGGTTCCATCACCACCCCAAGCACCGGCCGGCCCTCGACCAGAAACCCGATCATCACCGAGAATTGACCGGTCTTGCGAGCGAACCCTCGGGTTCCATCGATCGGGTCGACGACCCATGCCCGCGGCCCAATGTGAGGGACGGTCTCCAGCGTGGATGTCTTCTCCTCCGCGCAGATCGCATCCTGCGGAAACCGCTGATGCAGGGAGGTCAGGATCAATTCCTGGGACGCCCGGTCAACGTGTGTGCTGATGTCGGCGGGGGCGTCCGGGATGGCAACGAAGTTCTGGTATTCCCGGCGGACGAGTTCACCTGCCCTGTCGGCGATGTCCAGCGCAGCGGCCAACTCCGCGCTGAGGTTGAGTCGCGGTTTCATCAGGATTGCCTTTCCCCCTCCCCGACCCCGGCAGGGGTCGCAGCCATTAGCCGGTGGTTGAGCGCAGCGATACCACCGGTTTGCAGCCGTAACCACCCCAACCCCGACACCCCCTGCCTATCCCGGATTCCGATGTTCTAGGGTCAACTCGTGTTCGCGTCAGAGCCTCTGCCCCCGCCCCCGGTGGTAGAGCTGCGCTCGACCACCGGCTAATCGCTGCTACCCCTCCGGGGTCGGTCGGGTCATTGTGTTCATATTATCGTCATTGTGATCGCCCCCGGTGGTAGAGCTGCGCTCGACCACCGGCTAATCGCTGCGACCCCTCCGGGGTCGTTTGGGTCATCGTGCTTACGTCATTGTCATACTCACCGCCCCTAGATGGTATCGCTGTGCTCAACCATCCTTGCACCAACATCCTTCTGCGTCACTGGTCGTTGGCAACGCTCGTCTCCAGGGTCGCGTCGGCCAGGATATTGAGACGACGGTAAAACTCGTTGTTTTGCCACAGGTCACGGTGACTACCGGATGCCTCCAGGTGTCCGTCCTTCAGCAGGAAGACACGATGGACCGATCGCAAAGTCGAGAGCCGGTTGGCCAAGAAAATGAACGTACGGCCCGGCGACACACGTTCAATCGTATCGTCGAGGAGGGCGAGGGTGTCCTCGTCAACCGGGGCGGTCGGCTCTTCAATGATCAGGATATTGGGATCACGGAGGAGAGCCCGAGCGAGCCCAATCCGGAACTGCTCACCCGGTTTCAACGAGTGCCCCTGATTTCCCACCCGGGTCTCGTAGCCGAACGGGAGCCGTTCGATGAACTGGTGGGCGTGGGCAAGTTTCGCCGCTTCGATGATCTGGGGCAGATTGTAACTCAGATCCCCACAACCGATGTTGTTGGCAACAGTGTCGGTAAAGACGAGATCGTCCTGCATCACAACAGCGATTTGTGCCCGCAACGACTCGTGGGTCACCCACTTGATGTTTTTGTCCTCGATCCGGATTTCCCCTGAAGTGGGGTCGAGAAACCGGGGGATCAGGGAGATCAGCGCATGCTTGGCCGTTGTGTCCACCCCAACGATGGCGACCCTCGTTGCGACCGGGATCGCCAAACTGATGTTCTCCAGGAGCATCCGCCCGGTGCCTGGCTCCTTGAGCGAGACATGGCGAAACTCCAATCGAGTCGTCAGCGCGGGGAGGAACTCGGCGTCTGCGGCTTCGGTGGCCTCTCCGCGTCGGTCCAGGAACTCGAAGACAGCGGTGGCTGCTTCCCGCCCGCGACGAAGCTTTCTTCGGGAATCGAGCCATTCGACGAGCGGGGGAACCATCGACACCAGGGTGACCGCCATCACCACCAGACCGGCAACCGAAAACTCGCCAGCCAGAACAGCCCTGGCCCCAAGATACGCCAGGGCGACCCCAGCAACCAGAGCGACGGACCTGAGCACCGGGCGGGCGAGGGCATCCCCGCGGAGACGTCGCCAGTTCGCCCGTCTCGATTCGGCCAACTGCCGTTCCACCCGGTTCTGGTTGAACCGCTCCATGTGGTAGCACTTCACCAGACGGAGAATGCTCATACTTTCTTGGAGCAACGCCAGGGCGCTGGCCGCCTGTCGGGAGCCAATCCGGGCCTCCCGGCGGTTGTAGGCCGCGATCTGCCCGCCGATGACCCAGACAAGCAGTGCCAGGAGAAGGAAACTGACCGCGAGCCAGAAGTTCAGGAGGAGGATCAACCCAACAAGAAGGAGAAACTTGATCGGCTGCAGAATCGGGACCGCGACGGAGACTTCGACCGCATTGCCGATCTCTTCCACCTGGCGGGTGGCGAGTTCCGCAGTCTCGGCCGGTCCAGCCGTGCGGACCGCCAATGACCCGAGGCGGTAGATGTGGAAATAGATCGCCCGACGTAACCGCGTGACAGTTTCCAGGGTGGCTGAGGCAGCAAAATACGCGACCGCGTTGAGGAGCACTCCCCGGACCAGAGCAATCCCAAACGCCAGGACAAACAGAACAGCCAGGTAACGCGGATTCGCTGTCCCGTCTTCCCCAGGCCGCCACGACCAGGTGTTCCACGACGCTAGCCAGCCAATGAGGCGGCCTGTCCACCGGCCACGCTCACGCACCACCAAACTCAGGAGACCCAGGCGGGGCGGTGCCTCCGGTTCCGTTGCTGTGTCCGTGGATAATTCGGGCAAATAGGTCTCAGCTGCGGTCGGGTTCACGCGGTCTTTGAGGGCAAGATAGACTCCGGCCCTCCACCGTAACTCCCACTCCTGGACAGTCGGCCCTCGAGACCCTCGCGAAGCGGCAGCAACCACCCGACGATCGGGGAGGAGCCGCTGGTCGACCATGTGTTTCACTTCAGCCCGTTCTGGATCGAGAAGGCCCAGTCGGCGGACTGCTTCCTCGCGATCCGGATCAGCCCGTTGCGCCCATTCCGCTGCAAATTCTTGCTGTTTTGCGGTCGGGAGTTGGGCATAGGAAGGGACTTCCCCTTTCCACACCAACAGGTCGACGAAGAGGTAAAGCAGCAGCAGCAGCAAGAGATAAGCACCGACGGCACCAATCGAGCCGGTAGCAGAACCCCACCTCTCCAGTGGAGATTTCAGGAAGTCGACTCGGAGACGATTGAACTCAGTGGTATCCACGGAACCCTCGGGCGTGCCGGACCCGGAGTGGGGCGGTGGTTATGGTGTGTTGAATCCCGGTCGTTGCCCCGGCCACCGGGGCAACGGTTGATTTGAGATTAGCAGAAACACCGCCCAGCGGTACACACGAAACTTAGCCACAGAGGCTTCTGGCTGTGAGCCGTGGCGTCAAATCAGGCCAGGTCGCGATCTTCAAACAAGATCAGCCCCACAAGAAGTGCGATCATGGTGTAAATGATGGCATATCCGAACACCGTCGCGACGTACCAGGCGAATGACCACAGATCCAGTGGGCTCTCGCGGATGATCGCCGGACCCATGTTGAAAAACTCCAGGGCCGGGAGCAGGACGTCGAACAGTTTCCCGAGGAACCCAACGAGTCCCATCCCTGCGCCCCCGCCCTCTGTCACCTTGACAATCACTGGCGCGAGGTGGCCGAGGAAGTAGATCACCAGACACAACACGAGGTTCACGACAAATGGGATGCGGGTTGCCAGGGCCGCGGCGATGGCGACCAGGATCATCACCTGCCCAAACCCGAGTGCGATCCCCAGAGAGTGAGCAAAGGTGTCGGCGAACCACAGGCCGGCTCCGTGCGCCATGATCTTTCCTGCGGATGATGGCACGGCGGAATCAAACACAGGAAGGAACACCTTCTCGGTCTGTTGCGACATCGGATCCTGGACGGCGTTGATCTTGTCGAACTCTGGCATCACTCGCAGGGCAAAGTTCAAGTTCCAGCCGATCACCAGGGACATCGCCAGGCAGGCCATGAGGATCCCGATGAACTTTCCGATCAAGAATTGCCGCCGGTTCACCGGCTTGCTCATCAAAGTGACCGCGGTGCGGCCCTCGATCTCCTCGCTAATGGACATACTTGCACCCAACACCCCGAACAGCCCCGCAGCCAGCATCACCACGTCGAATCCGATCTGCTTCATCATCTTGTAGTCGTCGCCGAAGGTGAAGTACGGGATACAGACCGAGAACCAGGTCAGCCCGATGGCGAACACGATGATCAGCCAGAACATCGGCTGCCGCCACCCCTCCCGGTAAGCGGCCAGTGCAACCGCCCCGCCCTTCGGCCACACGAGGATGAGCAGTTGGGGGAGAATCAGAAACAGGTCGATCAGCAGTTGGAGGTGCAGACCGGCCCCGTAGAAGTATTGCCCATAGTGCTGGAGTTGGGCCGAGTCACCCTCGTAGGACATAAAGGTCGCCAGCGCTGCACCACCCAGGAGAATGCCTACCACCACAGAACCGATTGTGGCCGGGCTACGGGTCGCCCGCTCAAAATTTTTCGGGTCGATCGCCCAGAGCCACGGGAGAGCGGCAGCAAACTGCACCGCGACCAGGATCACGCCAGCCACGAACATGATCGGTTGATCGTATATCCAGGAGAACATGCGGCGAATCCGGGGGGGTGCAGGGAGCGCGGACCCCGCGTACAGGGACCGTTCGAGACCAGTCGGAGCAACCGGGAAGGGGGGAAGAGCCCAACCACTCGCCCGTATTACGCTGCGACTCGACCAGCGGTTCGGTTCGATGGATGCCCAGAGTCCGCTTGGGAGGCGTGACAGGGTGTTGGAACGGACCTGGCCGCTGTCCACCAAGGTTTGGGCTTTGAGAAGTGGCCCTGATCCGGCTAACGACCACCGGACAAAACCCCTGGACTGAGAGCCAGAGGAGAGTCAAACGGCCCTCCAGCTCCCCCTTCCTTCTTAGGGAAGGGGGTTGGGGGGTTAGGTTTTCTCCGGAAGTCCTAAGTGATTACTACAAATGCTCTTCGAGCAATCGTCACGCATGTCTCAGATCCACAACTGCAAAATCCGCAGGAGGGTTTCCTGCCAGGCATCGAATGCATCCTCACCGTCGAGCGGGGCCACAATCCCGTCGCCTTCACCTATCTGCGGGCGGGAACCGGAGATGACTAGTTCGGTGATCACCACGGTATCCAATTCCATCTCGAACGGCTCAGTGGCTACGACCAGACAGTGGACCTGAGCTTGTTGGGCGATTTGGTGCAGGTGCTGGACCACTTCCTCCCGATTCCGAAGATGCCAGACGAGCCCATCCTTCCGCTCAATCGGAACACGCAGGAGAAATTCCTCCAACCTGGCCTCATCAGCGAGTGGCTTCCGGTCGACATCCTGGATGAACAACACTTCAAAATGGATTGCGTCGCTGCTGAGCAACTCGGTCAACGTCACGATCAGGGCCTGGATCGTTGCCAGGAGCATGACGATCCGTTGACATGGCAGATCAGGATCTTTGAATCGCGCAGCAATCAGGTCCGGGAAGAGCACGAACACAAACACCCGGCGGCGACGGAGGAACTGGTTCTCATCCCGAGAGTAGTAGAATAGTTCGTCCCGTGCGTACTTCATGTCGAACAGGTCAGGTCCGTCGGCGTCTTCGATGTATGCCAGTTGGGAGTGAAGCAGGCTTTCGATCGACCCCTTGGTGGCGATTGAGGTGTATCCGCCGACGGGATACTGATCTTCGTCGAGGATTCGAGTCGGTACTTCCTTCCGCCCATCGAACGGTCGAATCGACCGGGCGGACAGACGGGAGAGAAGACGGGCTGTCGTCTGGCGGATCTGCCGGAGGGCGACATACTGACCCATATCCCCGAGGGCCGATCGGTCTTCGAGAGCCTCAACATCTTCCCGGCCAAGAACCTCGGTGAGGCGGCGGCCGGCGGATACAAGTTGCTCGTACAGACGGACGAGTAACGGACTCGGCCCGTCCCTCATGAGCCCGTCCCATCCAACACTCAGAACCTCCTCCGGACTCGTCGTCAAGAGCCCGCGGATGACTGCCGGCGGGAGGAGAACCCCAAGCAACTCCTCGGCAACTTGCGGCCGTGCCACCTGGGCGACCGCTCGTTCTCGAATCTGGTTCACAATGTAGGCGAGGCCCTTGGTTCGGTCCCTGTCCGCGTACTTTCGCAGAGCGTCGCTAGCCCGCTCGAACATCAAGTCGGCATCGAGTTTACCGAGCAGGTAATCCTCGTATTGCCTGGCAAGAGTCGGGGGCCAACCGGGTACTGGGATGGGCTCTTTCGCCCGATGTTCGCCGCCAAAAGCAGTGTGCCCCACGTCCGCGATAAACCCGATCGGGGGAAGCGGTTGCCCACTCGCGGCCACCTCCATCGCCCATTCCAGAGCAGCGCGAACGGTTCCGGCAGTCGGCTTGACAGCTCGTTGAAGCCAAAGCCCCTCAACGATATACCGCCGTGCGATGTCCAGATCCCGCAATTCGATCGCATCCATCTCACTGCCCTGGTCACCGTGGGAGCGCGGAACGCAAACCAATCGGATTCCGACATGGTGCATGACGGGGAGCAACCATCGAGCCGGAAGCAGGGGTTAGGTTCCGCCCTCACCGCCCTCCGGCTCCCCCTTCCTTCCTAGGGAAGGGGGTTGGGGGGGTT
>PLDW01000197.1 GCA_003136315.1 Gemmataceae bacterium | reverse complement strand
TTCTTTCTTGCCGGGTTAATACGCATACTTCGGTATCCGCCTGGCCAGCCCGTTCTCCCACCGCTCCGGACGAAATGCCTCCGGGTCCGGGAAATACTTCGGGTCGCGATGGTTCACCCACTGGCTCATGAACACTGTGTAGCCCTTCTTCACCCGATACCCGCCGAGCTCGAGATCACATGTCGCCTCCCGACCGATCAGATACACCGGCGGGTAGACCCGCATCGCCTCGGTCAGCACCGCTTCCGTGTACGGGAGGTTCGGCAAGTCGTCGGCATTCGGGGTCCGACCTCCGAGCACCCGCTGCCACTCGGCCACCAACTTCTCTTCCGCCGCCGGGTGCTGCGAGAGCAAGTACCACGCCCAACTGAGCGTGAGAGCCGTCGTCTCATGACCGGCCAGGTAGAGCGTCATCATCTCGTCGCGGAGTTGCCGAGCCGTCATCCGGGTGCCGTCGTCGTCCTGGGCCGCCACAAGTCGAGAGAGGAGGTCGTCTCCAGGCTCCTTCCGCGCCCGGCCCTGGGCGATGAACCCGTCGACCACCTGGAACAATTCCGCGACCGCTCGCTTCAGCCGCAGGTTCGCCGGAGTGGGAAGCCAGGTCGGAAGCCGCAGCAGGGAGCGGAACCGGGCGCTCATCAGATCAAACGCGAGCCGCAGGGTTTCGGTGAACCGCTCCCGGTCGCCCGGGTCATCAAGATCGAATAGCGTTTTCAGCGCGATCGCGCTCGTGAGCGAACTAAACTCGAAGTGGACATCCATCAACTCGCCCGGCCGCCAGTGGGAGAGCATCCGGTCGGTCAATTGGGTCATCATCGGGGCGTACGACAGAACCCGGTTTTTGAGGAATGCTGGCTGGCTGAGTCGCCGCTGGCGGAGCCAGAATTCGCCCTCGCTGGTGACCAACCCGTTCCCGAGGACGGGTTTATACGCCCTGGCCCCGAAGTGTTTGATGTAGTGCTTGGCGTCGGTCACGAGCACCTGTTCAATCAGATCCGAGTCCGTCGCGAGGAAGATCCGCCTGGGACCGAACCGAAACGATGAAAGGTCGCCGTAGGTACGGCCGACGTCGAGGAAGAACTTGAGCCGTTGATCCGAGAACTGGCGGAGATTCCCGCGAATCCAGGTGCCTTTTGGGCCGGGCGGGAGCCCTCGCCGTATCGGGGCAGCGCGGGTATTATCCATATCCCCGATTCTACCAGGCTCGGGCCAGGGGGTGTTTCAAAAACGTCTGGACCCATCGGGGTTTTCATCGGAACCACTTCAGCCAGACTCCGAGAATCCGCCTGGCCCGCGGGGTGAGGCGGGTCCGGTTATACTGGTCGGCGATCTTACGAAGGGCCTCGGTGTACGTGGGATACGGGAAAACGGTGTTCGCCAGCTTCTTCAGCCCGATCCCGTGGGTCATCGCCAGTGAGACGGTGCCGATCCACTCCCCCGCGTGCGGCCCGACCGCGGTCGCCCCCAGGATGCGGTCCGTCCCTCGCCGGGTCAGTACCTTGATGAATCCCGTGGCCCCGTCGGCTGCGGCCCGGTCGAGTTCCCGCAGGTCCAGCCGATAGACCCCGACCGGCACCCCCGTTTCCGCCGCGTCCCGTTCGCTCAGCCCGACCCGCCCCACTTCGGGATCGGTGTAGGTACACCACGGGATGGTGAGCTTCGATGCCTTCCCCTTGGTCGGGAAAAGGGCATTGCGAATCACCAGACGGGCCATCGCGTCCGCGGCATGGGTGAATTTGTAACCGGCCGAACAGACATCGCCCGCTGCAAAAACTCGCGAGTTCGTCGTCCGCAGGTAGTCGTCCACTCGCACACCATCGACGGGGTCGGTCTGAATCCCGGCGGCCTCAAGATTCAGTCGTTCGGTGTTCGCCTGTCGCCCCGCGGCAACCAGGACGGTATCGAACCCGCCGGGGGGAGGAGTATCGGCAACCACCTCGATCCCCTCGCGACGAAATGTTTCGGCAAGAAAGCTGGCCGTGTCGTCGTCCTCACGGGGGAGCAACCGCCCACTCCGGGTCGCAATGGTGACCTGTGAGCCCAGCCGTGCGAATGCCTGCCCAATTTCGCACCCAATCGGACCGCCGCCGATCACCAACAACCGCTGCGGCAGTTCTGTGAGCGAGAAGAGTGTTTCGTTGGTGAACCAGCGTGCCTCTTTCAACCTCGCGATGTCCGGAACCACCGCCCGCGATCCGGTGGCAATCACGCACCGGCCGAAGCGGAGCTTCGCGCCATTCACTTCGATCGTCTCCCTGTTGACGAAGCGCCCTTCGCCGAGAAAGACGTCGATCCCCAGCGAACGAAACCGCTCGGCCGAATCGACCGGGGAGAGATCCGCCCGGACCCGCCGAACCCGCTCCATCACGACTGCAAAATCGATTTCCGGTTCCGCGACTCGAACGCCAAAATCACCGGCCCGTCGTGCCTCGGCAGCGGCTCTGGCCGCCCGCAGGAGCGTTTTCGATGGCACGCAGCCGACATTCAGACAGTCCCCTCCGAGCAGATCGCGTTCGACGAGGGCGACCTTCGCCCCGAGTCCGGCAGCCCCGGCAGCGGCCACCAGACCAGCCGGACCGGCCCCGATCACCACAAGCTGGTAACGCGGGGCGGGGGTCGGGTTCACCCAACCTGGCGGCTTCACGTTCGCCCGCAACCTCGAATCGTGTGGGTCGTCTGGGAGGAGGGGGATTGTCATCGGGTTGTCTCCTGGATGCTGGATTGGTTTCCGTATTTTGTCAGTTATCGGTTATCATCTACCAGCAGGACAAGGAACCTCGGTGCGTGGCCATCGCCATCGCTGCGCCTCGCAGTGACGTTGTCCGAGAGGCGAGGTTGTGGGACAATCAAGTCAGGCCCCTCCGTCAGAGTTTCACCCGGTGTTCGCCACTTCTCGGGTGTGTCGGCGATCCAGAATCGGGTGTATCGGGAGGGATGCTCGAGGGTCCGGGCAGCGGGAGAGCCGCAACCCGCTGGTGGATGGCTTCGTGTCCACTGAGACATTCCTGGCTTTCGGGATGCCCAACCTCCCCGACCTCCCACCCCACACCCGAAAGGAAATTGTCATGCCGTTACGAACCGGGTTGACCCTGTGTGCTCTGGTCGTGGCGACGGCTGGCCTGGCCGACGACGCCCCCAAGACCGCAGCACTCTCCGAGGAGTTCCAGCGATTCCAGGGAACCTGGCAAGTCGAGGGCTGGGTGGAAGGGGACAAACCGGTCGCCGCTGCCGATCTCAAGAAGCGGTCGGTCTTCTTCGGCGGAAATGTGTTTCTCTTCCGTCGTGATGGCAAGATCGACCGGGCCGGTGCTGTCCAACTTGATCCATCGAAATCGCCGCGAACGGTCAACCTGTCGGTGAAGGAGGGGGAGGGACGAGACGGGGTGTTGTTGGGAGTGTACGAGATCACCGGGAACACCCTGAAACTCTGTTTTGACCCCCAGGGTCAGGTCCGTCCCGAGTCGCTCAAGACAGATGCTGACAGCGGGTTCGTGGTCATCACCCTGAAGAAGCCACCGCCTCCGGCGGACGAGCGAATCGAGATCACCGGGAAATATCGTTCGGAGTTGATCGAGGCGGGCGGCAAGGTGGTCACCACCGAGGCACTGATCGAGCGTCGCGGAGACGCTTATCTGGTCACCTACACGCTTGGGGGGAAACTCCTGTTCGTGGGCACCGCACTGCGGAAGGGGGACCAGTTGTCGATGTGCTGGGTGAGTTCGGGGCAGATCGGGGTGAGCGTGTACACGATTGAGAAGGGGCCGAAACTGGTCGGAGACTATACGACCCTCGCCGGGCTCGGGGTAACTGGTCGCGAGGTTCTCACCCCGTGGAAGCGGATCGACTGACCGAACTCCGAGCATCCCTCCAATGCCACATTGCAGGTGAGGAGTTGCGCTGAGCGCGTCGATACCGAAACATCCTGTATCCGAACGATTTCAACTCCGTAACCGCAGTGAATTCTCAGGCAAATCCAGGTCAAATCCTCTTTGACCGCTTCTGTTCCACCGGCTAGGTTTTGCCGTCGAAGCTAAGCTCGGGGAGATTCTCTTTCGAGAGAACCTCCCTTGAGTGGTCGCCTCGTCACGCACCGTTCAGCCAGTTTGTCGGTTCACCGCACCGAATCCCAGGAGCGTGCTGCGGCCTCCCCTCGGCCACACGAAAGCACCGAGGGGACTCTCCCGTTTTCCGCTCGACACCCATGATCTGGAGGTCCACTCAAGTGTCTCACTCGAATTGGAAGCGATCGCGACCAGGCACGGTTCGCGCTGAAACCCGATCGTCACGCAGAACGAGCCGGCGACCAACGCCCCATCTCATCCTGGAGATGCTGGACGATCGCATCGTCCCATCGGGAAGCAGCGTCATCAGCGGCGTGGTGTATCAGGATCTGACCGGGAACGGCTTATCCTCCGACGATACCCCCCTGGGTTCCGTCAAGGTCAGCCTCTACCCGGACTCGAACCACGACGGTAAGTTCGACAATGGTGATCATTTGGTCGCGACCCAGCAGACGGGTAGCCAGGGGACATATTCGTTTGGCAGTCTGGCCGCTGGGACGTACTTCGTTTCCGAATCGACCCCTTCGGGCTACATCCAGACTGCACCGACACCGACCTCTTACCTCAAAATCAACCTCGGCTCCAATCAATCGGTCGGTAGCAACAACTTCGCCGATTACGAGAAGCCCAACACCGGGGCAATCACCGACATCAGTTTCACGATCACCGATCCCACTTTGGGAACGTATATCGTGACCAACCTCCGCGGGAATACGCACCAAAACGATATCGTTACCGCGAACTTTACCGTCACCGGCAACTCCCCGGCCCTCGTCTCGCTAGTCACCTATGATGCCCCGGGGGCCACGTTCGACGCAAACACCGCCAGCCAGCAGGTGATCGTCGATGAGAGTTCTCAGTTGTTAAGCCCTGGCCCGCACAGCCTGACCGTCCATTTGCCCGATAATTTCTATCAGGTCGATTTCGTGGCCGGTGCCCCAATCAACCAACTCGGGCCGGCCGGCGGCAACATTTTCTACAGCGCTGAGAGCCGGCTTCTGAGCGCGGACAACGAGGGCACACAGGCATTTGCACCGGGGACCGTCTCGGGCGTCGTGTACAATGATGTCAATCAGACCGGAGTCTATAACAGTTCAACCGATTCCGGTCTGGCTGGAGTGACGGTGACCGTGACGGGGACGAACGATCTGGGCGAGGCGGTGACAGCCACGGCCGTGACCAATGCGAGCGGGGAGTATACGTTCCCGAATCTCCGCGAGGGCACCTACACCATCACCCAGACCACACCCGCGCAAGCCGGCTTCGTCGACGAGACTTCGCAGGAGACCTTTGCCCTGGGGGGGACAGCAACTCCCGGACAGATCGCCGGCATTGCCGTGACCAACGGGGCGGTCGGCGGCAACTACAATCTTCCGGAAGTTCAACAAGGCCAGGCCACGATCTCGGGTGTCGTTTACTTTGATGCCAACGGCAACGGCATGTACAGCACGAGCGACGTTGGGCTCGGCCTGGTGACTGTCACCTTGACGGGGACGACGAACCAGGGGGCCGCTGTGTCGATCTCCGTCCAGACAGCCGCGAACGGCAGCTATTCGTTCACGGGGGTGCTGCCCGGCACCTACACGCTCACTTTCAGCGCACCACCCGGATACGGCACAGAAGCGACACAAGACACGCTTCCCCCTGGTGCCACGGCAACCGCGGGGCAGATTTCCAACCTCGTGATCACCAGTGGAACGACCGTGACGATCAACCTGCCGGAATCCCAGGGTCTTGCGGATTAGGAACAGCGCGTCAATGAGTGTCAGGTTGATTGATATCGTCAATTCACCCCCCCCGCCCCCCCCTTCGAAAGGGGGGGAGAAAACAGGCCATTGCTCGACTTGGTTCAGGATTGGGGGATGTTCATCAGTCAAACCCTTTTCCTTCTGTCTCCCCCCCTTTCGAAGGGGGGGCAGGGGGGGTAGATCAGCCTATGGATCAGAATTACGACGTTTGGTATCCCCAGACCCGGTCGAAGTTTGCCACGACCAGCAACACCTCTGTCATCCGCCCGTCCACTCTCCCAATCTATGTGCCTCCGGTTGCCCTTCAGGTCATGCCACATCACCCAGGCGACACAATCGGTTCCAGCTGACCTCCAACTCGAATCATCCCCCGGGTCTGAGTCGCGCTGACAGTCCATCGCCGAATCCCTATAATAAGCGAGTAACATAGCCAGACCGACCCACCGAAGAGTGTCAGCGAGAGTAACCCCTCGGGACGGAAATCCGGAAGTCGAGTTGGATCCGAGCAGGGTCGTGGCCAGCTCGGATTTCCAGGGTTCATTGTTGATGTCAACCATCCGCAGGCAGTGGGCTCAACCACGAGCATGGCGGTCCTCCAGATCCCCGTTGTCCCGAGGGTTTTGTTTCCGATGGCCAGCCTGTTGCAGATCACAAAAGCTTACAAAAGCTACGGCGATCAGGTGTTACTCGACGGTGCCGAAGCCACGCTCAGCGACAACGTGAAAGTGGGGTTCGTCGGCCGAAACGGGGCCGGCAAAAGCACCTTGCTGCGAATTCTCCTCGGTGAAGAAGAACTCGACAGCGGCGAAGTCGTTCGCCACTCCAGTCTGCGACTGGGTTATTTGCGCCAGCATGATCCGTTTTTGCCGGGAGAGACCTCCCTGGCATTTCTCATGCGCGACAGCGGCCAGCCCGACTGGAAGTGCGGGGAGGTTGCAGGCCAGTTTGAGATCAAGGGTTCGTACCTCAACGGCCCCATTGCAAGCCTCTCCGGGGGTTGGCAAACGCGGTTGAAGCTGGCAGCACTTTTGTTGCACGAGCCGAATCTCCTACTGCTCGACGAGCCGACGAACTTTCTCGACCTGCGCACCCAGATCCTGCTGGAACACTTCCTGCGAAACTTTCGGGCGGCATGTCTGATTGTCTCCCACGATCGGGCGTTCCTGGCCGCCACATGTACGCACACACTCGGCCTCTCCCGGGGAAAATTGTTCGCATTCCCCGGTAAGGTTGACGCCTACCTGGAGTTCCTGCAGGAGAAACGCCTTCACGAGGAACGCTCGAACGAAGCCATTATTGTCAAGCGACGACACCTGGAAGATTTTATCGCCAGGAACAAAGCCCGTGCGAGTACCGCGGCACTAGCGCAATCGAAGAGCAAGCAACTGGAGAAGCTGGAACTGACAGAGATTCTCAGCGACGAACCCACGGTCAGAATCCGCGCGCCGCGAGTCGAACCGCGTAAGGGGCCAGCGCTGCGATGCCGGGACGTGACGATCGGGTATCCCGGGCGTCAGGTTGCGTCGGAGGTCCAGTTGGAGATCGATCACGGCTCGCGGGCAGCGATCGTCGGGGATAATGGTCAGGGGAAAACGACATTCCTGCGGACGGTAGTCGACTCTCTCAAACCACTGGCGGGGGAAGTGCGCTGGGGATACGGTTGCCGCGTCGGAGTCTACGCTCAGCACGTCTATACCAGCCTCCCGGAGAATGGGACTGTCCTGAGTTACCTGCGCGACCAGGCCGTGGGGGGGAAGAAGGAACAGGAGATTCTTGGCCTGGCGGGTGCCTTCCTGTTTCGTGGATCGGAGGTCAAAAAGCCGATCTCGGTTCTCTCCGGTGGTGAGCGAGCGAGACTCTGCCTGGCGGGGCTCTTGTTGGGCGAATATAACGTACTGGTGCTTGACGAACCGGGTAACCATCTCGATGTCGATACGGTCGATTCGCTCGTTGAGGCTCTGCTGGAGTACGAAGGAACCCTGATCTTCACCAGCCACGACCGGCACTTCACGAGCCGGGTCGCCACCTGCATCGTCGAAGTCCGTGACGGTCAGGTGACCAACTACAGCGGCCAGTATGAATCGTACCTCTACAGGGTCAACAAGGAGATCGAGGCAGGCGAGCGGGAACTCGCGAGCGAACGTGCGAAGCTCCCACCGGAACTGGCAAAACCGGCCAAGGTGTCATCACGTCCCGCGCGCCAGGACGACAAGAGTACACGCAAGGAACTGAAGACTCTGGAGAAGACGATCGCCCAACTCGATGAGCAGAAACGCTCACTCAGCGCCCAGTTGCTCGTTTCGACAAATGCTGCCGAAGCACTCCGACTCCATAACGAAGTCGCAAGCCTGACCGAGCAGCTTGCAACGGCCGAAGAACGCTGGTTTCAACTCCAGGAGTTGCTTGAAGGGGCCACCTGATCCAGGAACCCGAAGAGGGTGTNNGCCTCGCCCTCCCGTTAGACTGATGATCGCTCCGTGAATGAGACAGCCTCTGCGGGTTCCTGGATGAGACCGGAACCCGCCCAAAGTAAACCCGGCAACTGACGTCCGCCAGTTGTTGCCTCCCCCCAAGAAATGCTTACTTCCCATCACCCGCCAGGCGTTGCTTTTTGTCGTGTTCGATCAGGGGTGTGAGGAGTCCGTCCAACTCTCCGCCGATGACCGCGTCGAGCTTGTAGAGGGTGAACTCGATGCGGTGGTCGGTCACGCGGTTCTGCGGGAAGTTATAGGTGCGGATACGAGCGTTCCGGTCGCCAGTGCCGATGAGCGATTTGCGCATGTCGGCCCGTTCCTTATGGAGCTTCGCCTGTTGATTCTCGAACAGCCGGCTTCGCAAGATTCGCATGGCGCGGTCGTAGTTTTTCCCCTGGCTCCGCTCGTCCTGGCACTTCACTTCCATCTCGTCCGGAGTGCCCTTGCGATACCAGATGCGGACAGCCGACTCGGTCTTGTTGACGTGCTGGCCACCGGCCCCACCCGCCCGCATCCGCTCCCACTCGATATCTTGTGGGTTGATGACCACTTGCACCTCGTCGGGTTCCGGCAGAATGGCTACCGTGGCGGCAGAGGTGTGAATGCGCCCCTGGGTCTCGGTCTTCGGCACCCGCTGAACACGGTGCCCTCCCGATTCGTACCGAAGTACTTGATAGACCCCCTCGCCCTTCACCCCGAAGGTGACTTCCTTGAAGCCCCCCGCCTCGCCGGGGCTGTACGAGATTTCCTCCACCGTCCACCCCCGGCTCCGGGCGTAGCGAGTGTACATTTCGTAGAGGTCGCCAGCAAAAAGCGCGGCCTCGTCGCCCCCGGTCCCAGCGCGGATTTCGACGATCAGGCTGGTGAAATCCTCGTTCGGATCGACGAGGAGTTGGTCCTCGATCTTGGAGTGGAGCGCGTCTCGCTTCGGGCGGAGTTGAGCAAGTTCCTCTTCTGCCAGCCCCTTCATATCGACATCATTGAGGAGTGTTTCCGCATCCTTGATCGACTGGTCGAGTTGTTGAAATTCGAGGTAAGGCTTGACGAGTTTGGCGAGGCTGCCATGCTCCTTGGCAACGGTTGCAAACTTGGCGTGGTCACCGGCAACAGCGGGGTCACCGAGTTGATTTTCCAGCTCGCGGAATCGGGCGAGCTTCTCCACCATGATCGGCCACATACGAAGACCTCGAAGAGAATGACGAATGACGTGGGACGCAATCAACCCCGGGCTCGCCTGCTGCTAATGCCGGCGAACGACCGCGGGCAGGCTGCCCGGGCGGAGGGTTTCCGTCATTCGAGATTCGTCGTTCGACATGGGTCTTCGTTCCGCAGACTGTAGGTAGACGGCGGGAGAAACTCGACCTGCGGGATCGGGTGCCACGGGCGGACAAGCCGCCCGTGGCACCCACAAGCGTGGGAGGTCTTTCTCGGCCGTCTCCTGGCACAGCGCCGGGAACTGCCACGACTCACGGGCG
>PLDW01000059.1 GCA_003136315.1 Gemmataceae bacterium | reverse complement strand
CCAGAATTCGCCAGAGTGCAGTCTTTAGAAAGGTCACATGCAGTAAGGGCTTTAGTGGCGTACTTGTTTCCGACTACTACTCGGCATACGACTCGCTGGAGTGCCTTCAGCAAAAGTGCCTCATCCATCTTATGCGGGATTTCAACCATGACATCCAGGGAAATCCTTGGGACGAGGAACTAAAATCATTGGCAGGAAAATTGGGGAGTCTGCTACGCGAGATCGTCGCCACTATTGACAAGCATGGTCTGAAGCATCGATATCTTGTCAAACACAAGATGGAGATTGATTGTTTCTTCGGCTTTCTCGCGGCTGATACGTTCCGATCAGATTTGGCCACGAACTACCGTGAGAGGTTATTGAAGTGCCGCGACAAGCTGTTCACTTTTCTTGATCACGATGGGATTCCCTGGAACAACAACCCAGCCGAGCACGCGGTGAAGCAATTTGCGTATTACCGGGAGAATATCGATGGTTAGATTACAGAGAACGGATTGAACGAATACTTGGTGCTGCTGAGTATCTGCGTAACCTGCATGTACAAAGGAGTCAGTTTTTTAAAATTCCTGCTGTCAGGCGAGCAAGTTATTGATGTGTTTGGCCAGAATCGCAGAAAAAAGAGGCCACGGATTTTGATACAGACGTACCCCGAGGGCATGAAACTCCCCGGATCGAGGCGTGGTCAAACTTGGGACAAGGAGTCCTCCAAGGACCAAGGCTGATTCTGTCGACGAAGCCCGTCGCGGAGACTCTGAAGACCTGTTCAATGGGCGGGCGACAGCCTTTGTGATTAGCCTTCTATGAAGCTGTCGTCGTCAACTCACCTCGGATTGTCCCCCAGTTCTTCAGGTGGAGTCAACCTGGGCGTTTCTTGTATAGGCCGCGCGCGATCTACTGCGTTTCGTCCCTCGGATGTTGGTCAAGGATGCGGAGGTCTCGGCATTCGCCATCGTGAACAGCGTCGCCGAGGAACCTCACTCACCCGACGTTGCCGAGTTTCCACCCTCCGGAGGTGCTCGGGGAGTGGGGTTTCGTCCAGTGGCTTCCCCGTGACCGCCAGAGCCTCGATCACCACGAAAAGCCACCACCTTGGGTCGAGGTGGAAGGATGTCTCTGAGCCCCCATTTTTTTTGCTCGATAGAGACATGGTCGGGATCGCAGAGGGTTCCGCCGAGGTGGTGCTGCTTCGTGGTCGTGAAATCATGTGTGACAATTGAGGGGATTAAGGGGACACTCCCGATTGATCGGGCTGTGAGGAGTGGGTGGAACGCAACGCTTTGCCTGGTCATGCACTCCTGTTGCCCCGGTCTGTCTCCGGGACTTCGTGGGCTGCAAACTTGATCGCGTTGAGCTGAAAGAGTTGGTCGGCCATTTTCGGGCTGGATCTGCCCGCTTGGGAGGAACTGATCACCGGTTGGGAGGAACTGATCACCGGGGCCTTCGTGGGGGTAGTGGACGTGGTCGATTGCGTCAGCCCGACGTCATCCCGGGCCATCTGGCTCAACCCCTGGACCGAGGGGCCAGTGTGCTGGGTTCTGGCCAATCCACGGCTGTTACCCGAGCTGGTTCCGTTCCGTGGGGCACAGTTGCTGTTCGAGGTGCCGGATGAATTGATTCCGGAAGCGGTCGGATCGGGAGTGTGATGACCAGGGGCAGTTCAGTTCCACTCGCTGTTCGAAGCCTCGCTCGATGTGACAGAAGCGTCCAAGGATACGCCAAAGGAAACCGCGAGACTTGCCGCCTGAAGACGAAAAGCTCGTTGGGAAAGGAAAATGCGAGTGAAGAAAAGGTGTGAAGAAGAACCGTCATTCTTTCGCCGTGGTCTGTCGGTTCAGTATGAGAAATGTCTGCTTCGGATCGCCGCTGTGATCGTACTTTTTCGCTAAAAAAATGTCTTTTTCACCATACTTGGCAGCCACTGCGCCACCCGCCAACTTGGCGAATGCATAGTGCCACTGATGACTCTCTCCTTTTCTGCGAGCTTCGAGCAGAAGAAGGCCGATCGGGCCAGTACCTTGAACAAAGACAAACAGTGCGCCGTCCAGGGATCGCGGATCGTCCCTGGTTTCGAAGCGGAAAACTGGCTGAGCCAGAAGCCGCAGCTCAGACGGCTTTTGATCCCCACTGCCATGCGTGTACGTTGCACTAAATTTACGCGCCAGTGATCTCATCTGTTGCAATCGTTCGACAACTATCGCGGCGGGTTTGGGGGCATCGGGAATTTCCTCGAATCGGACTCCGGGCTGAGTCGGACTCCAGAGAATAGTGCTGTCACGCTCAGCAACAAGTGCATTTTCTGATAATGATTGCCATTCGTGTGAGAAGTACTCGTTGTTAAACGTATAGATTTTAACGATCGCTTTCGGTCGGCCGCGGTCAGACCAGATGTAAGCAGTTCCGTCCTTGGTGCCCAAAATAGGATTGCTGAATCTGAGGATCGGGTTCTCATGGAATTTGAAGAGCTGCTTGTGGTCGTCAGCCGGTGAAAGCTTGTATGCTCCCGCCGCATGTTTCATATTCTTGAGTTGCAGTTCTCGGCGCGCCTCATCCTCTTTATCTTTTCCTGGCTCATCCAGCGCGCGAAGTGGGGCAAAGAATATCACAATGGCCACGACTGCCCCGAGCCCATATAGGGTTTGCAAATGGCTTGTTCGACTGGTCATGCCTGTTTCGCCCTCATTGAGTGAACTCTACGATTCCAAGGATACTCTACCCGAAACGAATTCGTCTGAGGATGAACGATCCCGCAACCGGCCTCCCCGAGCGATGAGAGGACCTGCAGGGCCAGCCAACGGTACAGGACACCGTTGGAGTCATACCTTTCAGCACGGATCTTTCCCACCGACCAAGGGAGGGGTCAAACCGTCCCATAGGATTCGTTCTTCTCAAATTGGTGGGCCATCAGAGTGGTTTGGCGTCTGTTGCATGTGGACTCCAGTTTCGGAGTGCCCAGCCAATCATCTGCCCCAACCGACCTGCTGGCCAAATCAACACCGTGAACATCAACGCGACCAACTGAAAGAGCAGGAACTCGCGAGGATCTTCAATCAACGCCCAAAGCGCAGCCGCAGCGTGGATCGAGGCGGGGAGCAGGGTGATGCCAAGTCGCCTGCGACTGCCCAAGGCGGCGGCCAGGGCCGCGCCGATGGCACCATTGAGCCCGGATGGCACCGACGAGGCCAGAAGCAGGAGGACGTATTTCGAGTCTACCTCGGGCCAAGACCAGCCCCTCATTAGCGTGTCACTAACGTTCGCCATCAGCACGCTGATGGGGCCAATTGCCAGCCCCGCGGCGAATCCGCACCCGCCCGCCGTCAATGTGCGGATTATGCGATTCACTGACAGAAACCCTTAACTCCCGTAACTCAAATGCGTGCAATCGAAATGCGTCCGCACTCCCCGGGAGCAATCGCGGCCAGGCCATGCGCAAGACCCACTTGGCCGACTCAACCGCTGGAGATGATTGTGCTGGGACGACGGCACCCCCGTCAAGCGAATTGCCGAGGAACTCCGGGCCAGCGGTCAGGCTGGCCCAGCAGTCGGCGGGTTCAAGTTCATCACCGCCAGCACATCGGGCAGCTTCGACTCCTTCACCTTCACCAGAGTAGGAGCAGCACCGGAACTCGACATGCAGATCACCTCGGTGATCCGTTTCACCCCCGATGTCGTCGAGTTCACTCACAGCCTGGAGTCGTTCGTGGGCACTACCGTTGCCCGTGGCTTCTCAAAGGCCACCAGAGCCTCGATCAGGACGAAAAGCCATCAACCTGCGGCGAGGTAGGACGATAACTCGGAGGCCCCGTTTTGCACGCCTGCGGGCACAGCGAAATTGCGGATGGGTCTGCCGAGGTGGCGCTGCGTCGTGGTCGTGAAGTCGTGTGTGACGATTGGGGGGACTCAGGGGACTTTCCCGACTGATCGGGTCGTGAGGAGTGGGTAGAGCGAAATGCTTTGGCTAGATCTGGTCGGCAGAACC
>PLDW01000102.1 GCA_003136315.1 Gemmataceae bacterium | reverse complement strand
CCTACCCCTATCCCACCATGATCTTGGGTAGGTCATTTCCTGGCGTCTACCTTCGCCGGTGGTCGAGCGCAGCTCTACCACCGGAGGCGATAACCTGGATACGAAGCGCTCCTTGCCCGACGAGTGGAATCGGCCCATATCATCCCCTGGTTGTCCTCGACCCTTCTCCCATTCCGCAGCGTAGGAATGATGTCCGACTGATCGGACTCTGGTGGATTCCATGACACCTCGCCTCTCCCTCCCCGGTCGGCTGTGGTGGCTCGGGGCAATCCTGATTGGGTTCGTGGCCGCGCTTGTGGCGTGTTCGTCCGCCCCAGCGCCTCCACCGCCCACTCCACAAGAGGAGCCTGTTGGACCGCCGCTCTTTGAGGACATGACTGCCGCGACCGGGGTGAATTTCACCTATCGGAACGGCGAGGAGGCGGGCAACTTTGCCATCATCGAATCGCTCGGTGGCGGGGTCGCCCTGTTCGACTTCGACAACGATGGACTGCTCGACATCTTCATTCCCGGCGGGGGGCGGTACGAGGGGAAGAAAGTGCTCGGTCTCCCCGGCCGACTCTACCGGAACCGCGGGGGGTGGAAATTCGAGGACGTCACCAAGGCCGTTGGACTGGACATCCCACTCCAGTATTCCCACGGGGCCGCGGCCTTCGATTACGACAACGACGGCTGGTTAGATCTCCTCGTGACCGGTTACAACCGGCTGATCCTACTGCACAACGAGCCGGATGGGGCTGGTGGGCGTCGGTTTGTCGACAAGACCAAGGCCGCGGGGTTGAATGATGCGCTCTGGTCCACAACGGCGGGCTGGGGCGACCTCGACGGGGACGGGTATCCGGATCTGTACATCGCACACTACGGGGATTGGGGATTTGAAACGAACCACCCGACCGACTGCACCTACGATGGAAAGACCCGAGATGTGTGCCAGCCGCGCCGCTTCAAGCCGCTCCCTCATTCGATCTATCGGAATAACCGGGATGGCACGTTTACCGACGTGACCGACAAACTGAACCTCCGGAAAGATGGGAAGGGGATGGGTGTACTGATCGTTGATGTGAATGGGGATGGCCGACCAGACATTTACGTTGCGAACGACACCGACGACAAGTATCTCTACATGAACCGAGGGAAGCCGGGGGAACTGGCACTGGAGGAAGTCGGCTTGCTCGCGGGAGTTGCCCGGGACGACCAGGGCAAGGCGAACGGGAGTATGGGGCTGGATGCGGGCGACTATGACCGGTCGGGCCGCCCTTCGCTGATCGTGACCAACTACGAGAACGAACTGCCAGCACTGTACCAGAACCGTTCCGAGGGCGAGCGACCGCGGTTCAATTTCGCGACGCAGCAGGCCGGGCTCGCGGTGATTGGCGGATTAAACGTTGGCTGGGGAGTGGGGTTTTTCGACTACGACCTGAATGGATGGGAAGATCTCGTGATGGTGAATGGCCACGCCATCCGCTTCCCGACCAAAATCGACCGACGACAACGGGGGGTGCTGTTCCGGAACGATGGCGGCCGATTCACCGATCTGACCCGCCAGGGGGGTAGCTATTTTCAGGCTCCCCACAACGCTCGTGGGATTGCATTGGGGGATCTCGATAACGATGGGAAAATCGATCTGGTGGTCAGTCACCTGAACGAACCGGTGACCGTCCTCCGGAACGTCGCACCCACGACCGGTCGACACTGGATTGGTCTGGATCTGGTCGGTGAGAAGCATCGGGATGTGGTCGGAGCGCGCGTGGTGATCAATACCCTCACGGCCCAGCAAACACGGTTTATCAAAGGCGGAGGCAGTTTCGGATGCACGAACGACCGCCGACAGGTGATCGGGCTCGGAACCGAATCGACGGTGACGAAAGCGACGGTCCACTGGCCCTCCGGCAAGACCCAGGACTTCACCGGCCTCGGCGTGGATGGATACTGGCGGCTCGAAGAGGGGGTGGCGCAGCCCAGGAAGATCCATTGAACCATGCCTGCATCTCGGCAATCCACCCTACCCGTGGAACACAGAGAACGATTTTTCCTCGGTCTTTTGCGGTATTGTGTGCCTTTTGGGGGATTGAATTCTCGCACTACTTTCACGCCATCTGCACAAAAACCGCAGTTTGCGCCGAACACAAATCGTTCACAGCGTTCCCCACGCGGGGTCGTGACGGCTTCTCACCAAACCACCGGATTTCGGGGTTTGACGAGTCAATTCGGGGTAGCCAGGGTCGGAGTGAGATTCTATCCTGTCGTAATTGAAGGGGGGATTGCTCCACTCCTCTCTCCATTGTCCGAACCACAGCGTTTGTGGAGCACTGGACTGGCAAGCAACAAGCTTGCGTTCAGGGGTGTAGTATTCATTTGCCCCTCAAGGACGTGACGTGAACCAGCGATCACCTTGGCTCCCATTCGGCCTCAAGTTTACCCTTCTTACGGGATTGGTAGTATGTCTCACGTTGTCCGCCTGTACATGGGTACATGTATCAGGCGGCGACTGGGAGCAACTCATTTTGGTCAAAGTCGGCTGCGTTCTCGTTGGGATCGTAGCGAGTTGGTGGCTCGCTCACTCGATGAACCGCGAACTCGACAAGATCATCCATGGTGCTGAGCGGCTTGCCAAGGGGGAACCGCTCCAGCCGTTAAGCGTGACGGCGCGGGACCGGATCGGTGTGCTTGCGGATAAGTTCGTGTGGATGGCAGAAACGATCGGTGCTGCCCAAAGAAAACTTGAACTGTTGGCGGAGCAATACCGGGGCCAGGCTGAGGAGTTACGGGGCGAGCGAGAGGCACAGAAAGACAGCTTGGCACGGCACGAGGCGGTGTTGCAGATGGCAGCCGACGGGATCATTACTGCCAGAGATCGGGGTGACATTCGGTCATTTAACCGGGCGGCCGAGAGTCTTTTCGGTTACCAGGCAGCCGAGGTCGAGTCAATGGCTGGGTTCGTCAACGAGCGGAGGCTCTGGGACTTCGTCCCTGAACTAGAGCCCGACTCAGCGACGGACGGCCCGGAACGGTTGAGCAGGCTACTGCGGGGATACGGGGTGGATCAGCCTGAGATGCGATCACCGAATCGCGAAGTCATGGGCCGGCGCAAGGACGGCTCGGAGTTCCCAATGGAGGTGTCGATCAGCCTCGCAATGACTACTAAAGGACAGATCGTCACCGTGATTGTACGCGACGTTTCAGAGCGGAAACAGGTGGCGGAGCGACTCGAACAGGAGGTCGTGCGACGAACGGCCGAGTTGCGCAAAACGAACGAGGATCTTGAGCAGACGAAAGCGCAGCTCACCAAGGCGATTGAGGAGCAGGACCGGTTCATGGCCAACATCAACCACGACCTGCGGACGCCCCTCGCGATTGTCGTGGGCTACTGCCAGGAATTGATACAGAAGCTGGGGGATGGGGGCCAACACATCCCCGGAGAATTTCGCGCCAAGCTCCTTAAGGACGCCTCTCGCATCAGGCGGGGCTCGGCAGATCTTGAAGGACTCATTAGTGACCTGCTCAATTACTATAAACTGAGTTCAGGGGGTACACTGGACTTCGAGCCGGAAGAATTCGATTTGGACGTGGAGGTGCGATCCTGGCAAGACGATATCGAGTATCTGGCGCGAAAGAGACGGAACACCTACCAGACGGATCTCCCCGACGCACTGGGGCAGGTGAGACTTGACCGGAAGAAGTTCCAGCGGGTGCTCTTTAACCTCCTCGGCAATGCATGCAAATTCACGGAAGCCGGGAAGGTGACACTCCGCCTGCGCCAGCAAGAGGTCGACGGCCGGCCCGGAGTACGGTTCGAGGTACATGACACAGGGCGCGGTATCCCGTCCGAGCAGATCCCGCAGCTATTCACCCGGTTCCGTCCGTCATCCGGCGCGGAATCGGGGCAGGGTTTCGGCCTGGGGCTCTCAATCGGGAAACTGTACGCGGAAGGGATGGGGGGGCAGATCAAGGTCGAAAGTGAACTGGGCAAGGGGTCCACCTTCTGGGTGTGGTTGCCGAGGGCCATTTCGTCTCCGATCGAGCGATTGATCAGCCCGCCCGCCCCCACCCCACCGCCTGCCCGCCCGCCCGGCGAGAACGGAAAGCGGGTTCTGATTATCGAAGACGATACCGACCTTCGCGAACTGTGGGAGAGTACCCTCAGCGATGCAGGTTATACGCCGATCGCAGTGGACAACGGCGTTCTCGGCCTCCAGACGGCCGTCCAAGAGGACGCCCCACCGTCTGTTATCGTACTGGACGTGATGATGCGCGGCCTCGACGGCTGGGGGGTACTGGCGGCCCTCAAGCACAACGACAAGACCAAACACATCCCGATCATCCTGGCCACGATTCTTGACGAGCGACCCCGGGGGTTCATGCTCGGTGCAGCGGATTATCTCGTCAAACCGATCACCGGGGAGAAGCTGACAACGGTAGTGGAACGGCATATGGCCAAAAGACTCGAGCGCATCCACATCCTGCTCGTGTCGCCCAAGGCAGACTCGCTCGGCGAGACCATCGAGCGGGCATTTGCAATGACGACTGAGCCTTACATCTTCCTCGATCGGGTAGCCAATGGGTCCGCCGCCCTGGGTCGCATAGACGAGGCGAAACCCGATCTGATTCTCCTTGATATGAGAGCACCTGGATTAAATGGTAGACTCACTGAGGAGCTAAGCAGACGAAATATCCCCCTCGTAGTGATAACCGACTATGAGGCGAACGTTCCCAGGGAGCCCTGGGCAAACTGGGGGGAAAACGTCCCGCAGGACCGCTGGCGGTACTGGGGGGAAGTGGCCGCAATACTCGATTCGCACACGGACGAGGAAGATTTCGCCGATCAGTTGCGCCGCACGATCAGTAGCCTTGGCCCCGCCCGGCGGGCCGGGCCAACACCCATCAAGGCGGGAACCGAGGGGACATAATGGCAACAATTCTTTACATTGAAGATGAAGAAGACATGGTTGAATTGGTCAAGCGTAATCTAGAACGTGCAGGCCACTTGATGGTTCATGCCTCGTCCGGCGAGGAAGGATTGCGCCTGGCGGAGGGTGAGCGGCCACGCTTGATCCTTCTCGACATCGGGCTGGGTGTTGACCAGCTTGACGGTTGGGAGGTGAATAGGAGGTTGAAGGCAAATCCGACGACATCTACTGTTCCGGTGATCGCCCTCACAGCCCACACAACCCGCATCGCAAGCAGAGAACGTGCTCTTCAAGAAGGGTTTGCCGATCATCATAACAAGCCGATCGACTTTACCAAGCTTCTGAAAAATATCGACGACCTCTTGGCCGGCTCGGTGAAGGAGGGATGATGAGGCGTCTAGGAGACCGGGCAACACAGTTGGCTCTCGCCTACCGCCGCACCCGGTTGCTCGCCCCGCTGGCGGCCCTGGAACAGATCAGCGGCACACTCCTTCATCGCGTGACCCACACCGCGGTGAAGGGCGACCTTGGCCGCATCCATACTGCGTCCGAGGCCCTTCTCGTCGTGGTGGGTGATATCCTCGCCCTCGCAGGCCGACTCCCGTTGGAGGGGATCCTCAAGCAACTTCTCCCTGGGACCGTCGCCGGGCCATCGCTAGAAGGACGGCTCCCCTCTGCGGCGGAAAGGATCGATCACCTGCTCGCGAGCAAACTCAGTATTGTCAGCGGGTTCGCGCGGGAGCTCATCGAGCATGGCGCTAAAGAGCACACAGATCCAATCACGGAAGACATCGAGCGGCTCGGACAATTGGCGGCTGAGGCTCGGGATTTGGGTGCAAGACTTGTCCTGTTCTTGCAAGGGGAAGACGCTACCGAAGCAGGCGAGGTCATCGACTGGGCTCGTGTTGCAAGCATGATCAGTCCGTCGGGCATGGATCACCATCCCGGACACGTACTCGTCATCGACCACGATTCACTACTTCGGGAATTGCTGGCCCGCCGGCTTCGGTCCTTCGGCCACCAAACTTCCGAGGCTGACGGGGTTGACACTGCGTTGAGAGCGATTCGAGCCCCTGGCTCGCCCGTCGAGTTGGTTCTTGTGGAATTGATCCTCCCCGACCGAAATGGGGTGGATCTCCTTCGCGAACTCAGGACCGACCCCTCGACTCGCTTGCTGCCGGTACTCATCGTCTCGGCCGCGGACGATCCCGCCGCGCGTGTCTGCTGCCTGGAATCGGGTGCCGACGATTTCCTCTCCAAGCCGCCCGACTCCGTCCTTCGAGCTCGAGTCGGTGCCAGTCTGGAAGCTTATCGGGACCGAAGCCGCTTCCACAAAGTGTTGTACGACACCTTCCCCCGTCCCATCGCAGAGTTGCTTCGAAAAGGGAATCCACCTCCGCCCAAAGATGTGGAAGATGTGGCCGTCCTCTTCGCCGACATCAAGGGTTTTACTGCCTACAGTGACAAGCATCGCAAGAATCCCCGCCTGGTCGTCAACACCCTCGCAAAGCTGTTCCCTGCGTGGGACCAGATTGCACGTATGAATAAAGTTCAGAAGATTAAGACGATCGGTGACGGCTATATGGGTGTCTCCGGCCTCTTCGGGGAAACAGGCGATCTTGTCCTCAATTGCGTTTCGTGCGGGTTGGAAATGATTGAGGAAGTAACCAGGAGTTCTCCCGCGGATGAAGCATGGAAACTTCGTGTCGGCATCCACGTTGGCCCGGTGGTGGCTGGCCTACTTGGCGAGACACAGTACCTCTACGATGTCTGGGGTGATACGGTCAACACGGCCTCCCGTGTGGAAAGCAATGGTCGTGCCAACTGCGTGAATCTCAGTTCTCGGGCTTACCAGCGCATCGCCGGTGAGGTTCCGGGTGCAGATCACTCTCACGTGACTGTGAAGGGCAAAGAAATCGAGATGATCATTTACCACGTCGATCTCGATCTCGCGCCGACAGTCAAAATCGCTCTGAGCCGTCACACCAGATGAATTCCGCTTAGATTGGCAGCCCGTAGAATTTCACCGCGTTGTCGTGGAACAGCTTCTTCTGCTGCTCCTCCGGCCGATCGTTCACGAGAGTCTTGAGGGCGTTTGCCCAGTCCGCGTACTTCTCCACACCCAGGAGGCAGACGGGCCAGTCCCCACCGAACATCACCCGGTCCGGGCCGAACACCTCAAGCGTGTGGTTGACGACCGGGGCGAGGTCGTCGAGCGTCCACTTCCCCCGGCCAGGAGCAGAGGCGATGAAGCCGCTCACCTTCCCCACCACGTTCTTCCGCTTGGCGATCGCGGCCATGTCCTTTTTCCACTGCTCCCGCTGGGCCGGAGTATGTTTCAGATCGCCGTTCCCACAGTGATCGAGGATGAATCGCGTACCAGGGCACTGATCCACGAGCTTCGCGTGTTCCGGCAGCTCGGCCGGGCGGACGCACAGGTCGAAACTCAGCCCCAACTCACCCAGGTACTTGATCCCCTTCACAAACTTCGGGTCGAGGTAGTAGTCCGGGGTGATCCCTTTGACGTGCAGCACCTGCCGGATGCCCTTCACGTACTTGTGGCCCTTGAACTGTTTGACGTAAATCGCGAACCCGTCGGAATTCGGTCGGCCCGACACCACTGCGGCACAGGTGGGAGTTTTGCCGCTGGAGCACAGCTCAACGATATAATCGGCCTCCTTCTGCTGCTGCTCGGGCACCACATCGACTTCCATGTACACGGCGTGGGTCACATTCAGCCCACGGGTCGCCACAGCGTATTCCTTGGGGGTGAAACTGTGGCCGAGGATCATCCCATCGGGGGTCTTGGGGTCGAACCAGGCCAGTTTGAACTGGCTCAGATCCCAGAGGTGTTGATGAGTGTCGACGATGGGGAACGGGGGGGACATCGACTTTGCCTCCGGCAAGTGGGTGATCGCCGGTGCAGTTGCGGCGGCGGCAAGGAAATCGCGGCGGGTCATCGATGGGGCCTCGGGGTTCGCGATAGTCTACCCCGACGCCTTGCTGTGGAAAAGCCCTGGCCAGGGCTGACGCCCTGGGCTACNNTCTGACGTCCCTTCGGGACTCAAAACTCGGCTTTGGGGCGAGCCCGCCTGGTTACACCCATTTGAATCTTCGGCCTGAAAGGCCGTTTCCTCCAGCCCAGGCCAACGGCCTGGGTCTCGGTTGGCCGATGGAAAAAGGAGAACCCCGGTGTCTAGAAGAGACCGGGGTTCTCAAAGGCTTATATTCACTGATGATCACTTGCGCGATCTCGGTTTGGGCGGTGGAGCGAGTGTCGCATCGCCCTTCCCGGCAGCTTCGGCCTCGTGGACATCGATGAGCCCATCCCCATCGAGATCCAGCCGACGGAAATCTTCTTCGGTACCGAGGAACTCGCGGCGGCTGACATCACCGTCCCGGTTCCGGTCCATTTTCTGGAACCAAAGTGGTCCGATAGCTGGCGGCGGAGCCGACTGCCCCGCCATCCTGAGAGGTGCCTGGAGTGGAGCTACCGCTCCCGTGAGCCCGCGCGAGAAGGTGACCTGGAATCGTCGAGGAGCTTCATTCGGCGAGATTCCACCGTCCCGATTCTTGCCGAAACGCTCGACCAGTGTCGGTAGCGCCCGGATTTCGCGGAGCGACAGCCGACCGTCTCCGTTGGCATCGAACAATCCGAAAAGCCCCCGACCTGCCTCCTCCACCTCCAGAGACAGAATCCCGCGTGCCGCGGCTTCAGAAAGCTCATCCACTTCGTCGAGGGCGGCTGTCAGCTCCTTCTCAAACACCTTGCCGTCCCCATCCTGGTCGAGGAGGGAGAAGATTGCGCTGAAGGTCGGATTCCTCTGCGCTTCAGTCGTGTCGACGTAACCATTCCCATCCACGTCGAGCGTGCGGAAGATTCTCAGGTATTGCGCCTGTAAAGGCGGGGGAGAGAGGGTCGCACGGGTCGGTGGGAGCAGATCGAGTCGGACACCCGGGACTTCCACCGCCACGCCCCTGCCAGCCATCACAGCCGTTACCGGCGGCTGACCTGGAGAGATAACCTGAGCCGGTCCTGTTCCAGAAGCCAGCGCGCCCATTCGGAAGAGGATCTCCACATCTGGCGAGCAAGTGGAGCCGAACCGGGCCAGCTCTTCGGCATCCAAATACCCGTCTCCGTCCTGGTCCAGGGCAGCGAAGGTCTCCTCACTCAAGCCCAGAGCCTTGCGGTTGAGCCGCCGGACAGTGGGCGTCGGACGGATTGCGGGCTGAGGGCCATTGCCGGCTTTTGGTCGTGGTGGCGGGATAGTCCCCGCAGGTTTCGGACCGTAGTGGGTCAGAAGGGAACGAGCCAGGTTCGCATCTGATCCTTTTCGGGTCAGTGGCACGAGGTCTAGACCAGAACCAATTGGATTACGGGCGACCCCGACCACGACAAAGTAAGGGAGGAGTGGCCGCCGAAGGATTTCCTCTGTGGTGATGATCTCGTTCTCGTCGGTATCGAGGGCGGCCAGGATCGCGGGGGCAGCATCGAGTTCGGCTACCGAGAGCTTCCCATCGTGATTCGAATCGAGGAGATCCAGCAGGGCTTGATCCAGTTCCTCGGTGGTGGCATTCGACCCTCCCTGCACCCTCCTCGCCCTCGCCTGAGCTGGACCGCCCATCGGTGCCGGGAGCTGGAATGGTCCGAGATTCGACTTGCGAAGATATTCCGCAAATTCGGCACGATTGAGCACTCCGGCAGCGACTCCCTGGGCGTTGGACTGTCCGGTGAGCAATGTGAGGATCGGCCGGAGCTTCCTGAGTTCCTGGCGGTCGATCGATCCGTTCTTGTCTTCATCCAGTCTGGTGAACAGCGCATCGACGAACGGATTCCAGGCGTCCTCAATCGGTTTGCCATTTGCAACGAACCGGAACCGGACAACAACGGGTCGGATGTCAGCGAGGTAGAGGACGTCGAACGCCTCCCCCACGGCCGATGGCTGAGCTCGGACGGGATCAACGGCATTGGCCGGTGGCAGACACAGGATGGCCACGACCGCCACGAGTGGAATCATGCGGAGAATCACGATAACACCTCCTTGATCGGTGTAGCGGTCGGCTCGACGAGCCGGATAGGCCGGCCGACGTTTGATGCGTTCTGTTTGGCGGGGTCGAGCCCAATCGCGGTACACACGGTGGCAAGAAGGTCCGGGACGCTGACCGGCCGATCCTTCACCTCCATCCCATCGGGAGTGGTGGCCCCGATCACCTGGCCGCCCTTGATCCCCCCACCTGCCAGGACGGTCGACCAGGAATTCGCCCAGTGATCCCGACCCTTTCGCGGGTTGATTTTTGGGGTCCGGCCGAACTCACCCATCCAGAGGATCGTGGTCGTGTCGAGTAGCCCGCGATCCTTCAGGTCGTCCATCAGCGTGGCCCACGCCGGGTCGAGGATTTCGCAGAGTTTCTCCACACTCTCGAAGTTCGTCTGATGCGTGTCCCATCCGAGCCCGTTGTTCACCCCAGGCGCTGAGGAGAGGGTGACTTCGATAAACGGCACGCCGCGTTCCACAAGCCGACGGGCAAGCAGGCATCCCTGGCCGAACAGGTTCCTGCCATACTTGTCCCGCAGTGCGTCCTTCTCCTCCGTCAGATCGAATGCCTTCACCGCCGACGAACGCATGAGGGAGACAGCGCGTCGATAGGCTGTCCGGTGCCCATCCCCGGCGGCACCCGGGTGATCGGCCAGGAACTCTTCATCGAGTCCGTCGCGAAATTCGATCCGTGCGTTGCCACGTTGATCAGAGACTCCGTTTGGCAGATCGAGATCCTGGACTTTCAGCAACCTGGCAATGTCCTGATTGCGTCCATTCGGGCCACCAATCACGTTCTCTGCGACCACCAAGGGCGCGTAACGCGGACCGAGAAACCCCGGCCCATACGCCTCCGGGCTGAGTAACCGGAACGGAGCAATGCTGACCGAGCATGGGAGTTCGCTGTCGGGACGCTCCAACTCTTTCCCGACGAACGATCCGATGGTGGGATAGCGGAGCGGACCGCCCGGCACTCGACCAGTCCGCATCAGGTAGCTGCCGCGCCCGTGGTCAGCTTCCTTGGTAGCCATTCCACGGATGATCGCGAGGTGGTCTGCCCGAGCTGCAAGCATGGGGAGGTGCTCGGCAACCCGTATTCCTGGAACCTTCGTCTCAATCCCCTTGATCGGCCCACCATTGGCGTGACCGGGCTTGGGGTCGAAGGTGTCCATCTGACTTGGACCGCCATTCATCCACAGGAGGATGCACGCCCGCTTGCGCTGCGGATCTGGAGCCGCCGCCGCAGCCAGTTGGTCGAGCCAGCCTGACACACTCACCCCGAGGGCGGCCGCACCCGTGCGGAGGAAGTGGCGGCGATCCCAGCCAGGATACGAACGCGGAACGCGGAACGCGGAACGCGGAACGGAAGACGAAGTCGAATTCATGGTCTGGTGCCCCCTACTTTCTTACGAAACGCGGAGTGCGGAACGCGGAACAGACAAACGCGGAGTGCGGAACGCGGAACGCGGAACGGAAGAACAGAACAGACGAGTGCGGAATGTGGCACGGAAGACGAAGAAGTCATGGTCTGGAGCCCCCTACTCTCTTGCAGTGTGGATAGAAGCAACGACCATCGCGGTGATCTCGTTCCCTTCTCCCGCCAGTTCGGCGAGTAACTCTTTCTTCACGATCCCTGATTCGCCGAGGAGTTCCAGCCAGTAAGTGGATTCGTCACACTCTTCTTCCACGATCCCCAACTTGGCGCGGAACTCCGCCTTTGAGCGACCCCGTTGAGCGGCCCGATAATTCGCCCCGACTGATGTCGCAGCCCGGAGTAACTGTCGGCCGATCACCTCAGCAGCCCGAGTATTGGGCAAGGAATCGACCAGCTTGATCACTCTGAGCGCAAAGAGTTTGGTCCGCGTACGAAGATTGTTATCCGGTTGCATCGGCCGGCTCCGAGATCGAGATCAGGACAGAGTACCAACCGCTATCTGTTTGCCCGTACAAAGAGTCAGAGTTAAATGCAGCTCTTGCATCTTTCTGGCCTTCTCTTCCGCGCTTCAAGTTCGTCTGTTTTGTTCTTCCGTTCCGCGTTCCGCGTTCCGCACTCCGCGTTCCTGTCAGTGGTTAAACACGAACTCGGCACTATTGAGCAGAGCCCAGAAGAGGTCGGCAAGGGCCTCACCGGGATTGTCCCCGCTTCCCCGCTTGACAAGGAACGCGAGCACCTGCTCCATCTCCTTATCGGTGGGTCGGCGCGAAAGTGTCGCGAGGTAGATAGTCTCCACTCGGCCCCGCTCGTTCAAGAACGGGGCCTCCATGACCGCTGTCAACAACTCGCCTGTCTTTGGGCGAGTCGCCTGCCCGACAAAGTTGCCGTTCATCAAGGTCAGCGCCTGGATGATCGAGGTCTCGTACTCGGTCGGTTTGCTGGTCTGCTGGCCAAACTTCGTCAGGAACTCCTGCCGTGGTCCTGCATTGGGTCGGATAAGCAGGTCATCCCCACCCGCTGCGTCCGGTTGGCCAGTGGCAGTTGAGAGGCTGTCGTATAATTGCTCGCCGGTCAGCCCGCGAAGTGAATGGCGGGAGAACAGCGCTGCCTGCCCCTTGCCGCGACTGCTCAACTGATACGCCTTTGTGGAGGTGATTGCTTCGAGCAAGAATTTGAGGTCAAACTTCTGGGCAACGAACGCTCGCGCCAGTTCGTCGAGTAATGCCTGATGGTGGATCACAGTGTCCTGTCCGCCAGCCATCTCGTCCACCGGCTCGATCAGACCGATCCCGAAGAGCTGCGCCCAGACCCGGTTCACCGCGGCCCGCGCGAAGTAGGGGTTATCCTTAGCGGTCATCCATGCGGCCAGAGTTTGCCGCGGGGTGAGCTTGGACGTCCACACCGGTTCTGTCCCATCCGGAAACGTGGCCTGCACCACCCGATTTGTCCCTGGAATCGACAGTTCACGGCGGTCGAGAACCTCCGCCCCGATGGTGGAAAGCCCATTCCCCCGGTCCTGCGTCCGGATACCCGCGTAGAACGCAGCCAGACCCCAGAACTGGTCGCGAGTCCAGGTGGCGAATGGGTGGTCATGACACTGGGCACACTCGAGCCGCAGGCCAAGGAACACGCGGGCCGACGAGGACGCCAGGTTCTCGGGCTTCCCCTCCTTGGCGGTGTAATAGCTGATCGGAGTCGGGTTCGTGGCACCTTGCAGGTTGTTGATCCCCTTCAGGGGAGTTGGTCGGTCCAATGGAGTGGTCAGGAGTTCCCGAACCATCTGATCGAACGACACGTTTCGCTCAAATTGGCCGTGGAGCCAGGAGTCGAACCCGGCGAATACGAGGGGTTGCCGGTTCGTGTCTGCCTCGGGGAGGAGCAGATGCCGCCAGATGGTGGTGAAGTGCCGGCCGTAGGTCGGCCGGTGGAGCAGGCTGGCGATCAGGTGCCGCCGCTTGTCGGTTCGGTTGTCGGCCAGGAATCCCCGGGCCTCGGCGACCGTCGGAACACGGCCAGCGAGGTCGAGGTAGACGCGGCGGAGGAATTCGGCGTCGGTCGCTGGCTCGGCCGGGGTGATCGTCTTCGCGGCCCATGACTCGGCAAGGAGTTGATCGATCCGTGTCGCCATCGCGGTCGCGTCCGCCGAAGGGGACACCGTGGGTTTCGGCGACTCGGCTTGTAGGTTGGGAGTTGGCAAAGCAACGATCCCGCCAACGATCAGCCCGAATGCGATGCGGTTCATGACACGCCCTCGGATGAGCACTCGCGATCTCAACACCTGCGGTGCAACACCGCCTGGACCACAATATCGCCAGGGAGGTGGAGCCTGGCCCGACTTCAGACGATTTGTCTGATTATGGACGAGTGGACTGGTGACTCACAACACTATTTTCCGATTTCCGGGGGGAATTCTGCCCTGATTTTGGCATCGGGCATCTGCCAGAGCCGGATGTCGTAGTCACTCCCTTTAACAAATGCCCCATTCACACTCGCTCCGCCTCCAGCGGTCAGGAGCCACTTCTGATCAGGGGAGAATGCTGAGGCCCAGAGGAACTCCCGGTGCCCTCGTAACCGATACAACTCCTTCCCGTTCGCCCGGTCCCATAGACGGGCGGAGCCGTCGTAGGCGGTCGAAAGGAGGTATTTTGCATCGGGCGAGAAGCTCACACTGGTGACCCCGAACTTGTGGCCGATGCACTCCGTAAGTGGCTTTCCCGTCGCGATCTCCCAGACATGAACATTCAGCCCGGCCGCGGCGAGCAAGGCTCCATCCGGCGAGATGGCGAGGCACTCGGCCCAGTTTCCGGACACCTTGAAGGTCCGTACCTCCTTCCCTGTGGAGATCTCCCACATCCGGACGAACCCATCACGGCCGCTCGAAACCGCATGTTTCCCATCCGGGGCGAAAGCCACGCGACGGACCGCGGATGTGTGGCCGTTGAACTTGCTCCGCTGTCGACCCGATTGTGTCTCCCACATGATGGCCACTTTGTCCTCCCCACTGGTGAGGATCTGGCTACCGTCGGGTGAGAACGCGACCCCGATAACCGCGCGGGTGTGACCCTTGTAGCTCCGCACCTGATTGCCAGTGGAGGCATCCCAGAGGTAGGCAGCCTGGTCGTTGCATGCGGAAAGGAGGAATTTCCCGTCCGGAGAGAAGACCGCCATCGCAGATTGGTCAGGGTGATCGATCTTGAGGACTTCCCGTCCAGTGGCGACCTCCCAGACCCGCAGGGTTTTGTCACCCTCAGGCCAGCTCCCACACGAGACAAAACGCTTCCCATCGGGGGAGAACGAGGTCCACTGCACGACCCCCGTATGCCCCGTGAAGAGCCGGACTGGCCCCGGGGCCTCCGTGCGCCAGCGATTGAGAACGCAATCCTGCCCGGCGGATATGAGCACCTGTCCGCTCCCCGCGGTGGCCAGTCCGGTCACTCCACCTGGGTGGCCCGGGAGCGTGGCGAATATGCCACCCGTCACGGCGTCCCATATCCGTATCACTCCATCCGTGCCGCCGCTGACAACCGTGCGCGGACCTGCAAAGGCCAGGCAAACGACCTCGTCAGTGTGCTCTGTCGAGGTGATGCCAATGGTGTCCCCTGATCCCGGATTCCACAGCTTGACCAGCCCATCCTCCCCCGCGCTGGCGAGAACCTTCCCATCGGGACTAAAAGCCACCGCCCGGACCGATCCCTCGTGACCATTAAGCGTCGTCCGCAGTCTGCGGGTGGCCGCATCCCAGAGCTTGATCGTGCGGTCACTCCCCCCGCTGGCGAGGGTCTTGCCATCCGGGCTGAACGCCACTGTCCGAACCGACCCGCGATGGGCTTCGATCACCCCGCATTCCTTCGCCGTCGCAACATCCCAGAGCCTGACACTCTTGTCGTAGGCCCCGGTGGCGAGTGTTTTGCCATCCGGGCTAAACGCCACCGCGTAGACCCAGTTGGTGTGTCCCCTGAGCGTCGCCCGCTCTTTGGCTGTTGCGACGTCCCAGAACCGGATTGTCATGTCCGCGCTGCCAGTGGCGAGTGTCTTACCGTCTGGGCTGAACGCGACACAGGTGACGGAATCGGCGTGACCCTTGAGCGTGGCAGCGAGCTCTCCCGTCATCGCGTCACGTAGGAGAACGCCCCGATCCTCAGTGGCAATCGCGATTAGGGATCCATCAGCAGCGGCCGCGAGGGCGAGCGGGACCGGCAAGTACTGGTGTTCGGCGTCCTGCCAGAGTGTGGCCAGCACGTTCTTCGCTGACACGTCCCACATCTTGAGCGAGCGGGCCGCGCCAGCAGAGAGCAGCTTCTTCCCATCGTTGGAAAAGGCCACCGCGCGACAGATTCCCGAATGGCCGCTGAACACTCCGATCTCTTTGCCCGACGCGGCATCCCAGAGCCGGACAATCCCGTCCTCGGCACCGATACCCAGCGCTGAGGCAAGTATCCCCCCACCTGGCGCATACGCCAGTCCGTTGACTGCCCCGGAAGTCTGAATGGCAGAGGGTTTGAGATGCCCACCGGGCAACTCCCATTGCCGGATCCGGCCGCCCACGCCACCAACGGCGATCGTCGCCCCGTCGGGAGCAAAGGCAACCGATTGGGGCTGGATCGGTCCGCCTTGCAGCCTCAGTGGTAACTGGGTGACCATGTCCCAGACGGTGACCACGCCTGGCGTGCGCTCGTCAGTGGTGACCCCAACGACGGCCACAGACTTGCCATCCGGGGAGAACGCGACGCCTGATACTTGCGCTGGGCCACCGCGGAGCTTGGCCTTCTCCACACCCGAGGGGATCTCCCACAGTTGGATGGTTTTCGAGTCTGTGGCAGTGGCGACGGACTTCCCATCCGGGGCAAAGGCGACATGCGCCGGACCATCGAGTTTGAGAGTGAGTACGACTGCACCCGTGGTTGCATCCACCAGTAGCGCGGTCGCGTCTCGACCGGCAAGTGCCATGAGCCGACCATCCGGGGAAAATCCGACCGAGGTGACCGGCCGGGTGAACCGTGTCGAGAAGAGTTCTTTCTTGGTCTCGATATCGATGACGTTCGCGAAACCCGATGGGGGATTGGGCTTCCCGCCGACAGTCGCCACTCGTTTGCCGTCGGGGGAGAGTGCGATGGCGTACACATCACTGCTGGTGCCCGAGAGTACAATTGGGCTCGGGGCATACCGCACCAGGGTGGCAGCGTACTCGGCCTGCACGACGGGAGGCTTCGACGGGGTGGGCTCATCCTGCTGGATCACCAATCCAGAGGTCACGACCAGAACCGACCAAACGAGCACAGCTTTCATGAGTGCATCCTGGAAACCCACACCCCGGAGAAAGGGACTTGCCACTTGGTTTCGCCACGATCATGAGGACCGATCGCGCGAAGGATTCCATTCAATCAACCGATTATCCCTGGCCCTGTGAGGGGAGGCAAGCCGCCCTTCGAAGGAGTACGATATCCATTGTGCTCGAAAACCCTTGTGCGGGGAACATCCTTGCAATTTTTCTCATACATACCCCACTGAAGCTGTCACATCCCAGGAGTCCGCATCGGTCTAACGGGAGTGCGAGTCTCCTGCCGAGCGTGAGTGATACGGCTCGGCAGGAGCCTCGCCCTCCCATATACACGTACAATCGTCTTCCTGTAAATGAGATAGTCTCGGCGGGTTCCGGTCTCAGAGCCAGCCGACCTCTCTCGGTAATCTGGACGGATCAGGTCCGTTGACAATTCAGTCAGTTTGTCTTAATTTGAGATCCGGTTGGCTTCACTCGCACCCTCACCGGGGGAAATGATGGCTGAGCATGTATCCTCCTCCAGATGGCTGGACCCACAGGAGGTGAGTCACGCCTTGCTCGAAACTCTCGATTTCCGCGCAACAATGCCGCGAGACCACTCCCGGACAGGTGGGTGGTGTGCAACCACAGCCAACCGCTGCTCACACGGCATGCAGAATGGCCATACAGTCATGCGGCATCGACTGGTCGGTCGAGGGATGATTGTTCTCGCTGCACTCTTGCTCTTCCCAATTGCACCGAAACTCACTCGACTGGCTAGCGAATCCCCCGCTGGGGAACCGATGGCGCAAGAGCTGAAACCAGCCCAGCCGCCCGGTGCCTCAACCCCTAAACCGCTTCCCAATAATCCGCTCCCTCCCATCGCTTCGCCAAACCCTCGAACGGAGCCGCTGTTCTACGAGACCAGCTTCACCGACTCGCGCTCAGACGGCACGAACTGGTGGTCAGTTACCGTCTCACCGGATGGCAAATACATAGCAAACGCGCAGAGCACCCCTGGCAAGCCGGGTGAAGTGAAAATCTGGGATCCAGCGACTGGAACGATCGTCTACACGATCCAGGAGCCACAGGGGCTTCGTGCTCTTGCATTCTCGCCGGATGGGAAGTCGCTCGCGACGGGAAGTTCCGACGGAGCGGTCCGGCTTTACGAAACAGCCACATTCCGGCTTCGTGCCATCGGGAAAGACAAACACAAAGCGATTATCTACCGACTCTGTTTCTTCAAGGAAGGGAAGTACCTGGCCACGGCCAGCGACGACAAGACGGCACGGATCTGGGATGTTCCAGCGGTGTCGCCGAAGGAGAACGGCAACGATCCGGTCGACATCAAATCCGTCGCGATCTTTGAAGGGCACACACTAGGCGTGCTCGACGTGTCGGTCTCCGCCGACGGGCATACGCTCCTCACTGGCAGTCTTGATCGCACCGCCCGCTGTTACGATGTGCCGGAACCGCTCCCGGCCTCAGGTGCAGCGCCAGTGCGCGTGACTCAGGAACGCCTGGTGCTCCTGGGTCAAAACTCAGCGGTCTCAGCGGTTGCCGTCAGCCCCGATGGGCGGCACCTCGTCACGGGGACTTGGGATCGATGGCTTCTCATCCGCGATCGCGAGGGGAGACTGACGGACGCTCCCTTCCGCTTCACGTCCAGCGTGAGGTGTCTGGCATTCAGCCATGATGGCAAGTATCTCGCTGCTGGTGCGGGAGACCTCACCCAGGCCGGTCGACCTTCTCCCCCCGGCTCGGTTTACGTGTGGGACATGGTGGCCAAGCAGGTCGTCGCCTACCGTGCTGATTACGTTCAGCTCGTGGCGAGTGTGGCCTTCACCCGCGATGGCACGACGATCGTCTCAGTGGGTCCAGACCAGGCACTCAGCCTCTGGCCGTTCGCCGGGAATGATCGGAGGAGATTGGCACAAGCCGGGGCTAGCTTCAAATTCCCACCGCAACCGCTCCTCGCGGCTGCCCTTTCGCCGGACGGATCGCTCGTCGCGGTCAGCGGAGAGTCAAAATCCGTATTCATCCTCAACCGCTCCACGGGCAAACTCGTGGCCGAGTTGACCACCCACGAGGATGTGGTGGTCGGGCTCGCATTTTCCCCGGATGGAAAGACCTTTGCAACCTCCAGTTACGACAAATGCATCAAGCTGTGGAACACCGATTCGTGGGAGGAGCGACGGTCGCTCACTGGCCATACAAACTGGGTGTTAAGTGTCGCCTTCTCGCCGGACAGTCAGACTCTCGCCTCGTGCAGTTTCGACAAGACCGTGCGATTGTGGGATGTCGAGACCGCCGAACTCAAAGCGACGTGGAAGGGGCACACCTCGGGCATTCGCTCGATTGCGTTCTCACCGGATGGCAAAAAACTGGTCTCTGGTGGTGCGGATTGCATCCCGCGTGTCTGGGATGTTGCGGAAGGGAAGGTCTTGCTATCGCTCAAGGGGCACGAGGGGACTGTCCGTGCAGTGGCATTCTCGCCGGATGGGAAGACCATTGCAAGTGGGTCGGAAGACTGCACGGTCAAGCTCTGGGAGGCGACATCTGGGGTCGTGACCAGGGAATTCTCCGGCTTGCCGGACCTGGTGACAGTGCTCCAGTTCTCCCCGAAGGGACGGACCCTTGCGGCCGGCACGTTCAAGGGATCAGTGGAGATTTTTGACCCGATCACCGGGCGGAAGCGGCAGAGCCTGACCGGGCATACCGATTCCGTCTCGGGGATCCTCTTTGCTGACAACGCCCAGATGTTGTTGACAGCCTCGACTGACCGGACACTCCGTCAGAGGTCGGCAGTCCTTGCTCAGGCTCCTACGGCCTCTGCTCAACCTTCTACTGCGGAACAGGGTGTCATTCGCACGTCCGAGTTTGTGACCGCAATTGCGATCCTCCCGAGTGGGGACAAAATTGTTCTGGGAGGTGTCGATGGGTCACTGAGCATCAGGGATTTGGTCAAGGGGCAGACCTCACCGCTTCGCCATGCCCCAGCCAAACTCGGCCCGATCGAGCATCTCTCAGCGTCGAGTCGCTATGTCGTGGCAGTGGAAAAGGGCGGCAAATTCTGGGTCATTCCTCTTGGCATCTCGGCTCCGGTATGGCCCGGGGGGAACGGCCGCTTCGCGGTGTTTACGCCTGATGGGAAGCATCTGGCAGTTGCCGACGGGAAAGATGTGATCCTTTACAATCCTGCCACGGGAGCCGAGATCCGGCGGTTTGAGGGGGCGCACGACACGGCAGTGGTTCGGGTGGCGTTCAGTCCCGACGGTCAGTTGCTGGCGTCTGGTGGGGAAGACTCGATCGTCCAACTTTGGGATGTGGCAACCGGGACGAAACGGCAAGAGACACCAGCGAACAGTAACAACTCCACGATCACGCAGATCACCTTTTCGCCAGACGGCACCCGCTTCGCCGTCGGTTATCATGGGGCCAATAAGCCAGCGGTCAGTGGCAAGACACTCCAACTCCGTGCCATGCATGAAGTTCGCGTCTATACCGTACCCTCTCCCGAGGATGCATTGGCGAAACCAGTGACTTTCTGGCCGGCACCCTCGGAACTGCCCGACACGGGCCTTCACTGGATCGCACCTGGCCGCGCCATGCTCAAGACCGGCTCCGACGGGACTGTCCGGGTGGTGGAGTTGGCGGAGTCTGGGCCACGCGAACTCCGGCGGTTCCAGGCACATAAGGGGGCAATCCTGGCGGCAGCGATCAAGGACGATCTTTTCGTCACGGCGGGCGAGGACATGATCATCCGACAGTGGCGATTCCCGGCGACTGTTGGTCCAACACGTACCTCCCGGATCATCGGGCCATTTGGTGGCTCCCCGGTCACGGTTGGCGAGATCGACCCGAGTGGCCGCTACTTGTATAGTTCCGCGGCCTGGGACAAGCAGCTCCAGATATTTACCAGGCCATCGAGCCCGTCGGTAGTGGTGTACGACAGTGGCCATCGGGGAGCACGATCAGTCGCTTACTCGCTCGAAGGGAAGTGGCTTATCTCCGGGCACCAGTCAGGTCAGATGATCCGCTGGGAGACTGCGACGGGAAAAAAGGTCGCGACTTTCCCAGGGCTGACCCACGACATTCTGGGGTTGCGCTTCACTCCGGACGGAACCGCATTTGTTTCTGTCGGTGGGAACCCGGCCCAGCCTAATCAACCGGGCGAAGCGATCGTGTGGGATTCGGCGACCTGGACTCCCCGCCTCAAACTCACCGGACACCAGGGGCTCCTCTGGGCTGTCGCCATCAGCCCCAATGGGAAGACAATCGCGGCGGCCTGCGTCGATGGAACGGTCCGTATCTGGGATCTCGCCTCGGGCACGCTCATCCACACCCTGGGCACACACGGCGGTGGAACACGGTCCGTTGCGTATTCACCGGACGGAAAGATCCTCGCATCGGGTGGGTTCGACAAGACGATCCGCGTTTGGGACGCGACGACTGGAAAGCAGACTCGGCTCATTCAGATGACGAATAGCCGGGCATCGTGCCTCGCTGTGAGTCCAGACGGCCGTGAGCTCGTTGCCACGGCCCGACCAACAGAGCCTGGAGACGCACAGACCGAGACTGTCATCCTCTGCTATCGTCTCGACGACCCCGAAGCGAGCCCACGAGTCTTGAAAGGGCACGCCGGTTCAGTGATCACTCTCGCATTCCTCAAGGACGGGAAGACCCTCGTATCAGGAGGCGGGCGGCCTTCCGCTGGGTGTGAATTGCTGGTCTGGGATTTTCCCAGTGGAAAAGTACTCGGGGAATTCCGAGGGTTACAGCTTTGGGTCGAGACACTGACGATCGCACCCGACGGGCGGACTGTGGCTACCGCCGGGTGGGGGGGCGAGAGACCCGGAGAAGTCTACCAGTGGGATGCCGGAGGTTTCCGGCCCGACTCGATGGTCCCGGCGGTGACCGGTCAGCACGCGAATTGCGCGGCCGCGTCTCCGGACGGCAACATGCTGGTACTCGGCGGGGTGGATGGTGTGGTTACCACCTTCGACATGACGGACCCAATACGGCCCATGAAACGACAACAGGTCGCCGGGAGGCACGCCCATATTACTTCGCTCGCGTTCGATGCGCTCGGGAAGCGATTTGTCACGGCCGACAACATTGGTAATGTCATCATCTGGGACGCCGAAAAGACTGTCCCACTCAAGGAGTGGCAGGTCAGCAAGCAGATTGTCTTTCGGGCCAAGTTCACACCAAACGGGGAGTCGGTGGTGACGGCTGCGGGCGACTGGAAGATCGCAACAACACCGGGAGAGCTTCGCGTGTGGAACCCGGAGACTGGCGAAGAGATCGCCCGATTCCCGGATCAGAGCGCAGCCGTGTGGGATTTCGCTTTCCTCGATGGTGGGAAGACGCTGGTATCCGCCCAGGCGATGAACGGCGCTCCTGGGGAAGCCCCGATCAAAGTGTGGGACTTCGCCACCCGAACGGAGTTGCGATCCGTCCGTGTGCCCGGTGGCATGAGGTGCCTGGCGATCTCACCAGACGAGCGGTATTTGGCGGTGGGGAATCACGGCGGTGATGTCAAGCTCATCCTCACCCGCACGTGGCAGGAGGTGCCAACGCCACCTCTTCACACGCGTGTCGTGTACCGACTGAGTTTCCATCCCGACAGCAAGACGTTATATTCCACCAGCGAGGATGGTGCTGTTGGGATTACACGAATCCCGTAGCAGACTCTTCATGGTCGCCTGATGAGTGCAAGGTCTCATCTGCCAAATGGCAGATGAAAGCGGCCCCAGTAGCCCCGTGTTTCGCCGGGAAGCGAGGCGAAACGCGGGGCTATTGTCTTGCGCCTGGCCAGGGCTAAAACACGCATCGAATGCGGTTCGGATCGGGGGGTCCGATTACCTCTTCCGCTCACACGATGCCATCATGCTTGACAGGGCCATCCCTGTCGATTCGGAATCGAGAGCACGGTTTATGCGATCCGTCTATGCGTTTCCCGCCTGATACAGGAACTCGTTGAGACTGTCGCATCTATGGAAAGACGATTGGACGTATAGACGGGAGAGCGAGGCTCCTGCCGAGCATCACCTTCACGCTCGGCAGGAGCCTCGCCCTCCCGTTAGACCGATGATCGCTCCTCGAATGAGACAGCCTCAGCGGGTTTCTATATGAGACCTCACGACTCGCACTCCCCAAACACCATGCTCACAACAGATCTCGTCGAGCACATCCTGAACACCCTTCCCCACCGGACGGTCGGGCTGCTTGGTGACCTCTTCCTGGATCGTTATCTCGACATCGACCCAGCCCGCGACGAGCCTTCTGTTGAGACTGGCCTCACTGCCTATCAGGTGGTGAATGTCCGATCGTATCCCGGAGCCCTTGGGACTGTCTTGAATAACCTGACCGCGCTGGGAGTCGGCCGGATCGTTCCGATCGCGGCCGTCGGCGACGACGGCGAAGGGTACGAACTGCGGAAAGCGCTCCAGACCATTCCGGTTGTCGATCTGGGGGGAGTGTTCTCGGCGGCCGGTCGGCGGACACCCACCTACACGAAGCCGATGGTGATCGAGAACGGTCGCCCGGCCCGGGAGTTGAACCGCCTGGATATCAAAAACCGCACACCAACTCCCGCGGCAGCGGAGGAGACGATTCTTCGCTTGCTGGATGAGGCATGGCCCCGACTTGATGCGCTGATCGTTCTCGATCAGGTGAGCGAGGACGATTGCGGGGTCGTCACGAAGCGGGTACGGGAGCACCTGGCGGAACTCGGCGAGCGTGATCCGGGCAAGTTCGTCATTGCCGACAGTCGGGAACGGATTGGTTTGTTCCGCAATGTCTGTGTCAAGCCAAACGCCAAGGAATTATCGAGAGGAGTTGGACAGCCTGGTGATGATCTCGTCGCTGGATCACGGCTCCTGAGCCGCCAGTGTCGTCGGACGATCTTCAGCACTGCTGGAGAGCGGGGCATCAGGGTCTATCGCCATATGGGGGAACATACTCCTCCGACGGAGATCCATACCCAGGCCTACCCCGTGTCCGGCCCCATCGACATCTGTGGCGCGGGAGACAGTTGTTCGGCCGGTATTACCAGCGCGATGGTGGCGGGTTCGACCCACGTCCAGGCCGCGGCGTTTGGTAACCTTGTCGCATCGATCACCATCCAGCAGATCGGGGTGACCGGAACCGCCACCCCGGAGCAAGTTCGGGGCCGCTGGCGAGAGGTGGGTTCCTTGCCTGGCGCACTCCCGGGCTGATCGGGGCACCCACATCGCGGGTGGTCAGAACCGGTGGGGCCGCTTTCTGGTAGAGTAACCGTGGGGCAAACCGGCTTGGGCCGACCTTCCCCTTCAACATCGGGAGCGGGGCATGTTCCTGTTCGGCCAGGCAATCAATGGGGTCGAGGTTGGAAACGAGGTCACCAAGCGGATCATCGTGACCGCGGCGGTCGCAGCCATCACTTCGACCGTGACCTTCTTTGCTGGGCGGTGGTATGGGCGGTACAAGGCCAGTCGACAGTGGCATCGCAAGGAATTTCTCGATCGTATCATCGTAAGCCTGAACATCTTTGCCGACGGTTATCTCAAAATCCGGACAGTCTTGGAACGATCTGTGGACGAGGTGTTTCTCAACCGCATGGCCGTGGACAAAGTTGAAGTGGCAGCGCGGGCGACCACCGTGGATAACCCCATCATGCCGATCCCGAAAGCGGACCGATGGTTCCTCCTGAATTTCGTCCTGAATGCGGTGGCCGAGCACTTTGTCGCCGGACACATCCGACAGGACGCTGGCGAGAAGGTGACGGTGATTCGGTACGCCCTCTTCTTGACCTGCGAGTTGGTCGGCGATGAACGGATTCGGAAGGTGCGAGCGATGCTCGTCCGTCGCGATCTGCTTGACAACTTCCCTTATATGGACTCACTTCCCAAGTTGGAAAATGCCTGGCATGAAGACCGCATTCGCACACTCCGCCGGGCGGCCGAACTTTACAAGCGTGAACCCGATCATTTTCTAATCCTTGAAGTGTGCGTGTGATGGCCGATGTCGGCACGCCCTTTCACCGAACGGACATCATCCACCCGGTCGCGGCAAGTCAACTGACCCATCAACACTGGTTCCCCCTTCCTCCTTGGGCGGCCCCCCCGAACTGAACCACCTCGCCGGGTCAACCCGGTAGTAGGCTTCGAGTAGTTGGTACAATTCGGGGTAGTCGGCCTTCATGTCAGCGGGGCGACAGTAAAAGGCTTCGGTTGCATCTGCGAAAAACTCCGCCTCGCTGTCGGCTGCGTGCTCGGAGAAGAAGGTCGTGTCTGCTCCGCTATTCACTTCACGGCGATGGTCCTCGTACGCGACCGTCATCACGTACCGCCAGCGCGCTTCGAGCGCTGGGTCTTCCAGAGGCGGAGTCCCGTTGACAAGGTTGTCGAGGAAGTCGAGCTGGTGGGCGAATTCGTGGATCACGACATTGAACCCGGCGTCTGGATTTCGCCCTTCCGGAAGCACCGCATCCAATGCCAGGATGACCGGCCCCCGATACACAGCCTGCCCGGACAAAGACGTGTCCGAGAGTTCATCGTCCTCCCACCCATCTTCGGCTACAGGGGTGTGGAACGCCGTTGGGTAAACGACTACCGACGACACCCGGGCGTAGTAGTCATGCTCGGCACCCAGCAGGAGCAACGCGGCCTGCGCTGCGATCGTGACCTTCATCTCTTCGTTGACGAACACTCCCCCGCAACCCTCCCACTGCTTCTCCTCAATAAACACCTGGGTGATTTCCCGGAGCTTCGACTGCTCGGCCGGTGTGAGACGCGGGTAGTGGGACACGTTCCGACGAAGAATCTCCTCCCACCGGACCGGGAATGGTTCGGCCAGGATTTTGCGCCGGCGGCGATTGCGGAACCAGGAAAAAAGCATCGGACCTCACCGACTCAAGTTTGGGGTTCAAAGGGCAATTTCCAATATAAACTTGATTGGCAATTGCATTTCAGGTGATGGTAGGGAATGCAGATACGGCTGTGCAACCCTTGATCGGCCTCAATGGGCGGTGGCGATCCAGAGCGATCACTGACCAGAAGACCTGAGGACTACCGGACACAACCCCTCGACTGTGATACAGGAACCCCCTGAGGCTGTCGCATCTGCGGAATGACGATGGGATGTATAAATGGGAGGGCGAGG
>PLDW01000174.1 GCA_003136315.1 Gemmataceae bacterium | reverse complement strand
TAAGACCTGCCCCCCGCCTTAGCACCGAGTTCCTCGCCAGCAACTCGTCCACCCGCACCCCGCCGGAAACCGACCCGCTCCAGGCGGTCTTCCACGAGGAGGCATCGCTGCGCGAGCAAGCCGAACGCTGGCTGGCGGATCGCGGGCAAGCGTTCCGACAACTCGACTTCGTGAAGTACAACCCCAAGCATGTCGGGTGGCAGCTCCGGGAATCGGCCCTCTGGGCCTGGACCTGCGCCCGGGGCGGCCTGCCGGAACTGGCACGCGAGATCATCGTCATCCCGCAACGACTGCACGAGGAGTACCTGCGCCACCACGGCGGGTACACACTCCGCCAGCACCTCTCCGACGAGATCGCCCACCTACTGATGTGGCAGACGATAGAGGCGTTTGGGAATCCAACGACCACGCGGCGGGAACTTCTCACCCGGTTCGAGCACATCCTCGAGACGTTCCCGGTCCCGGCCGATCGTACGCTGGCGGAAGACGAGCGATTCGGCTGGCAACCGGGCGTCCACGCGCCCCACGCCAGTCGGGCCGTCGCGCTACTGCGACGGATGATCGCCGAGGACGACGCACACGCGGCCTCACGGCAACCGTTCGTCGAACAGTCGAGAACGGAACGGATCGCCGAGTTGATCTACCAGCTCCGCGACCAGAACGGGCGGCAGATTTGCGACCCCGGGTCGTGCAGCATCTTCCTCGACGAGCGAGGCGAGGCGAGCCCGGCCCACCAACTCGGTCGGTTCGGCCACGACGCCGTGCCGCAACTGATCGATGCCCTTGAGGACGAACGGTTCACGCGGAGCGTCGGCCACCACCGCTCGTACTACTTCTCGCACCACGTCCTGCGGGTCGGGGACTGCGCACTCAACATCCTGGAGCAGATTGCCGGTCGGTCGTTCTGGCAAGTGAACCATACCAACGCCGCGATGGTGAAGGACGGTCAGGCGACTGAGACCCGCCGGAAGGTGCAGATCTGGTGGGACGAGTTGCGACACGATGGTGAGAGGCTGCAACTCATTCGAGCGGTTGCCGCCGGGGACCGGAACAGCACATCGCAGGCCGGGCGGCTCGTCGAGAAGTACCCCGAGGCCGCGCTCGACGCCCTCGAACAGGGTGCCCGGTACGCCGAAGATTCCCGCGTGCATTCGACGCTCGTCGCCCTGTCCGGCCGGCTGCACGGCGACCGCGCGGCCGACTGGCTGCGCGAGCGACTCGCTGACCACAGGCTCTCGTCGCGTGTGGCGGCCGCACGCGCCCTGTGGTTACGCGGGTCTTGCGAGGCGTTGCCGGCGATGCTCCTGGAATGGGACCGGCTCCCCGACCGCAGGGAGATGTTGAACCACACGACCGGATCGGACACCGCGAGCATCCAGGCGTGGAACGAGGTCTGCGCGGGCCCCTACGACCTCATCAACTTCCTCGTCCTCTGCCAGGAGCCCGAAGTCGTCCGCGCCCTCGCCGCCGGGGTCGGCTGGTTGCCCATCGACCACCGGTTGCACCTCGTCGAGCTGTTGGACGAGCATCGGTTCCTCTCGTTCTCGTGGGGGGAAGCCCAGTGGGAGCGGTCGGCGGAGACGGACGAGGTCCGCGAGGCCATCGACGCGTTGCTCGTTCAGTGCGTGGGTGACGGCGAGGTGCGTACAGGAATGGGCGGGAGTCGGGGCGGGAAGAACTTCCACGACCCGCGCGTTGGCGACATCACGGCACACATTCTGAGTCGTCGCTGGGACCAGCCCTCTCGGTTCGATCTCGAAGCGCCTACCGAGGTACGTGACCGCCAGAGAGTCCGGCTCCAGAACATGTGGCGACGACGCCACGGTGAGCCGTTGGTGCCTCTACCCGGCCCCGACGTGACCGCGACCGTCCCGGTCGGCACTGACCCGTTGATCCAACGGTTGCTGACCGCGCAGACGCCCGCGGAAGGGAGCGAACTCGCTCGAGTGATCGAGAAACTGGGGCTGCCCGCGCTGCGAGCTGTGCGTGAGGCGGCGGACGCTTCCGGAGGCGACGAGGAAAGATCCGCCGAACTCCGGCTGCTGGCCATGCGACTCGCGTTCATCGCGGAACCCGTGACGTTGGAATCTCCGCCCTGCTGGGTGACGGCGTCGCTGACACGGAGCACCGACGATCTACGCTGCAAGCCGCTTGAGGTGGAGGCGATTCGCTCTCTCCTGGTCACCGCGATGCGAGGGCTCGGAGAGGAGCAGAACGGCGTCAAATTCACGATCGAGAGGGAGGGCGATGACGCGGGGGCGGAAGTCGTGTTGACCCTAGACGGGAGGAACGCCTTCTCGGGCGACCCGCACGCGGGCTGGGACATCACCGAACGAGTGCGGATCGATGGTAACACAGTCCACGTTTCGACCTATTCGAGTAGCCCGGAACAAGGGCGGTCGCCGGAGCAGTGGAATCCCCTCGCCAGTGTGGTGGCACGTGCGCTGCAATCTGCCCCGGATAGTCACGTTTCGATCCGCGTCACCGCTGTGTATGCCCAGAGGCTTGACGCTGGGCCTGCCGAGACTTGCTGAGGGAAATGCCGACCTATCATCACGGACTTTCGGGCTATCCGTGGCTCCTCAGCAAGGCACCGAGCAGTTAGCCTCCAACTACCCTGATGTTGCGCGAGTCGGTCACATCGACCAACGCAGTGAACAGCGAGTCGAACTGCCCCTTCCCCCCGGTCATCACCCCGCCGATCTCACTGCATCCGAGATCGGCCCATCAGGCACCTTGAACAACAGTTGAGTCCCGCGGATCGAGACGGGTTAGGGGAGAGGCCGCGGGTTGGCCAGAACCAAGCAGACCGGCCCCTCGGTCCAGGGGTTGAGCCGGATGGCCCGCGATGAAGTCGGTTGACGCGATCAACCACATCCACCCCCCCACGATGGCCCCCGGTGATCATCTCCACCACGGGGGCAGGTCGACCCCGCAAATGGCCGACCAACTTGTACTGCTCAACGAGGACAAGGTTGAGGCCCACGAAGCACAGGAGCCAGCCTGGAACGCCTCCATCGACCGGACGGCCAGTTAAAGCATTGCGATCCACCCAATCCTCACAGCCCGATCAGTCGGGTAAGCCCCTGAATCCCCACAATGTTCACACACGACTCCACCGCCGCGGAGCAGTACCACCTCGGCGGAACCTACCCCACCCCGCGACATACCCGCAGGCGAGCAACACGTGGCCTCCGAGGCATCGTTCTGCCTCGACCGAAGGTGAGTGGCTTTTCGCGGCGATGGAGGCTCTGGTGGCCCTTCCAGCCCCGAGCATTCGACCACTCGCTGTCATCGTTATGGTCAGCGTGTGGAAAATACCGTGGAGGGTTGCCTGCTCAAGGAGAATCGCAGGACGAGGAATCGGGTTTGGAGTCCTGTCGGTGCGTGCATTCGGGCGACCGCGGGAGAGCAAAAGCCCTAACCACAAGACCTTACAAGTACGGGTTTCCATCGTCAGGTAGTGGTACAGTTAGACCCGGCTGTCCTGCGATTTCAGGCACTCTGTCGCCAAGGTGTACCAATACCTGATCGGTATCCGGATCGAGCGTAGATTGATCGTGGTGATGCGCGGATATGGAGCGTGTATGAATCCCCACCCACCCTCTCCTGACAGGACGAGCACCCGCGAGGCCGGTGTACTCCCGAACGTCGTCACTCCCTATCCGTTTCTCTCCCTGCCGGACCATCCCGAGGAGTTGGGTCGGCTGGGTCCGTATCGGGTGCTCAGTCTACTCGGTGAGGGTGGGATGGGGCTGGTGTTTCGGGCTGAACATGATACTCTTCGCCGCTTGGTGGCGCTCAAGGTGATGAAGCCCCATGAGGCTCATAATCCGGACTCGCGTGAGCGGTTTCTTCGTGAGTGCCGGGCAGCGGCGGCTATCCGGTCCGACCACGTGATCACGGTTCACGGTTCACGGTGTCGGTGAGGTGAATGATGTTCCGTTCCTGGAAATGGAACTTCTCGATGGACACAACCTCGAAGACTGGTTGAAGGCTCGCACAGAACCGGTGACTGTTCGTGAGGTGGTTTGGGTCGCCAGGGACACCCTTCTGGGGTTGGAGGCAGCACATAAACAACGGCTGATCCACCGGGACGTGAAGCCAACCAACCTGTGGGTTGAGGCGGGAAGCAATCGGATCAAGTTGCTGGATTTCGGGATCTCCCGGAGGCCCGGTGTTGACCCGACTATCACCGGCACCGGCGATATTGTCGGAAGCTCAGGCTATATGCCACTTGAGCAGGCCCGCGGGCAAAAGGTTGACGGCCGTGCGACCTGTTCGCCCTCGGGGCCGTCCTGTTCCGGATGTTGAACGATCGGAGTCCATTCCAGCGGGAGACATCGTTCGATACCTTGATTGCCCTCGCAAACGAGACACCACTTGGGTTGTTCGATGTTCTTCCGGTTAGGCTTGCACGTCTGATCGCCCTGCTTCTTGCGAAAGAGCCGGGGCGCCTTCCCCAAACGGCCACCGAGGCTCTGAAAGTCGTCTTGACGGTTGAGCGGTCATTGCTGGCACCGAAGACCATCCCGCAGGTGCCCGCCGCAATAGTGCCTGTTCCTGTGGTCAGACCCGCTGCTCCGCCGGTCGCCTTTGTCGTGCCGACAACAGCGCCGCGCGCGGAGTTGGAAGAAGAGTTCGAGTATGTGATCGATGGCATCAGAAGGGAGGGCACCCGGAGAGTTCTCGGGTTGGATATTAGAGGCGGGCAGACGATGAAGTTCGTGCGGATCGAGAAGGGAATCCTCCTGATGGGTGCTCCGATAGATGAGGAAGGAGCGATATCGAACGAGAAGCCTCAGCGGCGGCTGACGATCAGCAGGGATTTCTACCTCGGGATGTATGCAGTGACGCAGGCGGAGTACAAGATCGTGACGGGGCTATCTCCCAGCCAGTTCCAGGGGACCGACTCCCGGTGGAGAAGGTGTCGTGGAGGACGCTATGGCATTCTGCGAGCGACTCTCGGATTTGGTAAACCGGCGGATTCAACTGCCAACCGAAGCACAATGGGAGTACGCTTGCCGGGCTGGGACGACGACACCGTTTCACTTTGGGTCGAAATTGAACGGTGATCTGGCGAACTGCAACGGAAATGAACCATACGGAACCGAGGTGAAGGGGGCATTTGAGGATGAGACGGTGGCTGTAGGCTCGTACCCGGCAAACCCGTGGGGGTTGTACGACATGCATGGGAACGTGTGGGAGTGGTGCCGGGACGAGTACGGCCCATATGCCCTCGGCGAACAAACCGATCCAATTCAGTTGTCAAAAGATTCAACATTCAGTCGCCGTGTCAATCGTGGTTGTTCCTGGAAGCGGCCCTGCGGGGAGTGTCGCGCAGCCCTGCGTAACGCCTTCCCGCCTGGTGAGCGCTGGCACGACTTCGGTTTCAGGGTCTGTTTCCGGCTGGACTGAGTTCCTTGTTTCGGCACAGAAACGCAATTTGTGAGCGTTTGGAGCGGCCCCATCACGACCTCGGCCCGGGGGAGCGCACACCGGGCAGTTGGGTTGATCAGAAGTTAAGCAGCGAGATTCGGTAATCGATCCCCTGGTGCTTCATCAGCGGATCAATCCAGCGGGCGGGATCAGGGGCACCGAGTTGCCGATCCTCGGGCCGGAGAATCAGGTAAAATCCCCGGCGCGGGGAAACGAGTACGCCTTTCTTCTGGAGCCGCGCGATTGCCGACTCGAACGCGGGCAGTGTCATCCCGACTGCCGCCACGGCGGCCGGCTTGCTGAAGTATGCCCGCCCCAGGGCAAGCTGGGAATCGATAAACTCCTGGATGCCGATCATTCCCCGATCGTACCAGAATATCGTCGAAATTCAACTGTTTTCTGATATGACTGGGGAGAGGTCGCCAATCTCTTCGAGCCGCAAGGCGTTTCGTTATCATAACTTGCGGCAATTCATCCCGAAACTGCCCACCCGGGATAAGGAAACAGGGATCAGGACGGCACTGCCACAGAAGGAAAACAGCAGATTCTGGGTGGCAGGGATACAAGCTCGGCCTGTTTGGGTGAAACAGTCGGCCGCCACGGTCACTAAACCGGGCACTAACCTGGCAAACCCTGCGACACGATTGCAAGCCACGAAGATACTGTACAAATATGCAAACAAAGAATCCGCCAAAGAATGCCGGGAAAGTGCGGGATTTTACGGGGCAGAGCGGGACGATGGTGGCACTTCCCATGAGGCGAAATCGCCTAGCCCGGATTATTCACAAGAG
>PLDW01000458.1 GCA_003136315.1 Gemmataceae bacterium | reverse complement strand
TTTTTTGCCGGGTTAATAACGGGTTCGGCGAATGTGTACCAGTGGAGGGGAGGGGAGCCGGGATCGATCTTCGCGACCTCTCCGGTGTGGTTAAAGCGATGCACGCCGCGAGTAGGCCGGGGCAATACGTCCTCGGCCAGGCGTCGTGCCTCCAGAAGCTGGTGGAGGGGGGATTGCATGTCGATCGGCCCGAGCCGCTACCGGGCAACGTGGTGCCCTGGGACGCCGACCCGTACCGGATGTGTGACTGGCGTGGCGGTGCTGGGATACAAAGGCGATCGGATGGAGGAGCCCATCCGGTCGCGGGAGTGGAAGTGGGCGAACTTGTGGCATGTGATGGGGCGGATGCGGGTGTGATTCACAATCCGGGTGTAACTGTCCGTCCCCTTGTCAGCCGGGAACGGGCATCGAACATGGTGCGGATTCCGCCGCGCACGGTCTGGCGGTAGCTCAGGCAATTGCGAATCAACCTCGACAGGCCGTTCAGTGAATCAAACAGGCGGTCGTAGGTCGCCCGTCGGCGGAAAAGCTTACAGAACCACTCGATCTTGGGTTCGACGTAATCCGCAGGATATTATCCAATTGCCGGATCTCAGGTTAGGGCAAGATGATGCAGAACATCACTAGGGCCTCGATAGGTCACGCAGATCCTCCACCCCATACAGTAGACACAACAACCCGGATCGTGTATCAGGGACGGTGACGGAGGTTTGGAATGGGGCCAGCCCCGGTCGCTGTTCGAGCAATACGACTCGTAAACCGGCACTCGAATCCACGTGCAATCGTCACTGCCACCCTGATTCGCGACTTCCCCGCCGACCGTCTCCCCGCAGTCGAGACCGAATGGGGTCCGGCACGACAAACAGGTGTCGAGTGGGCTGTCTCACAAGGCCGTGATGTGCATCACTGGCATTGGGACTGGAAACATAAAACAGCTTCAGTGCTCGCTGGCGAGCGTCGCCTCATCGCGATTGAGTGCTCCGGGTCGGTCCAGGGTTTGATGGCTGCCAAAACCGAAACTCCGCTGGCTCGGCTTGGGGGGTGGAGCCCTCTTATATGTTGACTATCTTGAGTCAGCTCCGTGGAATACCAAGAGTCTCTGTCCCAATCCACAATTCTCTCCAGTCGGTACGATCCTGATGAGGGAGGCGATCCATCTGAGTCGTGAGAGCGGACTTGGCGGTCGGGTCGGATTGCACTCGCTTGAGACCGCTGAGGAATTCTACGAGGAGCGGTGTCTGATGACTCGGGTGGGGGTTGACCTGGCTTACCATCGACTGGTGTATTTCGAGTATAATGAACAACAAGCTACCGACTGGCTGGTGAGCGCGGGGTTGCACTGATGGAAGATCTATCTGACGAGTTGCTTCTCCGAGCCGCGATGGCGGAAGACGGCATCACAGTATCTGCTGGTGGTCCCCCTTTCCGCCAACTCGAACCCCATTCAATGAGGAGCCGGGCAGAATCAACCGACGCCGTCAGTTCTTCAGTAAAGCCGTCGCAGTCTCTCGCACTCACAACTCGGTGGTGGGTCCGGTGGCGGGATTACGACCCAGTGCGGTCCGCCTTGGTCACGGCTCGGGCTGTGTACCTCGACAAGGTCATTCAGGATTCAATTGCGAAGAACCGGAAAGACAAACGATCGCCAAGATCGCTCGCTGAGCTGAGTGAAATGCTCGACCGTGACATAACAAACGTGTTTCGGTGGCGGCGAGGACTCAGCGAGCCAACTATCACCGATATGTCTAGCCTTGCCGAACTGCTCAACGTGCCGATTGCCGTCTTATTTCCACAAAAATTAGAATTTTTAACAAATACTGTCAACATATTGTGTAAAGGAAAACTTCGTCGGAATGATATACTTGCTTATACAGAATATCTACTATTATGCGATAAATTAATTAATGATATTAATATCTATACTAATTATATCGATATTCTGAATTATACTGATAGCAATGCGTTGTACACTCGGGCGATCTCGACCGCGGCAGAACCTGCCGGACGCACTGGAGAGGCAATCTATTACTCGGTCAATTCAAAAAGTAGTTGATCGCTTAGAACCTATCCTCCAGAGTGCTGTCGACCAGGCCATCTGATGGCCCTTATGGTGCCCCCCAGCCGAGGGGCTCCGGGTAATTAGCGTGCTGCCCCATTGACCTATATGCTCGCTTATCCTCTTCGATGTTTCGGGCTTGACTTGTGCATAGGACAAGAAGAATTCAAGGGTCGGTCAGCAGTGGTGAGTCAGGGTCGCTGAGCACTGGCAAAAATTCGACGAGCGTCTGAATCTGGATATCTATAATGAACTCCTTGCTGCATCAACCTGACTGCCCCTCGTAGGCTGTTTGACTTCATCACTGACATTGCTGAACATCAGTATTCGATTTTCGAGTGATCCATCGTCGTAACCCTTTGTTCCGCAAGGATTTCGTAGTGCGGTAGCCCTGGGGAGACCCGTTGAATATCCCGTATCCAACGGGTCTCCCTGTCAGGACATGTACGTGGCCTCTCCTACTGGCCGGTCGAGGGGAACGGATTGAACGTGTTCGTGCCCGACCCCTCAACCTGAATGTGGCCCTTGCCTTCGGCCTGGATGCGTCCGTTTTCTGGCTCAAACAGGACTCGCTGACTGGTGAGAATGGTCTTCGATTGCGACCGCCCGTTGGGCCAGTGCTGAAATCGAACGGGTTCCTGATCGGTACCAGTGAATTCCATTCGCCGATCCGTCGTGAGACGGAATGATCGGGCAACCGCCTCGAAATTCTGACCTTTCACCGTCACCTTCCCATTCTCGGCGATCACCTCGAACGGCGGGAGCGAGCTGGCCGGGGTCTTCCCTTCACGATCCGGAGCCACCCGATGTTCCCCGACATGGAGACCGTCTCGCAGATCGGCCTTCACGCATCGGATCATCTTCTCCTTCTTCAGGGGGTCCGTGTCGGCCGGGAAATAGCTCGTCTCGATGGTCGTTGGCGGGGTGCCACGGATGTCCTGGCAGATCCGCAGAAGGAAAGCCAGATCGGACTCACCCGCATATGGGTTCATCGCGACCTTGCTGGCTCGCGCTTCCGAGTCGGGCAACTTCATGTAGATCCGATCTCCTGGCATGATCTGGTAGTTCGTCTTGACCCGGCCATGCTGGGTGAGGCCGATCCAGTCGACTGGGAGGATCTGCCACGGTCCGTCCGGGAGTGGGGTTCGCCGCGCAATCCAGATCTTTCGCTTGGACGCCACCGAGTGCAGCCCGTTGACATTGGACAACGCGTCGAGGACTGTTTCGCTTCCGGTAATGTGGATCGAGTAGACTTCCTCCCCTTCCGGGTTGTCAACAATGACATAATATTTTTTGCTGTTGTATGCCAGAACATCGACGATCACGGCCAAATCTTCAACCAGAATTCCTTCCTTGGTAAGCAACTGTGACCGGGCAAGGTGCTTGCGGATCGCCTCCGTCGCCTGATCCAGTGTGAGGCCAGACACCGTCACCGAACCCCAATATCCGAGGCCAACGGTCCCATCGATGCGAACCGGGAACGGCCCACTGATCGCCTGAATGGGAAGCCTCTCGGTTGCCTCCTTGGTCGGCTCATTGCCCTTCCCGTCATCAACTGCCTTCCCAGTTGAACCTGCTACCGGATGTCGCTTCCTGACAACCACTTCGATCAGGAGGTTGTCCGGTGCCTCGATCACGTACCGTGGGAGGGTGACCTTGTTGAGTTCCCTGGGAATCGATCCAGTGGCTGGGCCAGATGGTGCCAACGCGGGACGCGGCTTCTCGACCGCCCCCGAGCGGTCTGTGGAATTCGGCGAAAGCCATCGGGTGACTTTGTCGCGTTTCTTTGTGTCCGGGTCTGCCAGGAAGTAAGCGATCTCGGCTGTCGTCGGTGGTGTGCCGCGAAACTTTTGGCACACCTGCCGGAGGAAGAGTTCATCGTCCGATGGCACTGCCGTGACCCCCCGAACAGCTTCGGATGGGGCCGGGGCAGGGGGTGGGGCCATCGGATTTCGATCCCCGGCCAGCCCGATCCCGAGGGCTGTCAACCCGATGATCGCAACCATCCCAAAGATCGCCAGTTTCCGTGCCAACATGGTTTTCGCTACTCCATTCGCGAGGATGACCGGCGACGATGTCATGATCGTCTGACCAGTCAGGAACCCGAACACGACCGAGATTGTCCGGCGGACCAGATCATCGCCGACCGCCTCCGCGATCGGGCCGATTGTCGCAACCAGTCCAGCGATGAGTGCGGGGGCAACACCCCGACGCACCAGACGGAGGTGAAGACGGTTTTTGGCCTCTTCCAGACGACGCCGGACCGTTCGTGAGGTCTGGCCGAGAACGCCCGCTGCCTCCTCCTGCGTATGGCCCTGGAGAAGGCAAAGGACGATTGGTGCCCGCAAACGATCCGGGAGGCGAGTCACCTCTTCATCAAGGATGCGGAGATCATCGGACACTTCGATGTGCGAATCCACGACTGCGGTTTGGTCTCGCTCGGCGGCTGCTGACTCGTGTCGGAGCCTGCGGAATGTGGATCGTCGCATCTGACGCGCGACCCGGCCAGCCGTCCCGACAAGCCAGTTCCCGACCGACACGGCCGACTTGGCCGCGACCGGGCGGGTTGCAAGAACGAGGAAGGCGGCCTGAAACGCATCGTCGGCCGCACCCAACCCAACGAGCCGTCGGCAGATGCGGTACACGGCCGGGCCATGCCGTCGGACCAGTTCCGCAAACGCTTCCTCATCCCGTGCCCCGACGAACCGATCCAGCAGATCGCCGTCCGGGGTCGGTGTGGTAAGGCTGCGAAGAAGGGGTAAGAGTGTTGGTGCCATCCGTGGCCTCGTGTGGTGTCACAAGAATAATGTCCGGCCGCGGTCCGAGGCGGACAAGTATATTCTGCTCCATCAGGTCGAAGGAGTGGGGGGTGGACCGTTTGGTGACCGACAGTGAACCGGCCGGGAGGGCTCGCGGGGATCGGGGTTGCCGGGGAGAGGGGTTTCACTTCATTGGTCTTCACCTTTCCTCTGGCTGGTGATCGAAATGAATCCGGTGGGTATTCCCTCCAACCCTGTGACACCCCTACCGCCGGCCGCCTCACCGGTCCGGGAGGAGTGGTCACCGCGGATGTGGGAGGGACTCGATTTCATCGGCTGGCTCCGACTTTTGGTCCGGAACAAGTTCGCGGTCGAGCCGCCGTACTGGTACATTGCGGGGTTCATCTCCGGGATCAGCTTCTCCCACATGGTCATGAGGTGGATTCAGCACGGTCTTTACGGCGACCGGATCGCCCGCACCCCCATGACCGACCACCCGATCTTCGTCATCGGCCACTGGCGGACCGGGACGACCCTGCTACACGAGTTGATGATTCTCGACGACCGGTTCACCTACCCGGACACCTACGCCTGCATGGAGCCGAACCACACCCTGCTGACCGAGGCGTTCGTGAAGCGGTATATGGGCTGGGCAGTGCCCGACCGCCGGCCGATGGATATGATGGCGGCAGGTTGGTCACGGCCGCAAGAGGATGAATTCGCCCTGTGCATGCTCGGGCTGCCATCCACCTACACCGACTTCGCCTTTCCGAACCGCCCCCCGGCTTATCCCGGCTCGCTCGACCTCAGCGGGCTGAGCCCTTCCCAACTGGTCCGGTGGAAGCGGGAGTTACATCGCTACCTCCAGATGCTCACATTCCGTGACCCTCGCCGACTGGTGCTGAAGTCCCCGCCACACACCGCCCGTGTGCCAGTGCTGTTGGAGATGTTCCCGGACGCGCGGTTCGTCCACATCGTCCGCAACCCTTACGTGGTGTTCCCCTCGACAGTCAATTTGTGGAAGGCGCTTGGCCGCAAGCATGGTCTGCAGACCCCACGAAATGAGGCCGCCATCCGCGAGAAGGTGTTCCGAGAGTTTCGGGTGATCTACGACCGACTGGAGGAGACGAAAGGGCTGATCCCCCCCGGCCGGTTCCACGAATTGCGTTACGAATCGCTGGTCAAGGACCCAGTCGCCGAGATGCGGGCGGTGTACGCGGGAGTCGGGCTCGACGGATTTGAAATATACCGCCCGAAGCTGGAAAGTTACCTCCACCAGAACGCGGGGTACGAGACGAACACTTACGAACTCTCCGGGGCGGAACGCGACGAAATCACTCGACGATGGGGTGACGTGATCCGGCGGTACAAGTATGACGACCAGCCCACATGAGTCAGCCCATCTCCATGTCGTCGCACCGCTGATGGCTCGAATCAACAACCACATACCGATTCCGCCAGCAGCCCCAAGGAGAAGCAGGAAGGCGACAATCCCGACGAGAACCCAGGTGCTCTCCCGCCGGGCCGCGGTCGGGGCGGATTCGGGTTACAGGGATCTCGAACGCATTGTCCATGAGCTGGGCCAAAGCCCGTGCGAGAGCCAGCCGGCCTTTCAGGATCAGGGTGATTGTGGTTGTGATTTCGTGATTCATCGAACCGCCACCAGAGCCTCACGTCTCTGGAAGCGACTCCTTTGCCGCACCAACCCGTTCCGCCGTCTCCCGTTCGTATTCACGTCGAAGGAACCGGTCATAGACGAACGTCCCACCCGGTATGACCGCCGCCACGAACCCGCGCACCGCCTCGCGGAAAGGCCACTTTCGGGCATACAGGGCGTGGAAACCGGCCGCCGCATAGAGCATGAACAGGAGACCGTGAACCCACCCGACGTAATACACGGGGGCCGGATCCTTCCCGAGAACATCGACGTATTTGATCGGCATGGCTACGAAGAAGAGCAGCAACGCCGAGATCCCTTCGATGAAGGCGATCACGCGGAACCGGCCAACAGGGGTCTTCAGCACGCACGAGTCTCCGGTGGGTCTAATGGTTAATGGTCAATAGTTGTGCTGATTGGATTAGGTGAGTGGGTCAACTGATCAGATCGTAGCAGACCATTGGCCACCAACTATTGACCATTGACTACCAATCATTGACCACCAACGATTGACCACCCCCCATGCTCAATCACCTGAGAACCCTCCGCCTTGCCACCTGGCTGGGTTGGCAGCTTGAGACGAACTGGGCGAACCCGTGGCTGTTCGTCCTTTATATGGTCGTCAAGCCGGTCTGCGGGTCGCTGATGCTGGTCTGCATGTTCTACGCAGCACGCAGCGCGACAGGGGGGCGGGTGCCGGCCGAGTTCCTCCCGTATCTGTATGTGTCAAACGCCTGTTTCGGGCTGGTGGGGTCGGTCATGTTCGGGCTCAGCTACGCGGTCATTACCGACCGCGAGCGGTATCGGATGATGAAGTATATCTACATCAGCCCGGCCCACTTCCAGACGTATTTTCTCGGTCGGGGGCTGGCCCGGGCCAGCGAGGGCACAGTAGGGGGTGCGCTGAATATCGCTGCCGGATTACTGCTCTTCGCCGACCTCCGGGCCGCGATGGGTGGCGATGGGGTTGCTTGGGGGTGGCTGGCGCTCTTTCTGCTGATCGGGGCGGCCATGCTCTGGGCCGGCGGGATGATCCTGGCAGGGGTCTGCCTGAACATGTCCCGGAATGGGATGTTTTTGAGCGAAGGGATCGGCGGGCTCGTGTACCTACTCAGCGGAGTGGCTTTCCCATTGGCGATCCTCCCGGAGTGGGTTCAGGCGGTGAGCCGGGCGTTGCCGACGACCTACTGGCTGGAGGGAATGCGGCGAGCGTTGATGGGGCCAGTCCCGGCTGATGTTCCGATGCTGCGAGGACCACTGGCGGACTGGTCGAACAGCGAACTGGCGGTTGCACTGGTGGCCACCACCACCGCTTTGGTCGTGGTGGCCCAATTCGTCTGGCGATGGAACGAGCGGCGAGCCTGGCGGTTCGGGAAACTGGAAGAGAACGCCGGGGTGTGACGGTGCCGGGGTGCATGGCGTGTACTCCTCTCGAACTGCACTCGAATTCTCCGATCAGGTTGACGATTGGCTAGGGGGTTGGTAATGTGAATACGCGGGGTAGAGCAGTGGTAGCTCGGCAGGCTCATAACCTGCAGGTCGCGGCGTTCAATTCCCGCCCCCGCAACTTGACGGCCCCGGGCAGCGATGTCCGGGGCCGTTTGCTTTTCTCCCTCTCCAACAGCTTTTTTTAAGATCACGACGAACTCGTCCGCCCCGCCTCAACAACGACGTATCTTCCGTCACTGTTCCGACCTCCGCAGTGTATTCGTGCTGGCCGAACCCCCTGGCAAATGGCATTCTCGGTATAAATCCCCAGATTGAGGTTCGCGCCGGGGTCGCGATTCGATATGATCCCAGAGTGGAGGGTCAATTGACCCACCCGTCAGGGGATGATTCACTGCTTGTGCAACTCTCTCGATTTGTTCGTTCTTGGCCTGTCAGATCTGAATTCACATCTCACGGCCCCAAGATCGCCAAACCGGTATTGTCGTTCAGGACCAGCACACTGCTAACAGTTGGCTGAGTGATTCCGCCCCTGTCCGGTGCGCGGCCACTTCGGCTGCGCGCCGTCCGTTCCGGGCCTGAAGGCCCAGCAAGGTACGTGATCGTGAGCAAGAAGTTGTACGTCGGTAACCTGTCGTTCGATGTGACCCAGGGTCAACTCCAGGAGATGTTCGCCCCGTATGGGAACGTCCAGTCGGCCCAGCTCATCTCCGACCGGGACACCGGGCGGTCGAAGGGCTTTGGGTTCGTCGAGATGTCGACCGACCGGGAGGCCGAGGCCGCCATCACCGGGATGAATGGCCAGATGGTTGACGGCCGAGCGCTGACCGTAAACGAAGCCAAGCCGAAAGAACCCCGATCCGGCGGCGGTGGTGGCGGGTACGGTGGTGGCGGTGGCGGTGGCGGCCGGGGCGGGTACGGCGGTGGCAACCGCTACTGACCAGCCCGCAGGAACAAAACACGCCATTCCCCGGTGTGCCTGGCGCACCGGGATCTCGCGACTCGGAAGAGCTATCCGTGTCGCGGGGGGAGTTTCGGGTGTCGTCGAGGCGGATTCCACACCAAAACACAGCCAGGCTCCGTCGCGTCAACGAGCTGACCAAGCCAGGTTTGTCTCCTCTGAGTTGTCTAAACGCAATTCCCCAGGATCTTCAACTCTGTCTTGACGCCGCAGACCAACCCGCCCATGTAGCAGTCCGCGTCCACTCCGGCCGCGGATTCCCCATTCCCGGGCTGCGAAGCCCACAAGGTGAGACCTGTTGAGCAAGAAACTCTTCGTCGGAAACCTCCCGTACGATGCCACTTCCGACGAGCTGCGAACGATGTTTTCCGCCTACGGACGGGTTCTGAGCGCGACCATTGCAGCCGACCGGGAAACCGGTCAGCTCCGGGGGTTCGGGTTTGTCGAGTTGGCCGAAGGTGCGGAGGAGGCCATCAAGGCCCTGCACCAGGCTCAGTTCGGCGGCCGGAGCCTGACCGTGAACGAGGCTCAGCCCCGTGAGAATCGGCCGCGGACCGACAGCGGGCCTCGCGGCAACCGTGGTAGCTACTCCCGAAATTCCTGAGCCATTCGCGTCTCGAAATCACTCGAACCGCCGTCTGGTTCCCCCTTTCCTCTTGGGGAAGGGGGTTCGGTTCAATCCGCAGCGAGGCTCCTGCCGAGCGTGANNGACCGATGCTTGCTCCTGGAATGGGACAGCCTCAGCGGGTTCCTGTCTGAGACAGGTCCAGCGGGTTCCTCGATCAGTATCCCGGACCGGCCCATCCCGTTGACCTCAACGACTGCGGCCCGGGTCTTCCCGGGCCGCGTGTCGTTCGCGTCTCGTCTTCCGCCAACGGTCCCTTAGCATCGCTGGACGGACTGGAACAGTTCGCTCATCTTCATCCCGAGGGCCAGGCAGATCCGGTAGAGGGTCTCGATCGAGGCCGAGTTCTTCCCGAGTTCGATCTGGCTGAGGTAGCCAAGCGATACCCCGGTCCGGTCGCTCATGTTCGAGAGGGTCAGCCCAAGTGCCTTTCGGCGCTCCCGGATCGCACTGCCGAGGGACTCCCGGAGGGCCTCTTCGGTCATCCGCAGCAAGCCCTTGCTCTCCAGGCACCGGAACACAATCTCCCGGAGTTGGTCCACCTGGAACGGCTTGGTCAGGTAGTCATATGTCCTGGCCCGGAGGCAGTTCAGGGCACTGTCGACCGATGGGTAGCCGGTAACGACAACCACATTCGCATCCGGCTGAGTCTCTCGAATCCAGGCGAACACCTGATCTGACTCCAATCCCGGCAGGACGTAGTCGAGAACAATCAACTGGTACTGGGCGGATCGCAGAGCGCTCTCCACCATCACCGGGTCCGAAACCGTGTCGATCAGGAAATCCCGATTCGACAGGGCCGACTGGATGACCGCGCAAGTCGGTGGGTCGTCATCCAGAATCAAGATCCGGATGTCGCCGGACGATTGAAGCTCCCGCAGAGGAGCCGGTGTCCGCATCGGCCGCGGGGTCTGGATCAGGCGGTCTTCGAGATCAAGTGGCATGGTGGGTTATCCTCGGACAGTGGTTGTAGCTGGCCCCGGGGTGCGTACTGCGTCCGGGTGGACACCGGGGTTGGCAGGAGGCGGAGTTGCGGTGGAGGGTGACGGCGGTCGGCTCAGGGCAAGGGGTAGAACGACCCGGGCCTGGGTGCCAGTACCCGGAGGGGGAACCGGGTCGATCTGGAGTCCTCCCCGATGCGCGGTCACGATCCGGAATGTGGTGGCCAAACCGAGCCCCCGGTGGCGGACCTTGGTGGTGTAAAACGGCTCGACGAACAGCCGGCGACGGACGTCCGGCTTGATCCCGACCCCGGAGTCGGTGATCGTCACGAGCATGTGCTGGCCAGTCGAGACCTTCCCGAGAAACCCACTCGCCTCGGCTTCCGTCAGATCGACCACCCGAGCTGAGACTCGCACGACCCCACCCTGGGGGCAGGCATCGACAGCGTTTTCAAACAGGTGACCCAGGGCCGCTTGGAGTGGACCAGCCTCGACCGCCACGGCCGGGAGACCCGCAGGCAAATCTTTCTCGATCCGCAGGGCTGGATTCATCAAGGCTCGGAGCCGGACTTCCTCCCGGCCGAGGGTCGCGATGACGGAGCCAGGGTTTGGTCGGGCCTGCCCACCACGGTTGAGCTGGTGGAGTTGCTGGGTGAACACGATTCCTCGTTGCCCAACCTTTGCAATCTCCGCAACGAACGAGGCCTGTTGCGAGCCTGCGGGGAGCAGCGGGATGGTGAGGTCGGCAAACCCCATAATCCCGGTGAGGATGTTGTCGAAATCGTGGGCCATCCGGCCGGCAATCACGGCCGCATCGGCCAAACGCTGCCCGATCCGATCCGGATCGATCATCGGGCCGACTGCCACTGCCACCGCCGGTGACCGTTCCATCGCCCGGCCGACCAGCGCCAGATAGGCCCGCTCGTCTTCGGACCAGGACTGCCCGGGGAGTCGCTCCGCCCACACCAGACCGAGTGGGCGGCCTGGAGTATGAACCCCGGCATACACACGGCCGGACGTGTTCGGCGACTGAACCGTGACCGTGCGGTCACCGGCCCGGATCAATCGGGCCACCTCAAAAACTTCTGGCGGTACGATCGCGTCAGATCCAATCCCGGCCGGAGCAACCTTGACCACAGCAGGAATCGTCTCTGCTGGCCAGACGAATCCGGCTGCTCGCCACCCACACGCGCGGACCAGGCCGGCGAGCAGACCATCGAAGGCGGTGGGATCGGTCGTCTCTTGCCACCAGCCGGGCAGGAATGCCAGTCCGGCCGAGAGCGTGCCCGAAGTGGACATCAGGGCTTCTCCGAGCGCCGCTGGAAGGGGTCAAGCGGGCTATCGCGATAGCTGAATTTCAGGCGATTCAACCCTTATCTAGAACGGGCCTGAACGAAGTCAACCGATTTGTGACTGTTGTGACGGATGGGATGGGGCCGCTGAACAAGACGCGCTGCCAGCCGCGTGAAGCGGGAGGAAGCCGGTCAATTGTCGACCCTGCGGAGCGCAGGTCGTGTCGTACCAAGGAGACCGGTCAAGTCGATCCGGAAGCGCATCACGGTTTCTTCTCGGGTGGTTTCTCCGGCTTCCGCTCGATTCGGCGGATCGCGGCAGCCGCAGCTTCCCGGACTTTCACTTGCGGGTCGCTCTGCCGCTTCCGGAGTGTTGCCATCGTCTCTCTGTCGTCCTTGATAGCGTTGCCCAGTGCCGCGATCTCCTCCACCACAGCCAGCCGGACCTCGAAATCCGGGTCACTCTCCGTCAAAGGCAGAATATCTTTGAGACGGCCCTTCAGGCCCGGTCCAAGTGCAGACCCGAATGCTCTCACAGCATCCACCCGGATGTTCTTGTCTTTGGACCCCGTGGCGAGTTTGAGCAATGCATCGGCGGCAGGACGAGCTTCGGTGCCGAATGTCCCGAGCGTCCTCACGGCGACGGTCCGGGTCTCGTCGTCCGGGTCGGCGAGGGCCTTCGTAAACGCAGTGACCACCATTTCGGATTTGTCCCCGAGCAATTTGAGCGAGACGAGCACTTCACGCCGGATCTCGGCTTCCTTTTCTTCGCCGTATCGTTTGATCAAGGCGGCGGCAACAAATGAGGGGTTGTCAGGGTCGATCCGGCCGAGTGCAAACACCACGGCCTGTCGGGCCGCCCGATCGGGATCATCCAGGAGTCGGATGAGTTCGGGGGTGGCGGGCTTCGCTTCCGCACCGGCCTTGGCCAGTGCCTCTGCCGCTGCCACTCGGGTTGTGGCGTCGGCATCCTTGAGGGCACCCGTGAGAGGCCCCACCGCCTTCTTCGCGACATCCGGGAACCGACCGAGGGCAACGGTCAATTCCTTCCGAACTCGGGGGTCTTTCTCGGTCTCCAGAGCCTTGGACAGTTCCGTCTCGATCTCCCGCACTGCATCGGGCTTGAAGCCAGCGACAGTCATCGCAGCCTGGCTCCGAACAGCCGCGCTCGTATCGGCCCGGAGTGCCCGTCCCACGTTCCGCAATCCGTCCTTGTACTGGTGCTGAGACCAGGCGTTGCCGAGCACAATTACCGCCAGTGATCGCTTCCGTGCGGAGGGGTCGTTTTGGAGGACGTTCACCCACTCCGACGATTTCCTCCCATCATACACCGGGTCGGTTTCGGGCTGGGCGGCGGCCGGAACCCCCAGACCGAGAACAAGAAGAACACTGGCGATGCGGGTGGCGGCGAATGACATCGGGAAGATCCCCCGGGCGGCTGGCGAGCGCAAGTTGATGATATGACGTCCGCGGGGGGCGGGTCAAACGGTTTAATCCGGCGGGCCGAGGAAGACGAATGGTGCCCAGTAGAACGGGGCCTCCCAGCCCGGAGTCGCCCGGACGGCCAGGCGGGCGGCCTTGAGAGCGTCAGCCTGGGACGCCGGGGTGTCCCCCCCCAGCCGGGCAGCAGCAAAGTGAGCTGCCATTAACTCGGCGGTCGCCCGGTCGTCCACTGACCAGCAACTCGCCAGCACCCCCCGCGACCCGGCCGTCAGGAATGCTCCGGCCAGGGTCACACCGGCCTCAAGTGGTCGCTGCGGACCGACATTCGTGACGCAGGCGCTCAGGACCGTCAGCTCACACCCGCTCAGACGGAGTCGGTGGATCTCGTGCAGGGTCAGGAAGCCATCGTTGTCGGGCGTCTCCTGGCCGGGTGGGGGCGGGGTGAGGGCAACCGCTGCGAACAGGTTCCCGAACGACTGATCGGCGAACCCGTGGGCAGCCAGATGGATAACCCGTTTGCCCGGGATGCCGGCGACCACATTCGCCTCGGTGGCCGTTTCGCCCTCCAGAGCCGTGATCCGGTTGGTGGGGAAGAATTCCCGAATCCGCCGACTCTCGATCGCGGTGAACGGCAGTCGGGGGAGTTGCCCACCGCTCACGGACCCGCGGGTGGGAGCCGCGCTCGCGAGCCGATCATCCGGATAGGCCGGGTTCCCAGCGGTGAGTAGCGATGCCGGCCCGGCCGCACGTGGACGGCCCGTGACCACTGCCAGAACCGCCGGTGACGGGGCGTAACAGACCGCCGGAAGCTCATCCAGCGCATACCGCGGAGTCGGTCCGCCGGACACCAGCAGAGCCTCAATCGGGAGCTTGTGAAGTGGTCCATCTGGTATGACCACCAAACGCTTTGCGCCGGTCGCCCGGATGCGGTTCCGGAGAGCGGGTGGGAGCACTGCATCACCGAGCGCTTCTGGCGCGGTCGCCACCATTGTGCCGGGGGTCTTTCGCGAGACCACGGAAATCCCACGGGTCGGGTTGAACCCGGGATCGGCGATCTGGCGGAGATAGTATTCGACCAGCCGTCCGGCGGTTGCGTCGGTGAGAGGGACAGTCTGCCGATCCGGGGGTGGTCGGTCCGGTTGGGGAGCGGTCCGTCGAAGAGCGACCCCGCGGAACCCGACCCGGTCGCCTGCCGCAGCCGGAGGTGGATCGGCGATCCCGTCGGTCGGCCCGCGGGTCACAGCCAAACGGAACACCTCGGCCGGGGCGGCCGGGTCGGTTGCGAGCACAGCGTAGCTCTCGTCCCGTCCGATCATGTAGACAAGGAGTACCCCATCGGCTGCGTGGATCTCGCGCCGGACCCGGGCGAGAGACGCATCCGCAAACCCGGGATCGGTCAACACCCGGGTGAGGGGGTCGGCGTTCACGATTTCTTGCCAGGTGTCGGCATACTCCTTCTGGGCGGCATCCAGTTTGGCGATCAGCGCCCTGGCGACTGGGTCGCCGGAGCTGTCGGAGGGAAGGAGCATCGCCTGCCCGCGAAGCCGGGAGACAGCCGCACGAGCTGCGACCTCCCGAGCCAGGAGCACGGTTCGGACCTCTCCGGTGAGTCGATCCCGGGGATCGACCCCGGCAGCGAGAGTCTGGTCGAGGAGGGTCCGGCTCCGGCTGCGGGAGACGACCCGGAGAACCGCGTCGCCATCGCCGTCCCGGGCAGCCCATCGGGCGAGCAACTCGAACGCGGGAGCGAACTGGGCGAAAAACTGGGCTCGCTGGGCGGCCTCGCCAAAGGTGTTCATCCGGGCGCGGTCCGCGACGTCGAACACCTCCCCGAGCAGGGCCTTTGCCTCGACCGACCGACCGGCCTTGTCGGCCAGCACCGCCAGACGCCAGAGAGTGATTGCGCGTGTCACGGGTGGACATCCGGGACGAGTGGCCTGGAACGTCCGGGCCTCCCCGAAATGGGCGGCGGCGTCCGAGTCATGGCCCTGTAGCTCCGCGCACACTCCGAGAGCATTGAGAGTCCGGGCGAGAAGGACGTGACCCTCCCGGCGGTGAGTGGCAGCGAGCTCGGCGAATACCGCCTCGGCGGCCGGGACGTCGCGAGCAGCCAGCAAGCCAAGCCCGCGAACGTGCCGGGCGGTCGTCCACACATACCCACCCCGCAGCCCGTGTCGGGTGCAGGCCGTTTCGATTCCGGGGAGCAGGGCAAGAGCCGGGGCAATCTGCCCCCGGGCCACGAACAGGTCGGCCCGGACAGCATCGATCAGGGCGGAGTTCAGGTCGTCTGGATCGGCGGACCGAGCGAGGATTCCTGTGGCCTCGGTCAGGGCGTCTCCGGCTGCGGCCGGATCGCCCTGTTCCTTGTGGATCAGGGCAATGTTGAGCCACAGGTTGAATCGCACCGGATCGGCTGTCGAGCCGACCTGTTCGGCCACGCGGAGCCCCGCGCGAAAGAACGCGATGGCCGGGGAGAACTCACCGCGACGGGCCGCCGACACCCCGCGGAGGTACTCGCACTCGGCCAACACGGGGTCTGGTGGGAGGCGGTGGGTGCGATACAGTCCCACGCAGCGTGTGAGGAGCGGGTCGGCCCGCTCCGGCGTCGCACACGCGAGTTCGGCCGTGGCCAGGTTGACCAGCACCTGGGGGAGAGCCCGGAGGTTGGGTGGGTTGGTCGCATCGGTCTCGGCCAGGGACCGGGTGAGCAGGGTTCGGGCAGTCTGGTAAGCCGCGCTGATCAGCTCCAGTCCACCCCGGTCAGCAGCCAACCGGGCGTCCACAAGTGGGTCACCGGACCACCGTTCCCCGGCCGTTCGGCTCAGCTCAAGAGCCAGCCGGAACTGCCGGGCCGACCGGCTGAGCTGCTGGAGTCGGACGAATGCCGCGAGCGGGCCATCAGAATCGGGTGCGTCGAGTGCAGCGCGAAACTCAATTGCCGCGTCGGCGTGGAGTCGGGTGGCATCAGCAGGGCGTCCGGACGTGGTCGCTGCCGTCGCCCACTCGACCAGGATATCGCCAGCAATCAACCGCTGTCCGGGGTGGTGCTTGCGATGAAGGCTGAGCGCTTCGGCAAACAGCGGCGCGGCGTCCGGAAAACCGCCTCCGGCAGCGATGAGCTTCGCCCGCTGCCGTTGTGTGTCCCGACGGCCATCCGGGTCAGCCAGGCGATCGTGCATCTCGGGGAGTGGGTCAAGAGCAGCCAAGGCCCCAACCCGGTCGCCACGTCGGTACTTGGATTCGCTCAGGAAGCGTGCAGCGACCACCCGGCCGGGGAAGTCGTTGATCACCATCGCCTCCCGTCCGACCACGGTGGCAGCGGCCTCCAGATCGGCCCACCGCCCAGCTTCTGCAGGATCTCGTCGAAGGGCAGTACACTCGGCCCGCAGTCGCAAGGCTTCGAGTCGCCGCTGGGGCGGGAGTGGCGTAGTGGCAGCCAGCGCGGCGGCAAGATGAGCCTCTGCCACCTCCGGATAACCATACCGGAGTCGGCAGTCTGCCACGAGCAAATCCATTTCCGCCTCTCCGGACGGATCGCCCACCATGCGGAGCCAATCCCGATACGGACCCGACAACTGGATCGCCTTGTCCTCTCGCCCAGACCGGATGTACAGACGCATCAACTGGTCGTACGTTTGCCGCCGAAGTTGTCGGTCGTAAGTCGCGAGCGCGGCCCGGTAGAAGGGCTCGGCCTCACCGAACCGGTCGGCTGCGCACAATTCCTCGGCCCGGCGGAACGCCGTGGCCGGGTCGTCAGGCGAGGCAGCGGGGGCGAAGGTGGCGACCAGAGCGAGGACGAGGGGAGAAATCATGACAGACCTGTGGAGCTACTTGGGCGTAACCGGTCGATCTCGGTTGGTTACCCGTCCCGACCGCCAGCCGACCCCAGCGGGGTCGAAGCGTGTAGCCGGGGGTTGAGCGCAGCGACACCCCCGGCGGGCGAACGGGGGCGACCGGAGGCAGCACCGCTGGTGGACACACCTCAGTCGAGAGCTGGTGTGTCTGCCGTGGTCGAGTGGTTGGTGTGTTCGCCTACGCCGCCGGGGGTAGGGCTGCGCCCGACCCCCGGCTAATCGCTGCGACCCCAAAGGGGTCGATTGGTCCGCCCACCGATGCCAGTTGGCTTGGACTCGACTGTTGGGGGTTGAGCCGAGCGATACCACCCGGCTCCATCCGACTCCACACCCCCCGGGCCGCCAAAATGCGAGCCCGACCGGTTACGCCCAAACTACTTTTGAACGCGGAACAGGAGTTCGGCCTCGGCCACCGCTCCGGCCGGTTCGCCACCGGTCGAGACCTTTTTGATCGACACCCCACGGACAGCGGAAGCCAATTTCTCCCGATCCTGTTCGGAACTGTAGAACGAATACCGGCCCGACTTGGCCCCCGGTGGGTAAGCTGGCGGCTCACCCGTGGTCGCGACGACCCGCAATCGCTCCGCCCCGTCGCCCTCGGTCGTGGTGGCCTCCAGGATGTAGCCCTGGTTTCCAGGGAGAATCCGCTCAACTCCGGCGGTCAGCCGGTCGTCCGGGTCGTCATCGTTCGGAAACAGCTTTGTGGCGTGTCCGGCGGGATCGATCGCCCAGACCACCGCGCGACAGTCCCGGTCCGCGCGAAGATGGATCTGCATCGGAGCGCCAGGGGACAGGTGTACCACCGCGCCAGGGGCTTTCCGAGCAGCGGGAGCGGTGAGTTCCACCCGCAGGCCGAAATCGGCTCGGGTTGGAGGCGGAAACGTGGCGAGGGATGGCGCGGGCGTGATCGCTGCGGCCTGGTCGGGTGGGGGTTGGTCGGGTGTCGGTTGGCCGGGGTCGACCGGCTTCCCACCCCGGACGAGAAGGTACACCATGACCCCACCAAGGAGCACCGCTGCCGCGAGTAGCCCGGCGGTGAGCGACCGGCGTCCGGGGGGTTCGGCTGAATCGGTCGTCCCCGAGGTCGAGGGGACCGAAGGTGCCAGAGGAGCAGGAGCTGGAGTCCGCGCGACCGGCTGGGGGGCCGGTGTCGTTGCCGGACTGAGCGGGACCGGCCGGGAGATCGGGAACGGGATCGGCGCGCTGAGGACCGTCCGAGCATCGGCCCGAGACGGATCGACCGGAGTCAACCCACCGGGCAGCCCGCCACCGATCAGCGGCAAGCTCCCGGACGACACCGGGAGGAACGGGGCAGCGACCGCAGCGAACGCGACTGCCAGGGCTTCCGCGTTCGCAGGCCGATCGCCAGGGGATTTCGCCAGACACCGCAGACACAATTCTTCGATGGCGGTCGGGACACCGGGGTTGTACACACTCGGAGCGGTGGGCTGTTCGGTGACCACCTTGATGAGCAGGTCCGTCACTCCGCCACCCTCAAACGGCGGATGGCCTGTCAGGAGGAAGTAGAGGATCGCGCCCAGTGCGTACACGTCGGCTGGGGGGCCAACGTCTTTGCTGTCGCGGGCCTGTTCTGGTGACATGTAGGCCGGGGTTCCGACCACCTGACCTGTGGCCGTCAGGTGGGCGTTCGTGGTCACCCGTTTGGCCAGCCCGAAGTCGGTCACCCGGGGCCGCCCGTCCTGGTCGATCAGGACATTTGCCGGCTTCAAATCGCGGTGGATGATCCCATGCCGGTGGGCATGGGCCACCCCAGCGATAATTTGAGCGAAGAGTCCGGCCGCCTGGACCATCGGCGGAGTCCCCCGGGCCTCCACGTACTCCCGCAGGTTTGGCCCGTCGATCAGAGCCATCGTGAAGTAGGGGCGACCCCCCACTTCCCCGCTGTCGTACACCGGGACGACGTTCGGGTGGTCCAGGGCTGCAGCCGCCTGGGCCTCACGGAGGAAGCGCCCGGCGGTGTCCGCGTCGACACCAACCCCGAGGATCATTTTCAACGCGACCAGCCGGTCGAGCCCCTGCTGTCGGGCTCGGTACACCACGCCCATCCCGCCCCGGGCCAGTTCGCTGAGCAATTCGTACCGACCGAAAGTCGCTGCCTCCCGAGTCACAGGAGGCGGAGTCACAGACGCCGTCGGGGGTGGGACAACCGTGTCCTGGTTCGCCCCGGACACCATCTCCATGCCGTCTGCCGCACGGCCCGAGGTCGGCCCAAGCATGGTGGCATCGGTGGAGGACGGGGTGAGGTGAGGATCGTGCGGGGTCATGCGGAATCCTGGCTGGGGATCGGTGGGGTCAGGAGACGGGCGATCCGGCGGCCAACCCAGGCCGCCCACCGGCGAGCCGGAGCGTTCCAGCCCACCGCAGCGAGTCCGGCTGCGACTGTTGCGATCAGCCACCACTGTGGCCCAACTGGCTCCGCGGGGGCGGGAGACGAGGGGGTCGAGTCAGACTCTGGTCCGGGCGAAATGGGTGCGGCTATCACGGCAACGGCCGAGTGGTCGCCGTCCTGGGACAGATCCCCACCCTGGGGGAGAAGGAGCGTCACCATCACATCCTGGGTCACGCTGGGTCCGGCAGCGTCCCGATACAACTGATCAATCAGGGTCAGGCTGTCGCCGCCGGAGTCACTGAACCCAGCAACTGGGAGGGTTTGGTCGAGTGGGAGGATAGGAGGGAGCGGATGCCGGTCTCCGATGCCCACATAAACCGGAAGTGGGGGTTCGGCTTGTGAGAACAGCGACCGACCGGACGACACACCGCTCACCTGTCCGCTCGCATTTGACGGACTGGCCACAGGGGTGGCCCCGAAAATCATCCCGGGCAATGCCCCGACACCAACCGACCCAGGCCGGCTGTCGTTGGGTGGGGGGGGCAACCCAATGCTGGTCATTGGTGGGGCGTCGTCCTCATGGTCCGTCAGGACGAGGCTGGCCTCGTCCTGGCCAAGATTGTTGAGGGGACCGACCCCGATCGGCGCACCTTCTGGTGTCAGTTCGCTGTGCGATATGACGCTGGAGATGATCCGAGAGCGGACTTGGGGAGAGATCGCTGGTGGGACGACAACGACCGGGAGTTTTGCGGTATTGATAGCAGTGTCGGTTAGACCGAGATCCGTCGCGTTTTTGGTGACCACCACCCGAACATGCAACGTGAACACGCCGTCCTCTCCCGGGGGTGGGGTAAACACCAGCCCGGAGAGGTCAGCAGGGGTCAGTGCCCAGGTTCCGCTGCCAATGTTCGTGCCCTGGTTCAGTTCAGCCCCGGCTGGCACGTCATCTATGAACACGGCGACAGATTCCGAGCCAGAGGTGTCGGTCTGCGCGGGTAATCCAACAACGAACTCGACCGGAGTGTCCTGGTCGGTGACCGCGACCCTCGCCACTGGGACGAGTTGTTCAGCTACCGGGGTAAATGCCAGGGTCGTCGTGGTGGTGTGCGGGTTTGGCCCCGGAACGGCGTTGGTCAGGGTCGAACCGTCCTTGCTCCTGTCTGAACTCCCGACCGCACCCGGGAGGTTCACGACTGTCGCGGTCAGCTGTACCCCACCCGAGAAGAAGGAGGAACCGGGATCGAAGGTCAGACTTCCGGGAGTGGCAAGAAACTGGTTGATGTCGTCGTCGATCCCATCGATTGTGAGGGTGTTGGTCCCCGATCCGCTGACACTGAGGCTTGCCGGCGCTGGCCCGGCGAGGAGAGTCCCACGAGGCACAGACAACACCAGTTGGTCGACATCTCCGGGGAGCAAGTCGGGATCGGTCACCGTGATGGCCCCGGCGAGATCCATCGTCTGACCCTCCCGGGCAGAAACTGCCATCAAACTCACATCGGCACCGACGAAAAACCGAAATGGCACGAACTGCACGGTGTCGGCAGTGTCGGTCAAGGTCGTGTTGGTTGCCGGGAAGTAGGCCTGATCGAGGACAGTCACATCCACGGCCAATCCCACCCGCCCCGAGAATCCAGACGGCGGAGTGAGAGTCAGACTGTCGAGGGTGGTCTGGAGTTGGGCCTGGCTGGTGTAGGGGATCAGCCATTCCCCCGGGCTTTGCGGGATCACGACTCCGCTCGTGGCGGACAGGTCGAATCCGGTCGGATCGTCCACCCCAATGAGCGAGAGTTGCACCCCGACGGTCTCCGACCCGTAGGGGTCCGGGAAGGGCGCAACGCTGATCAACCCGGGGGGAAAAGTGACCGGACCGGAGGGCTCCCAGATCTCGCCTTCGGGGTTGACTGTGACGTTCGGTGGGGTTGCAACTGGGGTAACCACCAGGGGAATCTCGGCCTGGCCCGACGTACCCGACCCCGAACCGGAGCCCTGCCCGTAACCATCCCCATAGCCTTCCCCGCCTGCTGGTTCGGGCACGACCAGACTGACGCTCGCCGGCCCACTGAAGAACGGAGCCGGTGCGAACGAGAACCCGGAAACTGCCATCAATTCGTTGATCCCTTCGAGAGGGCCAGTGAGGGTGACGTCCGGAGTACCTGGGTTAGCGACAGTGACCCCATAGGCCTCGGCCACCATCGGGTCGACAAGAACCACTCCGTTCGTCGCGATCAGGTCGCCCGTGTACGTTTGGCCATAGTCGTTTTCGTCTTCCACATAGAATCCGCTCCCACCCTCAAGAGGGTCGCCGACCAGCACAACGCTCCCTCCCTCGGGGAACGGAGGTGGACTCATTTCGGGACCGTAAACCGTGGGTGAGAGAACCTCACGACCTTCGAGTTCCTCCAGGATCAACCACGCCCTGACCAACCCGTGGGCAGGTGAAGGGTGACTGGCGCGGATGGAAATGGCCCACGCGGGCATGATCGCCTCAATACACAATTGATAGGTGTTGATCGACGGGGGAGATCGAGGCTCCGCCGCCTTTGAAATATCACACGCCTAGTCAATCGTTTGTGCAAAATCGGCGGGCTCGCCTGACCGGAAAGCAGAGGGGTGGGAGACCCGCCGTTCGGGTGTTGCGTTGTCGGAACATAGCACCGTTTTTGTCGCCTGGACCGCGCGGACTGATGATTCCCGTCTCGTGGTGCGACCAGTGAGATGTGGCCGGAACGTGTCGGCATGAGATTATTGCCGCACAGAAAGCCGGTGAAGATGATCCAGGGCGAGGGGCAGATGGAGGATTACTACCTGCCGGGAACAGGCCGGGCCGCCCCCCGTGGCGGCGCGGCATCACTCGTCTCCGGAGACCTCTGATTACAGGAACCCGCTAAGGTTGTCTCATTCACTGTCGGAGTCGTTGAAAGTAGGCGACTCGCTCCGCGAGTCGCCGTATCTGGTCCACCGATGACAATAGAGTCAGCCATACGCTTGTCGAGTGCCT
>PLDW01000071.1 GCA_003136315.1 Gemmataceae bacterium | reverse complement strand
GATGAGGGCAACGCCCTGGGTTTCCAAGGGTTGTTGATTCCAGCCTGAAGGGCTGGGATAACGACCGCCCGCGACGTTATCCCAGCCCTTCAGGCTGGAAGGGGGTGGGGTCGTCTCCCTAGGGTGTTGCCCTGGGCTGAGGAATCTCAGCCTTTCAGGCTGAAAAGCGATCACGCTCCCGGAAAAATTGCCACACCCGGAGATTGCAGCCTCAACAACTTACTATTGCCTACCCCGTTCGGCGGCTGATAAAATGACGGGAAGATAATGTCCGACTTCAGATTATCCCCCAACTATTGCGGCTTGCGGAAGACGACGAGGGAAAAGCTCTCGCTGCGAAACTCGCGAACCGTCTCATCGAGCAGGTGCCATATGTCCACCGGAACCAAGAAAACCCTGGAAGAGGTGGCCCAGATACTTGAACGAGCCGTTCTGGCTGATCAGAGCATTAACATCGGCGGCAACGTCGTGAACAGCATGGTCGGCCAGACATTGACGAACTGCACGAACATGATCCAGCAGCAAGCACCGGGGGAACGCAAGGAACATCTGGAGGCGTTGAGCACCGATGTCAAGAAACTGATCGAACTGCTGCCCAAAGACAAAACGGATGAAGCTCCGAAGATCGTGAAGAACCTCGATCTTCTCGTCAAAGAGGCCACCAACGAAAAGCCCGATCGCAAGTGGTATTCACTCTCGGCGGAGGGCCTTCTCGAAGCGGCCAAGTGGGTGAAGGATTTCACCGGCAAGATTGGCGGGTCGATCCAGAACCTCGGCAAGTCGATCTGGCCGGATTTTCACCTCCCCACATAATCGCCACGGGAAGAGCCCTCAGGTGGGGCAGCCACGGCGTGTTCGGCTTGCTTCTTCTTCCGCTCGGCGATTTCATCCGCGAATAACTCGCGGACTTTTTTGCGGGCGAAGAAGTCGACCACCCAAGGGAAGAATCGGCTCACCAGGACGAGCAGCTTCCCCTTGAGCGTCAGCGTCACATCGTTTTTGCCCTTCGCCACCGCCCGCAAGGTCGCTTCGGCCACTTCCTCGCTCGTCATCCCGCGCAGGTGGTCCATCGGCATCCGGGCTTTCTGCTCAAGCATGTTCTTCGAGAAGTTCGTCTGCGTCAGGCCAGGACTCACAACGATCACCTGGATTCCATCCTTCGCCAGTTCGGCTCGAATCGCCTCGCTAAACCCGGCAACAGCGAACTTGCTCGACGAATACAGCGCCCGAGCCGGCAGTGCCCGCTTCCCCACAACCGACGAGATGTTCACAATCGCCGGAGTCGTGCCCACCTTCAGCAGCGGGAGGAACACCCGGGTGGTTTCCGTGAGCCCGAAAAAGTTGGTCTCGAAGATCGTTCGCAACACCTGCGGCTCGGAGTCCATGAAGTGCCCGGTGGCCCCGATACCGGCGTTGTTGATGAGCACATCCAATCCGCCAAAGTGCCGTACCGCCGCATCGACCATCGCCTGCCGGTCTTCGGGCCTGGTCACGTCGGCAACGACAGTCTGGATCGTCCCACCCGCCGTTCGAACCTCCGCGGCCAGTTCGTCGAGCAGTGGCTGCGAGCGTGCGGCTGCCAGCACCTGGCACCCTTTCCTGGCCGCGATCACAGCCAATGCCCGGCCGATTCCCTGCGATGCACCGGTCACTAATAGCCGCAGCCCCGAGAGCTTTCGACGAGCCATACTGCACCTCCGCGGACAAATTCACCCCTCTTGTTGTAGCACCCACCCGGGCGGCTATGCTACCGCACCGAATCCGCGAAGACGGGGAACTCGCGAGGATCTTCCGGGTCATACCGGGTGTGCCGACGGTAGTATGATCGGGTCATCCCCGAGGTTGCTTCCATGAACTCGCTGCTCCTCACGAATGCCACCCTGGTGCTGCCAGACCGGCTCGTTGCTGGTGCTGGGGTCGCCGTCGAAGACGGGCAGATCGTTGCTGTCGGTGCCGTCGAGGGAAAACCTGGGACTGCGATCGACCTTGGCGGGATGTACCTCGCTCCGGGATTCGTCGACCTGCACGTTCACGGCGGGGATGGGGCCGACTTCATGGACGGCACCGCCGACGCGTTCCGGACCGTGTGTCGCTGCCACGTCCGGCACGGGACGACGAGCCTGACCCCGACCAGCACTGTCGCGCGGATGCACCAGTACACCCGCTTTCTGGACCTTTGTGGCGAACTGTATGGGACCGTGTCGGGCGGTGCCCGGATCGTCGGCAGTCACTTCTACGGACCGTACTTCGCCCGTCCCGCACGGGGCTGTCACCCGGACCAGGACTTTCTCACCCCGGACGCGGAGAACGCTGTCGCGTTTACCGCACTGGCCGCGACGATGCCCTTGACGGTGACGGTCGCTCCCGAGGTTCCGAACACCGAATGGCTGGTTCGCACCTATACTGGCCGCGGGGTGCGGTTCAACGCCGGACACAGTTACGCCACGTTTCCTGAGATGGAGGCGGCGGTTGAGTGGGGAGTCCGGCACGTGGATCACCTCTTCTGTGCGATGTCCGATCGTGCTCGGTTGCGGCAATCGCAGACGTACCCGATGCAAGCGGGAGTGATGGAGGCGACACTCTTCTTCGACGAACTCACCACCGAGGTGATCGCGGATGGGAAGCACCTCACGGGAGACCTTCTCCGACTCGCGTACAAGGTGAAAGGACCGGACCGACTGGCCATCGTCACCGACTCGATGCGAGCAGTGGATCTGCCGGATGGGGAATACTGGTTCGGCCCGGAGGGCTCTGGCGAACGGGTCCGGAAGAAAGACGGAGTTGGCGTGACGCGGGAGGGAACGGCCCTGGCATCTGGGGTGATGGGGATGGATCACGGCGTCCGAACGATGCATCGCTTGGCCGGGGTGCCACTTCCAGAAGCGGTGCGGATGGCGAGTTTGACCCCAGCGCGAATTCTGGGTATCGGAGGTGAGCTGGGGAGTCTGGAGGTCGGTAAGTGGGCCGATCTGGTGGTTCTTGATGCTGACTTGAATATCGCGAGAGTGTATATAGGGGGGGAGCGGGTGGTGTAACGACGACTTAGGCGTTCGGCAGGAGGAGTCATGGACAGCCGGGCCGCCACGGAGGGCGGCCCCTACCCAAGCATTCGTAGGGGCCGCCCTCCNNCCCGGCAGGGGCAAGTCCCAAAGGCAGGTAGGCTTTTTTCTGCCGCTCGCCTTCCAGGAGATCCGCGACACCACTTCTGAGGTGACAGAGCGAGGTCCACATGGCCGAGGGTGTCTCCCTACGTGAGGTGGCCGACGAGTTTGAAATTTCAATGGAGGGCCTCCACATGTTCCTCCACTGCCAAACCGGCGAGATCATCGGGGGCACCGATGAGTCCGTGGCCGCAGCCGAGGGCACAGATGACGACGGCCTTCCCGAGTGGCAGCGGGCGGTCGTGGCCCGTCTTCGTGAGGCACTCGGATCTGCCGACTGGCTCGAACTTCCGACCCGGCGAGGGGCCGC
>PLDW01000361.1 GCA_003136315.1 Gemmataceae bacterium | reverse complement strand
CCCAGGGCGGAAGCCCTGGGCGAACCTTTTCCCAAAATTCTTGGCGTGTTCCGGGTCCGCTTTCCGCATGATGGGTTGTACCTTCCCTGTGGAGGCTCTCCCATGACCGAACGCTCGATCTTCCTGGACGCCCTGGACATCCCCGACCCGACCAACCGTGCCGCCTTCCTCGACAGCAAGTGCGGCCTCGATGCCGACCTGCGACAACGAGTCGATGCCCTGCTCGCTGCCCACGCGGCGGCTGGCAACTTCCTCGAACCGCCCAGCCCCGAGCGGACGTCGGTCCGACCGAGTACCGACCTCAGCGTCCCGGCCGGCCCCGAACGGACATCGGTCCGGTCTCCCGCCGACCCGATGACCCCTGACCGCACCGGTCGCGCCGAAGGCACCCCAAGACCCCTGGGCTCGGCCTCGCCCGAACCGCCGACCGGGGCCGCCGTCGGCGACATTATCGCTGGTAAGTACAAGCTGGTGGAGCGACTCGGGGAGGGTGGGATGGGGGAGGTCTGGCTGGCCGAGCAGTCGGTGCCGGTCCGCCGAACGGTCGCCCTCAAGCTGATCCGCACCGGGCAGGACTCGCGGATGATGCTGGCCCGGTTCGAGGTCGAGCGGCAAGCCCTGGCGATGATGGACCACCCGAACATTGCCAAGGTTCTTGACGCGGGAGCAACCGCCGATGGCCACCCGTTCTTTGTGATGGAACTGGTGAAGGGGGTGCCGATCACCGAGTTCTGCGACGCGCGGCGACTCACCCCCCGGCAGCGGTTGGAGCTGTTCATCCCGGTCTGCCAGGCGATCCAGCACGCCCACCAGAAGGGGATCATCCACCGGGACATCAAACCGAGTAACGTCCTGGTGGCACTGTACGACGAGAAACCGGTGCCCAAGGTGATCGATTTCGGTGTGGCCAAGGCGACTGGCCAATCGCTGACCGAGAACACCATCCACACCGCATTCCAGGCGGTCGTCGGCACGCTGCCCTACATGAGCCCGGAGCAGGCCACATTCAACCATCTCGACATCGACACCCGCAGTGACGTGTACAGCCTGGGTGTGCTGCTGTACGAACTGCTGACCGGTACGACCCCGGTGGAGAAGGCCCGCTTTCGGGCCGCTGCAATGCTGGAGATGCTGCGAGTGGTGCGGGAAGAGGAGCCTCCGCGACCGAGCGCCCGGTTGAGCACAGCAGAGGCGCGTGCGAGTATCGCCGCGACGCGGGGGATAGAGCCCGCCCGGCTGTCGAAGCTCCTCCGCGGGGAACTCGACTGGATTGTGATGAAATCGCTGGAGAAGGATCGCGCCCGCCGATACGAGACCGCGACCAACCTCGCCCGGGACGTGGAGCGATACCTGGCCGACGAGGTGGTCGAGGCTCGCCCGCCAAGTGTCGGCTACAAGGCACGGAAATTCCTGCGGAAGCACCGCGGGCCGGTGCTAGCGGCAAGTCTGGTGCTGATCGCTCTGGTGGCGGGCATTGCAGGCACAACGATCGGACTCATCCGGGAGGCGAAGCAGCGAGTGATTGCGGAGCAGAATGAGCAGGCTGCGCTGGTGGAAAAGACTCGAGCGGAAGCAGCTCGGGACCGCACCCGCGAAGTACTAGATGCCATGACATCGGAGATCACCGGCGACTCGCTGGCCACCCAGAAGGAGATCACCCCCGAGCAGAAGAAGTTCCTGGTGGAGGTGCTGAGCTACTACAAGGAGTTCGCAGGCGAGAAAGGCGACGATGAACTCTCCCGTAAGCGAACTGCGAACTCGGCATTTCGGGTCAGCTTCATTGAGTATCGCCTCGGCCGCAAGGAGGAGTCAGTGGTTGCGATCCGGAGGGCTCTTGACGAGTTCGCCGCACTCGCTGCCGAGTTTCCCGCTGTTCCCGAGTATCGCGCAAACCTGGCTGTGAGCCACAACGACCTGGGGCTCCTGCTTAATGACCTCGGGAACAGGGCGGAGGCTGAGGAGCAGTACCATCGGGCTCTTGTCATCCGGGAGAAGCTAGTGGCCGAGTTCCCCGCCGTTCCTGAGTATCGCGCAGAGCTGGCCTCAAGTTATGGCAACCTGGGGTTGCTGCGCGATGGCCTTGGGAACAGGGTGGAGGCAGAGGAGCACCATCGTAAGGCCCTGGCCATCATGGACAAGCTGGCGACTGAGTTCCCCACTGTTCCCAGATATCGTGTCAGGGTAGCGTCCACCCACCACAACCTGGGCTATCTGCTCAACCAACTCGGGAAGCGGGCCGAGACACAGGAGCAGTACCGTAAGACCGTGGCTATTTTGGAGAATCTGGCGACCGAGTTCCCTGCCGTTCCCGAGTATCGCGCAAATCTTGCCACAAGCCACAACAGCCTGGGGAACTTGCTTCTGGATTTGGGCAGGCTGGTGGAGGCAGAGGAGCAATACCGCAAAGCTCTGGCCATCCAAGAGAAATTAGCGGCCGAGTTCCCTGCCGTCCCCAGCTATCGCTCGGAACTGGTCTCAAGCCACAGCAACCTGGGCACCCTTCTCAACCAATCTGGTAAGTGGACCGACGCAGAGGTGGAGTCTCGTCAGGCTGTGGCGATTCAGGAGAAGTTGGCGGCCGAGTTCCCCTCCGACCTCAAGTACCGCTTGGAACTGGCCATGACCCACGGCAACTTGGGGGTTCTTCTCGCGGGTCTCGGAAAGCGAGCAGAGGCGGAGGACCAATACCACAAGGCTTTGGTAATTCAGGAGAAGCTGGTGGCCCAGTTCCCAGCCGTCCCCGAGTACCACTCGCAACTGGCCAAAAGGCACAGCAACCTGGGAAACTTGCTCATGGATCTGGGCAAAAGGTCAGAGGCGGAGGACCAACACCGCAAAGCTTTGGTTATTCAGGAGAAACTGGTGGCCCAGTTCCCTACTGTCCCCGAGTACCACTCGCAACTGGCCATGAGTCACAACAACCTGGGAGTCCTGCTCCTTCGATTCGGGAGATACGTGGAGGCGGAGGTGCAACATCGTCAGGCTCTGACCATTCGGGACAAACTGGTGGTTCAGTTCCCGACTGTCCCCGAGCACCGCTCGAACCTGGCTGCGAGCTACAACAACCTGGGAGCCGTGCTTAACCAACTCGGGAAGGGGGCGGAAGGGGAAGAGCAGTTCCAGCAGGCTCAGGCCATTCAGGAGAAGCTGGTGGGCGAGTTTCCTGCCATCCTTAAGTACCGCTCGGACCTTGCCCAGACCCGCCACAACCTGGGTGTCCTCCTTGTGGGTCTCAGAAAGTGGCGGGAGGCGGAGGAGCAATATCGCAAAGCCCTGGCTGTCCGGGACAACTTGGCGGCCGAGTTCCCTGCCGTCTCTGATTACCGCGCAACCCTAGCGCAGACCCACCACAACCTGGGATATCTACTCGTTATTGTCAGGAAGTGGGCAGAGGCGGAGGACCAGTACCGCAAAGCTTTGGCCATCCGGGGCAAACTGGCGGCCCAGTTCCCAGCAGTCCCCGAGTATCGTGCGGGTCTAGCGTCGAGCTACAACAACCTGGGAACCCTGTTCATGGATCAGAACAAGCGGGCGGAGGCGGAGGAGCAACACCTCAAGGCCCTGGCCATCCGGGAGAAGTTGGTAGCCCAGTACCCTACTAGCCCCGAATATCATGTGGATCTTGCCCGGACTCACAACAACCTGGGTCTTTTGTACCAACTCGGGAAGCGCGCAGAAGCGGAGGAGCAGTACCGCAAAGCCGTGGCCATTCGGGAGAAGCTGGTGGTCCAATACCCTGCCAGCCCCGAATATCGCGCGGACCTGCCAACATCCTATAGTACCCTGGGGAACCTGCTTGCCAACTTACGTAGGTGGTCCGATGCGGAGGAGCAGTTTCGCAAGGCTCTGGCCGTCCAGGAGAAGCTGGCGGACGAGTTCCCCTCTATATCTGAATATCGTCAGAGAGTGATCACGCAGTTGTACTTCTTCGCCAGTTTCTGCGCCTTCGTCAGCGGCAAGGTCGCAAACAAGAAGCAGGAGTATGCCGACCGGGCGATGGAACTGCTTCAGAAAGCTGTGAAAGCTGGCTTCAAGGATGCCGAGCAAATCGCCAAGAACACTGACCTCGCCTCGCTTCGCGACCGCGCTGACTTCAAACTGCTCCTCGAATCGCTATCGAAGCCGAAACCGAAGGAGAAGGGACAACCTGCCCGGCCCCTCGAACTCGCCCCGCCACCACGGCTGGTAAAGCGGTGACCGGGGGCTTCACCTGTCACGGGGCCGACGAGTTTTTCACCGCCGGCTGTGATCGTCGAGTGGGCCATGCCTGATCCAATCCCGTTCAACAGGATTGCTCTGCAAAGCTGGGCCGCCACGGAGGGCGGCCCCTACACCGCAATCGTAGGGGCCGCCCTCCGTGGCGGCCCAGCGTGGGCAAGTCCCAAAGACAGGGTATGCTTTCTTCTGCCGCTTGCCGAAAAGGCAGGTCAAACAAATGCGGTCGACTTCCTCCTGCCGCTGGCCGGACTAGCATACGAAGACCGAAATCCACAAAGTCTCCTCCCCGAACCAGCGGGGCCAAGACGCTACCAAACGGGGTCGTGAGTCATGGTGCTGCCGACCTGCGGCAACTGCGGCGCGGGACTCTCTCTCCCGGCCGACAAATGCCAGAACTGCGGCCAGCCCCTCACCGTCGTCCTGACCGGACAGAAGACGACACCTCGACCACCTCTGGACGATGAAAATGAACCGGGCAAAACGGTTCCGCCCAGCGGGGATGACGGGGACGACGGCGGGAGAGTGGAAACCCTTCTCCGGCAGATCGCAGCGCAGTCCCACTTCGAAGAGCGGTACGAACTTCAGGGCAAAATCTCTGCTGGCGGGATGGGGCAGATTCTCCGCGCTCACGACCGGATTCTCCGCCGGCAGGTCGCCATCAAGATGATGCTGACGGCGAGTGACGGTCAGGGATCTTCACCGGCCATCCGGGGTCAATTCCTGAAGGAGGCCCGGGTTGGCGGGCGGTTGCTCCACCCGAATGTGCTCCCCGTGTTCGACCTCGGCGTGAACCGCTCGAACCAGATCTACTACACCATGCGGCTGATCGATGGGTCCTCCCTGCAGAACTGCCTCGCTGCAATCGATAAGGGGGTGCTCACCCGCCTCATCAATTTCCCCCTCCGGAAGCTCATCGAGTCGTTCGTCGGCGCCTGTCAGGGGGTTGACTATGCTCACCAGAATGGCGTCGTCCATCTCGACATCAAGCCACACAATATCCTGGTCTCCGGGTTCAGCGAGGTATTCGTCATCGACTGGGGGCTGGCCAAGGTGGACGATGTGAACGACTCCGAGGAACTCGCCGACCTCTACCGCGGGCGGTCGAGCCCTCATCTGACCGCATCGAATACCGGAGTGTTCGGCGGAGCGGTGATCGGCACCCCCGGATACATGGCTCCGGAACAGGCCCGGGGGGAATTCCACACATTCGACGCCACCACCGATGTGTTCGCCCTCGGCGGTGTGCTCTACTCGATCCTGTACGATCAACCGCCAAACCAGGGGCAAGGGGTCGCGGAGATCCTGCTCACGAGTCAGCGGCCAAAGCAGCGGGGGAAGTTACGACAGGGAATTCTCCCACGCTCCCGGCGAGTGCCGAAGGAATCGCTCGCAGCCGTCGATGCCCTGGAGACAATCTGCTTGAAGGCGCTCGAGATTGATCGGGAGAACCGGTATCAGACGGTTGATGCCATGATCGTCGAGTTAAACGAATGGCTCGCATCCACCCCTGGCCCCCCTCATGGCTTTTGACCGGGTGGCGTTTGGTCCTGCGCAGGCCCCTTCTCGGCCGCAATCTCGCTCCGTTTGGTGAATGTCAGTGCAGCGGAGTTGAGGCAGTAGCGCCAGCCGGTGGGGAGCGGGCCATCGGAAAACACGTGCCCGAGGTGGGCGTTGCAGCGGCTACACACCACTTCGGTCCGCCGTCCGAGAACCCCCCGGTCAGCCAGGAGCGAGATCGCATTCTCATCGCGTGGCCGCACGAAACTCGGCCAGCCGGTGCCCGAATCGAACTTGTCGTCCGAGTCGAAGAGCGGTTGCCCACATCCAACGCACACATACACCCCATCATCTTTGGTGTTCCAGTAGCGCCCGGTGAAGGCTTGCTCGGTGCCCTTGCGCCGGGTCACCCAGTAAGCCTCATCGCTCAGTGCCGACCGCCACTCCGCGTCGGTCTTCTCGATCCGTCCAGCCGCCGGGTTGCCAATCCGTTCCGCGATTCCGTCAGCAGACTCAGTGGCAAAGCAGACCCAGTATCCCACCACCGCCGCAACCCCGAGCAGGAACAGAACACCGATTTTCCTGGAGCGTGTCATTGCTCATCCTTTCTTCGACATGGCCCCCTCATACTGGAAGCCGTTGAGGTTGTCGCATCTACGGAAAGACGATTGAACGTATAAA
>PLDW01000455.1 GCA_003136315.1 Gemmataceae bacterium | reverse complement strand
ACGTCGGGTCTCACAAAGCCTTGACCCGACCGACAACAACTCGATCGTTCTGTACTCCGGACGGCTTATACATCCTAGTCCCGAGTCGCGTTTCTCGCACCCTGGGGAAGCTGTTGATTCGGGTGTAACCGGTCGGGATCGCCAGACTTCCAGGGTAGACGCCCTGGGCGATCGACCACCCCGTTGGGGCGGAAAACGACGGGATTTTCATGGCCCCGAAGGGGTCGTCAGAGAGTCGCCCAGGGCGTCAGCCCTGGTCGGCCGGGGGCCTTTCCAGCGTTTCGATCAGGAGGAGGATTTCGGCGGCCATCGTGTAGTCCAAATCCGGGGCGTCGGCGAGGGTGCGGTCGCGGCTGCCGGCGACGATGGCCTGAAGGGCCTGGATGAAAGTGAGAGCGTGACTCGGCAAGCCGGGATCGGCGGCCACCCCTTCGAGAAGAGACGCAGCGGCAGCCGGGTCGCCAGCGAGGAGGGACTGGGTCACGGCGAGGCAGATGCGGCCAGGGGTGGTGTGGTTTTCGCCACCGTCGCGGCGGTAGGCGAGGTAGCTGGCGACGGCCTTGCGTTTCGCCTCCGCGGCGGCGGTGGGGTTGCCAGCGTCTGTCTCGATGGTGGCGAGGATGCCCCAAGTCTTCCACGGCTCGGACGCATGGCCGAATTGCGCGTTGCATTCGATCGCCCGGCGGATTTCCTGCCGCGCTTCCTGCATGCGACCGAGTTTTTTCAAACGAAGTGCGAGGCCATGCCTCGCTCGTCCTTCGTTTGCCAGATCACGGATTTCGACATACTTGTCCGCCGCTTGCCGAAGAAAGGTGGCAGCCTCCTCGGGGCGGCCGAGAACACCGCCATAGAAGATCCCCAACTGTCCCAGCGTGCTCGCCTGCCCGGCGACATCTCCAAGCTGCACCTTGATCGCGAGGGATTTCCGGTAGGCATCCTCCGCCGCTTCCGGCTGGCCCGCATGCTCATGCACCCTGCCAGTCTGATGCCAGCTCACGGCGACGGAGCCCGGTTCGTCCAGCTGCGCGAACCTGTCTCGCGCTTCTTCATAAGCCTTCAATGCGTCACTGTAGCGGTGCTGCTCAATGCGGACAGATCCAAGCTGGGCTTTGCTGACAGCAACGCCGCGTTGATCACCGAGTTGCTCCAGGCGGCGGATACATTCTTCGTAGGCCGCCGCAGCTTCGTCGAGCCGCCCTAGGTCGAGAAGACACGCGCCTTGTTCATCGAAGCAGCAACCTGCCATCCCTTCCGCGCTTTTGTTGGCACGCCCCTTGGCGACGGCCTCGAAGAGTTTCTGTGCCTCGACCAACAACGGCAAGGCTTGTTCCGATATACCGGCGGTCCTCAAAACCCGAGCCAGCAGAAAGCACGCAACTGCCAGATCGTAATCGGCACCGGGATACGCCGTTTCACCCGCCACCCGAGCTCGCTGGAGCAACTGCTGCGCGCCGTCGAACCCCTCGCGCAACCGTCCGCTGGCAAGTTGCTGTTCAATCCGGGTTCGCTGCGCCTCGAATCGCGCGTGATTCCACATCTCGCCCAGCGCCGCGGCAGCGGCATCTCGCACCTGCCCCAGGCGTGCGAGCAGGCGAGGCTTGCCAGCCCATTGCAGCAAGCTGTAGAGCGAAGTGGCCAGACCGATCGTCGCCTCTGCATCCCCCGCACCCTGCACCCGGTCGAGCAGCGCAAACAGGTTCGGCAGTTCCAGCACCACCAGCGACGCCGCCATCTCGATGTTCTGGCTCTGCTGCTGCACGAGGAACCCGACATACGCGCCCATCGCTTCGCCCCAGCGGGCTGTCAGCGTTTCGCGTTCAGCGGCCTCCATCTGACCGCGCAGGTAGGGGCAGAGCGCGGGATTGAACGTGAGATGGTTGTAGCGATTGGGCGTCGCCAGTCCCGTCTCGATCAACTCGCCCGCCAGCGTGGCCACGTCCTCCGTTTCCCACTCCATCATCATGCGGAGTACATCCAGTTGGACCCCGCCATGAAACACCCCGAGCACGCGTGCCCGGCCCCGGTTCGCAGGGGACATGCGGCGGAGGGACAACTCGACGCTGGCGAAGAGGGAGTGCTCCCGGCTGCCGGGGAACTGCTTCTCCATCAAGGCCATCAGCTCCACGAGTGCTTCGCGGGTGGCATCGACGCCGCGGCTTCGCAGCGATGGGGCCAGCAGGGCGAGCGTGCGGGCGTGGCCGTGGACCGCATCGACCAGCGATTCGATGGACTCGCGCGCGGCATCTAGCGTTGTGCCCGATCCAGCGCTGCCGTCCGCATCCAGCACGCGCTCGACGAACTTCACGGCGTCTTCGCGGTCGAGCCGGTGCAGTTCGCGCCGGTGGCGGTCCGCATCGAACGGCGCGGGGAGCGATTCGCGGCTGGTGAAGACGATGCGCGTGTCGCCCACCTTCAGCAGTCGCTCGCACACGGCGAGGATGGCCTTCAGCTCGCGGCCGGCCTCCTCGGAGAGCGCTTCGGGCGTCTCCAGGTAGGGCGGCAGGAGGATGCTCTCCATGTTGTCCACCACCAGCAGCGTCGATTGCTCACGCAACGCGCGCTCGACGTGTTGGATTGCCTCCGCAAGCTCGCCCGCGGCGGAAAAGTCCTTCCTGACGGTTTGCTTGCCGAGGGCATCGATCACCGCCCGCTCGTTGCTGTGGGTCTCGACCGAGACGAACACCGCGCGGCGGACCTGATGCGATCGGACCATCCAGCGCGCGAACTCCGCAGCCAGCGTCGTCTTTCCCTCGCCGCCCTGCCCACGCACCACGGCGTAGCGGTTTTTGGGCTCCTGGCGGAGCAGCCTCTGGAGCGCGAGCAGCTCCCGGCTACGGCCGACGAAACTGGTGGTGGGCTCGGGGGGCACGTCGCCGAGGCGCGCCGCCAGAATGGTCTGCAAGTCCTCCTGGGTTTGCAGCGCTGAGGTGCTGCGGAAGAGCTGCGGGTCATCCTTTTCCTGGAAGAGCACGGGCACGAACCAGTCTTCGAGCTTCAACTCGCCCGCGCCGAAAATGCGACCGCGGGAGGTGTTGTCTTTCAGAGCGCGCTGGCCATCGAGCATGGCATCGCCGACCCGGGCGCCGCGGGCGAGCGCTGCGTAAAACGCCTCGACAAACCGGCGTGCCGTTTCGACGAGGACGCTATGGCTCATGGCCACCACGGAGGCCACCCCGACCTTGAGCAACTCGGAAGCGACCGACTCGGACGCCTTTTCCGCCTGTGCAGTCTGGCAGGCTTCGAGGAACACAAGCGGAATGCGGTGATCGCGCAACAGTGGGCCAAGGTCTTTGGTGTAGACCGTGGCGTGCTTGCGTCTGTCGAGCTTCCCGATGTCGTCCGGGTCTTCAAAGCACAACCCGCCAAGACCGACACGCCGATCATAGACACCGTGGCCATCAAAGTGGACGACGTGGTACGGCTCGCCGGCCCGGCGCGCGCGGTCGAGTTCGTCGCGCAGCGCGGGCAGGGTGGGCGGGCTGAGTACGTGGATACGAACAAGGCCGGGGAGGGTTTCCATCGCATCGACCAGCGGCAGTGCGCTCGCACGGTGGTCGATATAGCTGCACGCATCGTCTTCCGGCCGCGCGGTGACGAGCAGGATACGGATGGGCGGGGCGACCACCGATACATCGAGCGGTTTCGTATTCGGCAGGCGGCGACGGACTCGCACGGGCTTCGCACCCTGGAACAGGAAGCCCTCGCCATCATGGAGGAGTTCCCACGGCAAGCCAAGAAGCAGTGTTCCGGCTTCACGAGCGGTATTGAGTTCGGTCTCGGCCGCCCCGACTTCGAGCGTGGTGTCCAGATGGACCGAGAAGCGGCGGCCGGTGTCACCTTTCAGTCCCGCCCAGGCTTTCATCACATTCGCCGTGTGGGCAACCGGCATCGCCGCATCGTGCAGGAGCCGGCCCCACTTCACGAGATTTTCCACGACCTTGCCGGCGCGATCCCGGAAATACTCGCTGGGCCAGATCGCGTATTTTTCCAGATACCAGCGCAACTCCTCGGCCTCGATGGGACCGATGGGAGCAACAAATCGCCACACCTGCGCGCTGGCGACTTCGCGCTGCCCCAGCGTGGCCGGTTCATAGATGAGCCGTGCGCGGGCCGAAGCGCGGCGGATGCCGTCCTGCTCGTGGAATTTGAGGTCGGTGAGTTCGAGGACGAGATCCTCCAGCGGTTCGGCCTTGGGCTGTGGCGTGGCGGGCAGATCGGTCGGCAGTCTCAGCCGCAGCGCAACGAGGATGGGATTGATCGCGGCCTGGACACCCCCGGGCGCGCTGCTCACGGAAATGAAAATCGGCTCCTCGTCGTAGTACGATTCGAATGCGCCCAGTTTGGTGTCGTTCAGCGCGAGCGGGACGACGGGGAACGTGTCCTTGCCGCGCTGTTTTTGCAATTCGAGCGCGTAGCGCAATTCCTTGCCAACCCACTTGGACTGCAAGCTATTCGTGCTCACCACAACCGCATAGGCCGACGCTTCCTCAATGGCCTTCTGAATCTCCGACCAGAGCGGATCGCCGCCGCGTAGCTCGCGCGAGTCGATCCACCCCTCCTGCCCGTGGTCGGCGAGCGCATGGCGGAGTTCGCGAACGAACGGATCGTCTTGCGAGCTGTGGGAGATGAAGAGTTTGGGCTTCATGGACGAGATCCGATGGGTTGAGCGGGTGGTACCCTCGCGGACACACGCATCGTCGAGCCTCACTGCGCCCAGTCCGAGCCGAACGCATTCGCCGACATGACCATCGCATTCTACGGCGGAGTCGAACCGCACACAAGAAACCCATTACCCGGTCTCATTCTGAATGGCGGGCAAGATCAGCCCGACCCCGGAGGGGTCGAAGC